>SYAP01000014.1 GCA_005787565.1 Verrucomicrobiaceae bacterium | reverse complement strand
TCCGTTACTTCACCGACGGTGCCGTCATCGGCAGCAAAGCCTTCGTCAACGACACCTTCCAAGCCGCCCGCCACCGCTTCCCCTCCACCCGCAAAACCGGCGCCCGCCCCCTCAAAGGCCCAGCAAAACCCGCCAACAACCACCTCTTCTCCCTCCGCGACCTCCGAGTCCGACTAACCCAACCCTAGTATACGCCAGCCAAATGCATGCACGGCCGCGCTCCTAAAGTTTGCCCTTTGCCAGATTATCAATCACCTTCTGGGTCTCCAATCCCCACGGCGATCCGTCAATGGCCCCCGATTCCATCCCGCAGCTCAGCCTCGGCACCTCCGCTTTGATCATCTTCGCGGTTTGCGCCGGCTTTGTCCTACTCCGCGGCATGACCCGCATGCTCGTTGGGGTCGGCGTCCTCTGCATCAGCGCGTGGGTCGGATTCCACGTCTGGCAACTCGCTCCCGCCCTCGCCATCGAATGGACCGGAAAACCCGAAGCCTGGATCTCCATGGGCCTACCCGCAGTCGCCTTCCTCGCCGCCTTCTTCCTCCTCCGCTCCATCACCCGCTTCATCGTCCGCCCCTTCGGCAAACCAGGCGAAAATGGCGACCCTCCACCTCGCAAAAGCCGCCTCAAACTCATCACCCTCGCCCTCATCCCCACCACGTTCCTCTGGATCACCGCAGCCACTCTCGTCCACCACATCGGCTCTGTAGCCGAAGTTCGCGCCTACGCCGAACAATCCGCCGGTGCCGGAAAAACCACGCCCTCCGCCTTCATCCAGAGCCTCAAAGTCAACGTCGAAGGCCTCATCCCCCCTGCCCTACTCCAATTCCTTGATCCCTTGGCCGAACCTTCACGACTCTCCCTCGCCAAGCTCATCGCCACTCGCTCCGATGCCGAACCCGTCATCGACCCCGAAACCGGAAAACCCTACCCTCGCGCCATCATCGTCGACGACCCCGAACTCCAACGCCTCGCACGCGAAGGCCGCTTCAGCACACTCCTCCGCCACCCTCTCCTCAACCAAGCCGCCAACGACCCCGAAGTCCGCAAACTCATCGATCAACTCCAAAACTGATCCATCCGATCCCACCCTTTCTGCTTCTACCCACCATGTCCTACCTAGTCACCATCGGCCTCGAAGTCCACGCCCAGGTCAAAACCCGGACCAAGATGTTCTGCGCCTGCCGCACCTCCTTCGGCGACGAACCAAACTCTAACACCTGCCCCGTCTGCCTCGGTCTCCCCGGCGCCCTCCCCGTCCTCAACCGCGAGGCCATCGAACGCACCCTCCTCACCGGACTCATGCTCGGCTGCGGATCCCCGGAAATCTCCCGCTGGGACCGCAAAAACTACTTCTATCCGGACATGCCGAAAAACTATCAGACCACCCAGATGGATTTCCCCCTATGCATCAACGGCGGCGTCCCCCTCTACGAACACTGCTACCCCACCGATCATCGCAAAAACATCGCCAACCCCGGTAAAATCGTCCGCCTCAACCGCATCCACCTCGAAGAGGACGTCGCCAAATCCACCCACCTCGGCAACTCCTCACTCATCGACTTCAACCGCGCCGGCACACCGCTCATGGAAATCGTCACCGAGCCGGACCTCGAATCCGCCGAAGAAGCTTTCGCCTACCTCCGCTCCCTCCAGATGATCCTTCAACAAGGCGACGTCTCCGATGCCGACATGGAAAAAGGCCAACTCCGCTGCGACGTCAACATCTCTCTCCGCAAGAAAACGGAAGATCCGTTAGGCTCCAAGGTCGAACTCAAGAACCTCAACTCCATCTCAGCCATCCGCCGTGCCATCCACTTCGAGATCGCACGCCAAACCGAAGAACTCGACAAAGGCATCCCGCAAATCCAATCCACTCGCCGCTGGGACGACGACCGCGGCGAAACCCAACTCATGCGCACCAAGGAAGACGCCCACGACTACCGTTACTTCCCCTGCCCCGATCTTCTCCCCATCGAAACCGCACCGCTGCTGGAAAAAATCCGACCCCTCGTGCCAGAACTCCCCCACCAACTCGCCGCACGCTTCGAACAAAATTTCGGCGTCACCCCCTACGACGCCTCCGTCCTCTCATCAGACCGACACCTCGCCGCCTATTTCGAAGCCACCACCGATCCCGCCGTCCCCGGCAAAAAAGCCGCCAATTTCATCATCAACAATTTGTTAGGCACCCTCAACGAACAGGGCATAGCCATCGCGGACTGCCCCGTCCCCCCGCAAAAACTCCGCGCCCTCCTCATCCTCATGGAAAACGGAACCCTCGCCGCCAACCAGGCCCGCGAGGTCTTCTCCGCCCTCTTCGAATCCCCGGAAAAGGACCCCGCCGCCATCGCCGACTCCCTCGGCTTCAAACCCGCCGCCGCCGGTGAACTCGAATCCCTCGTCGACCAAGCCATCGCCAATAACCCGACCGAAGTCGAAGCCGTCAAAGCCGGAAACGAAAAACTCCTCAACTTCCTCACCGGCCAGGTCATGAAACTCGCCGCTACCAAACCCAACCCCAAACAAGTCACCGAACTCCTCCGCGCCCGCCTCCTCCCCTAACAGCCACCATGCTCCCGGACTTCGCCCATTCCCTCTTCGAACGCTTCGAGCAAGAAGGCATCACCCTCCTGCTCGCCGGAGGATAGGCCGTCTGCCACCACGGTTACTCAAGATTCACACACGATATCGACTGGATCTGTTCGCGCGCAAACGAAACCAAGGCCATCGAGATCAGGCAGTCGCTCGGGTTCCGCATTGCATTCCAAGCAATGGCCACTCGCTTCAAGCATCCCATCCATCTCGACCTTCCGCCCGTGGATCTCATCTGGGTATCTGAGGAGTCATTCAAAATCATGGCGTAAGACCAGATGAAAATCGGTCGCCACGGCACCATGAACGTAATCAGCATACAAACGCTGTTTGCGATGAAACTCCATGCACTTAAAGACAATGAGAATCGCAAAGGAAAGGACCTCCTCGACATTCGCCATCTTCTGGACGAAATTGGTCATCATTTGATCGAGGAAACCATCCGCACTCTTTGCTCTCGTTACGGCCCACCCGGCGCTTATGAAATGATTCAATTCACGAAATGAAAGTCATCGACCTCAATCTCCCTGACCTTTCGGATCATCCTCCACCACCCCGGCTGACACTGGAACAATATGAACGCTGGATACTGGAATGCCACCGCTTGAATGAACGCCGACCCATGACCGACGAGGAAATCATCGCCGACTTCATGAAAAACGAGGGCCGTCAAACCGAGGAGTGGCCAAACTTCGGCGCAGCAAACCTCCTCGCCTCAACCGCATCCGATCCCCCGCCAAAAAGCTGACACCCGTTAGACCTTCTCCTTCTTCTTCGCCGCCTCTTCGCACAACCCGCCGATGAACAACAAACCGGCCGCGATGCAGATGCAAGAATCCGCCACATTGAACACCGGCCACCACCCCCCGCTCGATGGCACGATCTTGTCATAAAGCGGCAGCTTGAAGTGCAGGAAATCCACCACATACCCCTCGGACAAACGCGTCCAGAAACTCGCCTCCGCAAACCGCTCCAACAAGAAACCCTGCACCAGCCGGTCTGTTAGATTTCCGAAAATCCCGCAAAGCAACAGCGCCACCGCGATCTTCGAAATCCGGTGCTCGAACACACCCTTCTTCCAAAACACACGGATCAGCGTCAGCGCGATGATAGGCACCAACAGGAAAACCACCGGTGCCCACGCCGTCCCGTTGCCAAACCCGAACGCCACACCCTGGTTGTGCACCCGCACCAACTCGAAAAAATCATCCACAACCACGATCCTCGCCCCGGGATCATCCCACGGCGGAGCAAAACGCCGGATCGTCCAGAACTTCGTGATCTGGTCGATGATGTAAAGCGGCAGCGTCAGACAGAGCAGCAGTTTCGTGAAATTCATGGGTCGCATCACTCCTATAACTCCAATCCTCTCATCCGCAAACCGCATCACACCGCTCACACAGCCCGCTCTCCAACAACGGCTCATGCTTGCGACACCGCGGACACAACGGCAGCTCAGTCTTACGCGCCGTCGCGGCAAGCTCGCCACCCATCACCGCCGTCAACCCGGCGATGATGAAAAACTCAGTCGCGAACTCCCGGTCGTTCAACATCGGCAACAATGCCGCATCCGACTCCGGAACCACCAACTCCACCTCAGCCTCATTGTTCCGCGAAAATTCCTTGGCCTGAATCCGCGCCTCGATCGCCGTCTGGATCGCATACTTGATCTGGAACAAGCGACCCGCCTGCCGGCTCGCCTCACCCGGAGCAAACGCCGGATCCGCCACCGGAAAATCCTGCTCATGCACCGAACCTTCCGTGAACCCCGCATGCTCCCACGCCTCATCCGCCGTGAACGCAAGGATCGGAGCCAGCAACTTCGCCAAACTCGTGAAAATCACATGCATCGCCACCTGCGCGGCAACACGCCGCGGCGAATCCACCGCATCGCAATACATCCGGTCCTTCAACGCATCGATGTAAACGGCCGACAAATCCGTCGTACAGAAATGATTCAACGAATTGAAAACCTTCCGGAATTCATAAGTCTCATACGCCTTCAAACACTCCGCCGTCACCTCATGCAGCCGCTCCAGAATCCACCGGTCCAACAACGTGTATTCCGGCTCCGCAGGCGCATCCTTCGGATCAAACCCATCGAGATTGCCTAACAAAATCCGCAGCGTGTTCCGCAAACGCCGATACGGCTCCGCCACCTGCTTGAACAACTCCTCGCCGAACGGCACCTCGTTCTGCCAGTCCACCGAAGAAACCCACAACCGCACGATATCAGCACCATACTGGTTGTAGAAATGCGCAGCGTCGATCGGCTTCCCAGCCTTCTCCGCCTCGGATTTCGAAAGCTTCTTCTTGTCCTTGTCCACCACGAAACCGTGCGTCATCACCGTCTTGTAGGGTGCCTTGCCACGATACCCCACACTCAACATCAGCGAACTCTGGAACCATCCGCGATGCTGGTCCGTCGCCTCAAGATAGAGATCCGCCGGCGCGTGCAATTCAGGATGCGCATCCAAAACCGCAACATGCGAACATCCGGAATCAATCCACACATCCAGCGTGTCACGGCACTTCTTCACCCCGGCCGGCAAACCTAACAACGCGGCAAGCTCCTCATCCGTCTTCTCGAACCAAACGTTCGTCCCCTCCTTCGCCACCAGATCCGCCACCTGGTTCGCCAGCTCCGCACTCAGGATCGCCTCGCCATCCGCATCGAAAAACACCGGCAGCGGAACACCCCAAGTCCGCTGGCGCGAAATGCACCAGTCCGGCCGCGACTCCACCGTCCCGTAAATCCGGTTCCTCCCCCACGCTGGCAACCACTCAACCTCGTCGATCTCCGCAAGCGCCTGCCCGCGCAACGTCTCCAGCGAGATGAAAAACTGCTCCACCGCCCGGAAAATGATCGGCGTCTTCGACCGCCAGCAATGCGGATACGAATGCTGATAGACCTCCCGACCTAACAAATGACCGCTCTCCGCCAGAATCTCGATGATCCGGTCGTTCGACTTGAAAACATGCACCCCCACCAACTCATCCACACCCACTTCGGCCGTGAATTTCCCCTCATCATCCACCGGAGAAAGCACCGCCAACCCGTTCTGCTGGCCCGCCACATAGTCATCCGCACCATGTCCCGGCGCGATGTGCACAATCCCCGTTCCCGTTTCCGTTGTCACGAAATTCGCCAGAATCACCTTCGACGACCGGTCCAAAAACGGATGCCGCGCCTCCATCCCCTCCAACTCCCGTCCCTTCATCTCGGAAACCGTCTCCACCAACGCAAAGCCCGTCTTCTGATGAAACGCCTCTAACAAATCCTTCACAATCACCAGCGTCTCCTCACGCCCCGCAATCTCATTCACAAACCGCCCCACCACATAACTAAACTCAGGATGCACCGCCAACCCGAGGTTCGCCGGCAACGTCCACGGCGTCGTCGTCC
>SYAP01000186.1 GCA_005787565.1 Verrucomicrobiaceae bacterium | reverse complement strand
TCATCAGGCCGATGTTGCCTTCGGAGATGAGGTCAGCGACGGGGAGCCCGTAGCCTGAGTAGTCTTGGGCGATTTTGACCACAAGGCGCAGGTTGGCGCGGATCATGTGGGAGCGGGCTTCCTTGTCACCATTCTTGATGCGATCGGCGAGTTCGATTTCCTCTTCAACGGTGAGGAGAGGGGTTTTCGAGATCTCGCGGAGGTAAAGCTTCAGGCTGTTGTCGGATTCGTAGGCCATGGTATTATGGGGTTGATGTCTGTAGGACTCCTTTCGGGTGAGAGTTATTCCAACTTTCGTTTAAAAAATGCATTGTGTATACAATGTCAAACTAATTTCAGTGTCAGAACCCATCAAGCAGCATCCATGCCCCGATCTTCATTAGCGTAACATTCTAAAATTCAATTATTTAAGTTTTTCTATGAAAATCTGGAGAGTCAGATTGACCGATTATGCCCACCGGACCGCGTCATTTTTGTGCGAATGGGCCAAAATGACGCGGTGGGGGATTTTGGCGGGGACAGAATTTCGCAGAAAATGCGTGTCGTGAACCGGTGGGCCTGATGGAATGGTGACAAACCATGCAAGCGTTGATTTTACCGCCACGAAACCCGGCACTGTGCGTGCCATTGACGTCGAACCGTGACTTGGGGGCCTGCCTGATTGCGAATGTGCCGATGAGGGAACTGCTGGAGACGGAGCTGCGGAGGTCGGGCTTCCAATTGGTGACGGCGGATGAGGCGTGCGAGCGGACCTTGCGGATCCCGATCGACAACTGGATCGAGCTTGGCGCGTTGTTGCTGTTAGGTCGGAATCCGGAAGCTGCGAGGTTGTGCGATGCGGATGGCAACACGCTTGCGTGGAAGGGGCATGAGGATCCAGAGCAGATTCCGGGCAGGATTTGTACAGACGCGAATTGTTTTCCGATCACCTATCCTTGGGACTTGCTGCGAATGAACGAAGAGGTGCTGGCGATGATGGATGAGACTTCGTTGTTAGGGGAGGTCAGTCCTTTGGCGACGATCCAGGGGTGCGTGAGGCTGGCGAATGGTTCGAGAATTCTTCCCGGCACGGTCATCGAGGGGCCGGTGCTGATCGGGCCTAACAGCCAGATCGGGCCGAACGCTTACATCCGCGGTGCGACGAGCATCGGTGCGAACTGTTTTGTTGGAAACGGAGCGGAGGTGAAGAACTCCATCATTTACAATAACACCTACATTTCGAGGCAGTGCTATGTGGGTGACTCGATCATCGGCACGCATGTCACGCTCGGAGCGGGGACGTGCACCGAGAATCATCGGCATGACGGGCGGCACCATGTTTCCATGATCCAGGGGAAGCCGGTGAATACGGGTCGACTGAAACTGGGTGCGATTCTTGGGGATGGGGTTCGCACCGGGGTGAACACTTCTTTGGAAGCCGGAGTGAAAATTGGAGTTGCCCGGACGACGCGCCCGGGCATTTCTATTTCGCGCGATGTATTGTGACCAAAGCGTCACAAGCTCCCCGTTCCTGAGTTGGCATCCCACCGTTAATTCCTATCGCAGATGCACAAGATCCTGGTGATTGAGGACGAACGCGACATTGCCGACCTGATCGGCTTCAACCTGCAACGGGCCGGCTATTCGGTGATCAAGGCCCACGACGGACTGACCGGCACAGAGGTCGCCATGAAAGAGCGGCCCGACCTGATCGTACTCGACCTGATGCTTCCCGGGCGGGACGGGTATGGGGTGTTCCGCGAGCTCCGGCGTGATCCGCGAAGTGTCTCGATTCCGGTGATCATGCTGACAGCGCGGGCGCAGACCGAAGACCGGATCCAAGGATTGGAGGCCGGAGCGGATGACTATCTAACCAAGCCATTCAGTCCGAAAGAGCTAATGCTGCGGGTGCAAGCGGTTCTCAAGCGAAGCGATGCGCCACCCGGGTCGGTGGACTTTTCCCATGGTCCGTTTCGTTTCGACAAGAACGCGCTGAAATTCTATCTGGAAGGCGAGCCGGTGGATCTCACTGCGACGGAGTTCAAGCTGTTGCTGTTCCTTTGCGAGAGAGCCGGAAAGCAGCAGGACCGGAATGATTTGTTGCGCACGGTCTGGGGATACAGCGACGAGGTTCACAGCCGGACGCTCGACACGCACATGAAGCGTCTGCGTCAAAAACTGGGGCCGCATGGGGCTTTGATTGAAACGGTGCGAGGGATCGGTTATTGCGTGGCCACTGTTTCCGAATGATTTCCGAACTCGCCACTATCGTCGCCACTTCCGCCCTTGTTGCCATTGCGATCCTTTGGTTCCGACTCCGCCGTTCCCGCTCTGAATTTTCAAGTGAAGTCAATGCCTGGAAACAACGCCTCGAAATCGATCTTCGCCACGCCCGCGAGGAGCGCAACCGTTTGCTCGATGCTTTGGGTGACGCGTTTTTGCTGGTGGATGCCACGGAGACCATCCGTTTCGCCAACCAGGCCGCGAGGATTCTTTTCGGTCACCGCGAGTTGGTGGGTAGGCCTGTTAGGGAGATTTTCATCGATCCCCGGTTGGCGGATGCGCTGTTGCGCTGTCTTGCCAGCGGGGAGCCCGTCCAATCGCGGATCCTGCTGTCGCAACAGACCTCGCCGCGCGGGAGTTTGGAAACACGTGGAGTCAATGCGTGGGTCATTGATGCCGCGCGGCTGTCCGACACGCCTGAGGGTGAACCATCAACCCGAGTCGTGATCCGAGACGTGACATCCGAACATCAACTGGAGCAGGTTCGAAAGGACTTCGTGGCGAATGCCTCGCATGAGTTGCGGACGCCGCTGGCGATCATCAACGGCTACCTGGAAAATCTGTTGGACGACGGGATGATCGATGAACCGGAAATGGCCCGGCGATTTCTAACAGTCATGCGGAAGCATACCGATCGCATTTCGCGGATCGTGGAGGACATGCTGGTGATTTCGAGGTTGGAGTCGGGTGAGGCTGGGACATTGAAGATCGAGCCGTTCCGTTTTCGCTCGTGCGTAAACGACATTCTTGAGCGGCTTGAGTCGGTGATCCGCAACCAGCGGGCGGAGGTTTGCACTCGGCGGGTGGATGGTGAGGTGATTCTTCATGGAGACCGCTTCTATTGGACGCAGGTTCTCTTCAATCTGGTGGAGAATGCGCTGAAGCAGAATCCGCATCCTGGGTTGAGGGTGGAGATTGGTTGTGAAGCGGACGCGGAACAGATCCGTGTTTGGGTATCCGATAACGGAGTGGGTATTCCGAGCGCGGATTTGCCGCATATTTTCCGGCGTTTTTATCGGGTTGAGAAGCATCATTCGCAACAGGAGATCAAAGGAACCGGTTTGGGGCTTTCGATCGTCAAGCGTGCGATTGAGGCGCACCACGGTACCATCACAGTGACATCGACTCCGGGACGTGAGACGAGGTTTTTGATCACGATCCCGAAGGTTGAGGGAGTGGTGTTGTGATGTTTTTTCGCGCGTGACGCGGGAGATCGGCATCGGGTAGTTTCCACCCATGTGCGAGGATGAGAGAGAAGGATGCGCCGCTGTTTCGGTAGAAGCGAGGGGTGGATTCATGCCAACGCAGTGGAGCTTGGTGCTTTCCGCCGGTCGTGCTGGATCGATGGATGCATTGGAGCAACTGTGCAGGGCGTATTGGCCGCCGGTGTATTCGCATCTGCGGCGGCAGGGGATTGATCGGCATCAGGCGGAGGATCTGACGCAGGAGTTTTTCGCGCGCTTGTTAGATGGTGATTCGTTTGCGGGATTGAGCCCGGAGAAGGGGCGGTTCCGGAGTTTTGTTTTGGTTGCGTTGAAGCATTTCCAGATCAACGAGGGCAAGCGAGAGCGAGCGTTGAAGCGTGGGGGTGGGCGTGTGCCGTTGGCGCTGGACGGCTTGGAGCCATCGATGCGCGAGGCGTATGAACCGCGTGATGATGAGACACCGGATGTCGCCTACGACCGGCGGTGGGCTTTGACGGTTCTGGAGCGGGTGCGCGGGCGGTTGAAGCGGGAGTTCGAAGCGGTGGGGCAGGGCGATCGGCATGCGGCTTTGGAAGTTTATCTCATGGAAGGTGGTGCTCCGGCGTATCAGGAGACGGCGGAACGGCTGGGAATCTCCGAGGCGGCGGTGAAGTCGGCGATTTACAAGTTGCGGCAACGTTTCGGGCAGCTGTTGAGGTTGGAGATTTGCGGGACGGTGGCCGATCCATCCGAAGTGGAAGATGAGGTCAAATGCCTGTTAGATGCACTGCGCGGATGATTTCGGGAAACCTATGCTTTGAAATACTGCATTACCAAGGATAAGATGATGAGCCGCCACTCCAATCAGTCATGTCCCGGATGCGGGACGGCTGCGTCGTTGGCGGACGTGCGGGGAGTTTGTCCGGGCTGTTTGTTGAAGATTGCGATTTTCCAGCGGGAAGACGAGCCCGGGGATGTGGAGCCGACTGCGAGCGGAGTGTGTGGGGGGTATTTGTTAGAAAGGGAGATCGGGCGCGGGGGAACCGGGGTGGTTTTTCTGGCACGGGATCCGGCGATGGGCAGGCAGGTGGCGTTGAAGAGGCCTGTAGCACGATTTGCGGGGCCGGATGAGATCCGGCGATTCAGAATCGAGATGGAGTCCGTGGCAGGTTTGGAGCATCCGAACATCGTTCCTGTGCATGCGGCTGGGGAAGAGGATGGGCAGCCGTATTTCGTGATGAAGCATGCTTCCGGCGGAACGCTGCAGGATGTGCTCAGGTCACGGGGAGGGACGGTGGATGTGGCGACGCGGCGGGGGGATGTGGAGGTGGTGGTGAAGATCGCGAGGGCGGTTCAATTCGCACATGAGCGTGGGGTTCTACATCGTGATCTGAAGCCAGCGAATATCTTGTTAGATGATCGTGGTGAACCGTTGGTGAGTGATTTCGGTCTGGCCCGCCTGCTTCATGCGCCATCGGGAGGGACGATCACCGGGTCGGTGTTGGGAACACCCGCCTATATGGCGCCCGAGCAGGCGACTGGCGGGGAAGTGACGACGGCAGCGGATGTTTATGGTTTGGGAGCGATTCTCTATCATCTGGTTGCGGGGCGTCCGCCGTATGATGGGGTCACGCCGATGGAGACCTTGAAGCGGGTGGCTACGGAGGAGGTGGTGGATCCCCGTGGGATGGTGGCGGGTCTTGATGTTGATTTGTCGACGGTATGCCTGAGTGCGTTGAATCGGGATTCGTCCCGGCGTTACGTTTCCGCAAAGGCGCTTGCGGAGGATCTGGAGCGCTGGTTGAGCCATGAGCCGGTATTGGCGCGTCGGGCCGGAGCGGGGGAGCGGTTGATGAAGTGGGCGAAGCGGCGGCCGGCGTTGGCGGCGTTGTCGATGTCTTCGCTCGTCGCGTTGATTGCTTTTCTGATGGTTCTAACAAGCGGCCGCGCGATGTTGATGGAGGAGAGGAATCACGCGATGGTTCAGGAGCGGCTTGCCCGGAGAAATGCCAAGCGGGCTGAGGACACGGCGGAGGTCTTCCGCCAGCATGCGTATGCGGCGGATGTGTATCTGGCAAGCCGGGCTCTGGGAGATGGACAGCTTGGGGTGGCCCGGGGTTTGTTGGAGAGGCATGTTCCGGCAGCGGGGCAAAGTGATTTGCGAGGATTCGAGTGGTATGTGTTTCATCGGCGTTGCCAAGGCTCTGAGATTAAGAGATTTGACGAGCATCAAGCGGCCGTGACGGCGGTTTCCTTTGATCCATCATGCAAGTTGATTGCCAGCGCGGGTCGGGATGGCAGATTGATGGTTAGAAAGACTGATGATGGCGTAGTGGTGTTGGATTTGCCAAAAGCGGATGCGCCGACGGGGGCTGCGGAGATTCCGATGATGAGTTTGCTAGCGGCCCGTTCTCCGGAGGTGGCGGCGAAGGTTTTACGTGGCGAACTGAGTCCGGATGAGATGCGAATGCGTGCCCGACCTTCGAATCTCGGGGAGCTGACCAGTCTTGCGTGGTCGCCCGATGGGACGCGGTTGGCCTGCGGGGCGGTTGGGTCGTTTCTGAGGATTTGGAGATTTCCTGAGGGGGATCTTGAGGCCTTTTTGCCTCTTGTGATGGTG
Organism: Verrucomicrobiaceae bacterium; assembly: GCA_005787565.1. GTDB lineage: Bacteria > Verrucomicrobiota > Verrucomicrobiia > Verrucomicrobiales > Akkermansiaceae > Luteolibacter. The sequence continues at coordinate 13,076 of SYAP01000186.1, read as the reverse complement.
CGACAGGTTGCATTTTCAAAAGATGGGAGCCTGTTGGTTTCGATGATTGCTGTCGGTGACACGCATGAAGTGCGAGTTCATCGTCTGGCGGGCCTGATGCCGATTCATGCGATTCCGGATGTGCAACCGGCCTTCGCGCTAATGGGGGATCGGTTGGCGACAGTGAACTCGGGAACGCTGCAAGTGGAGATCACTGATCTTGCCACCATGAAGGTTGTGGATCGATGGCCTGCCGGTATTGGTGTGAGCGGGTTGGCTTTTTCACCGGATTTGATGCGGCTTCACGCGCTTTCGGCCGATGGAGCGGAGCGATTCTATTGGGAAGTCGAAGAGGGACGAAGGGTCGATGGTGAGCGTTGGAATGGTGGTGGACTGAAGGTGCTGGCAATTTCGGAGGATGGGGCGTCGCGAGTTTTTGGAGGAAGTAGCCAAGCGATTTGTGTGGAGGGGTTTCTCGATCAAGTCGCACGGCGGATGATTCGAGGTCACGAAGATGAGATTCTTGCGCTGGACGTGTCTTCGGATGGCAGATGGATCGCGTCCGGTTCGAACGATAAGACTGTCCGGATATGGAGGGCTGATGAGGAAGTAGAGGAGGACCCGGGTTCGATTCAGAATGACTGGAGTTGCGCCGGATTTTCTTCTGATGGGACGAGATGGGTTTCCCAATCGAAGGATGGGCGTGTGTTCTTGTGTGAATTCGGAAAGCCAGGGAGGGAGTTGGCGGGAGGGAACACGAGAAACGCATTGGGATTTGATGCGGACGGAAGGCGCTTTTGCACTTGGCGAAGAGAGGGTTTGAACGCGGTGATCGAGTGGTGGGATGTGGAAACGATGGAGCTGGAGAGTGTAATCTCGGTTGCCGTTCGGGCGGATGGACCGTGGGTGCTTCATCTGACGAATCGGGGGAAGTGGTGTGTGATTGTTGCGTCGCGTGCTCCAATGCAAGTGGTGGATTTGAAAGATGGATCGCTCGTTCATCGCTTTCCACGTCCGCGCCACCCTGTGCTGCGGATTTCTACCACTCTGGATGGTTCGCGGATCGCTGCGTTTTCCTGGCCACGATCCATTCAGGTGGGTCAGCTTGGAGGTGGTTTGTGTGAGGAGTGGAAACTTGGTGACGGCACGGTGGGACCTGTGGTATTTTCTCCAGATGGGAAGTGGCTTGCTTCAGGTGGGGATGACAATTTAGTTTCAGTTAGGGAATCGGGGGATGGCGAACTCATTCGTGCCCTGAGCGGGCATCTGTCCCAAATCCGGTCATTGGCATTCACACCCGACGGCAAGACCCTCGCTTCCGCCGGAGCGGATAGAGCGATCCGGCTATGGCATACGGCGACGTGGAGGAGTTTGGGAACATTGGAAAATGGCAGCGATGTTTCCTATCTCCATTTTGTGGATAACCAGCATCTTATGGCTGTTCTGTTGTCAGGAAAGGTCGAGCGTATTTCGGGAAGAGGGGAATGACACGTGTCATTCCCGGTTCTTTTCCTTGCGTTCTTTTCTATCAGAATTGCCCGAGTCGCGAAGTTGCTTCTCGCGAAGCTCAATTGCATGGGCGCGTTCCTTTAGGGCTGCCTCGCGTTTTTCAAGTTGTTCGACTTTCTCGGAGAGTTCCTGCTTCATCTTTTCGACTTCCCGAGCGCGATTCTCAATGTCCTGAGTGAACATGCGAAGTTCACGGGCGCGCTCCTCGTTCTGGTCTCGCTGCTCGCGGTTTCGGCGCGTTTCGGAATCTGGTGAGTCCGGAGATTCGCGCGTGAGATCCCGAGCGGGTTGGGTGCGAGCGATGGCTTCCAGTTTTTCAAGCCGAGCGTTGATTTCGCGGGCGGTTTTGGTGATTTTCTCATCCCGTTCACGCATCTCCTTTTCGATTTGTGCGGATCGTTCGCGCATGGCGCGGGCCATTTGATCCAAGCGCTCTGTCATCGCCTGTTGATGGCGTTGAATCTCGGGAGTCGGTTGTGGCATGGGGCGTGGTCGCTGGGGCGCGCGCCGTATTTCTGGCCGATCTTGTGGTTGTGATCGTTCGGACTGGGTTTCTTGAGCGAATGCCGAAGGAAAGAATGCAAGAGTTGCTGCAAAAAGGATGTGGATGATGGGTTTCATGGGATCAACGGGTCCCCCAGATAACGTCATCTATAGCGGGATGTGTCACCAAACTTTTCCATGTTGGGTCATCGATGCATCACACATGTCCCGATCGCCTCGCCCGTGCAGGGGGTGGGCAGGGTGAAATCACCCGGGTGGATGCTTGAAATTGCATCGCGGATTGCTTCCCGAATCGAGATTGCCAGCATGAAGGGCGGTTCACCGACTGCTTTGCTGCCGTGGATGGTGCCCTCTTGCCCGGCATGATCGAGGAGGCGCACGCGGAAATCCACGGGGGCATCGCTGAAAGCGGGAATGGCGTAGGTGCTGGCGCTGTGGGTGAGGAGTTTGCCTTGTTCGTCCCAACGCAGATCCTCGGATGTGAGCCAACCCATGCCTTGCACAAATCCACCTTCGATTTGGCCGCGGTCGACGGCCGGATTCAATGAGTTCCCTACATCGTGCAGGATGTCGACCCTTCTCACGTGCATCATCCCGGTGTGGAGATCGATTTCCACTTCGCTTGCTGCTGCGCCCCAAGCATAGTAGTAAAAGGGCTTTCCTTTGCGAATGTTCCAATCCCAATCCAAATCCGGCGTTGCATAAAACCCGTTGGCGGAGAGCTGGATCCTGCGGCTGTAGGCGGTTGCTGTGAGTTTCCCGAAGTCGATGCTACGGCCGGAAGCAGTGGCTTTTCCGTTCGTGAAAATCACATCAGCGGGATTCGCTTCGAGCAGTTCTGCGGCAAGCGGGGTGAGGCGATCACGAAGTTGGCGGCATGCGTCGGCAACCGCCATGCCGTTGAGATCGGAGCCGGAGCTTGCGGCGGTGGCGGATGTGTTAGGCACCTTGTCGGTGCGGGTGTGCATCAGCCGGATTCGTTCGCGAGGCAGGCCGAGTTCGCGCATGGTGACTCCAAGAATCTTGGTGTGCAGGCCTTGCCCCATCTCGGTACCGCCGTGGTTCACCTGAACCGTTCCGTCCTGATAGACGAGCACCAGGGAACCGGCCTGATTGTAGTGTTTCAGAGTGAAGCTGATGCCAAACTTGACCGGAGTGATTGCAAGACCGCGCTTGCGGTTCGGATTTGAGAGGTTCCATGAGTCGATTTCGAGTCTTCTGCTGGCAAATCCGGAAGTATCTAACAACTCATTCCAAATGCGATGGATTCGAGGTTCTCCGACGGAAGCTCCGTAGTGGGTGATATTCGCTTCACCGTTTGTCTGATAGAAATTCGTTCTCCTCACCTCATGCGGTGGCAACCCAAGCCGGAGGGCGATTCGACCGATGATTTCCTCGATGACCAACATGCCCTGAGGTCCTCCAAATCCCCGGAAAGCGGTGTGTGAGGTCGTGTTGGTCTTCGCAACCCGTCCGGTGAAACGGACGGCGGGAATGTGATAGGCATTGTCGAGATGGAACAGTGCCCGATCCGTCACGGGTTGTGATAGATCGAGAGCCCAACCGCCATCGGACACGAGATCGACTGCGGCAGCCAGAATGCGTCCATGTGAGTCGTAGCCGACACGGAATTTGGCGTGGAACGGGTGTCGCTTGCCGGTGGATTCCATATCGACGTCGCGATCAAGTTGAATCGAAACAGCGCGGCCGGTTCGGATGGCTGCCAGTGAGCATGCAGCAGCCCATGCATTTCCCTGGGTTTCCTTTCCTCCGAAACCGCCGCCCATTCGTGGTGACTCGACGACCACCTCGTGGCGTGAGAGTCCCATCACCTCCGCGACGATGGCCTGCACTTCGGACGGATGCTGTGTCGAGCTCACGATCCTGATTCCACCCTCGCCATCGGGTTCGGCCATTGCCGCATGGGTTTCCAGATAGAAGTGTTCCTGACCTGGGATATCGAAACTTCCTTCGAGAAGGTTTTCCGAACAGGCAAGTGCAGCGTCGACCTCTCCACGGTCGAGAATGTGTGGTTCGGTGTGAAAAGATCCGGTGCTGATGGCTTCCTGTATTCCAAGGATGGGTTTTGTTTCCTCGAATTCGATCCGGATTTTCTCAGCCGCGAGGCGACATTCTTCGAGGGAATCCCCGATGATCATCGCGATCAACTGACCGCGGAAGTGGATTTCACCATCGGCAAAAAGAGGCTCATCGTGCCGAACGGGGCCAACGTTGTTGATGCCGGGGATCTCCGAAGCAGTCAGGATGTCTCGCACACCGGGCATGTTGCTTGCCTGCGAGATATCTAAGAGGATTATGCGACCGCAGGTGATTTTCGAACGCAGCGGCCAGGCATGAAGCGTATTGCGGCGAAGGGCCCGATCTTCCGTGTAAAGGGCGCTTCCTGTGACATGGCGGTTGGCGCTCTCATGGGGGATGGCGTTGTTTTCCTGAAAGTCCGAGTCGACAAAAGGATTCGTTCGGTCCGGCTCGTTGGTGAAGTATTTGAGCATCAGGCCACGGATCAAGGCTCTGCGATAAGTGGCACTAGAGCGGTGATCACTCAAGGGGGTAAAGGTTTGATCAAGGGTGTCTATCAGGCGGTCCGAAACGGTGGGAGGTTTGCCAATGAGTGTCAACTCAGCGGGTTTTGCCCGCATCGGTGTTGCTGCGACACCGCCGTATGCGATGCGGGCGTCCGAGACCAGTCCATCGGCGCCAATCACAACCCGTATGGCGGCAGAGACGATGCTGATGTCCATTTCCCGCCGTTTGGAAACCTTGTAAAATTCCACACGGCCGGGCAGAGCACGGGGGATGATGATGGACCGGATCACTTCGTTATTCCTCAGAACCGTGCGCCGATAGCCGGTGAAGAAATCATCGAGTTTGATCCGCCTGTTCGTGGTGGATGAAATCAATTCGAGCTCCGCATCCAACGCGAGAAGGAGAGGTGCGCTGTCGCCGATGGGCGAGGCGGTTGCAAGATTTCCACCGAGCGTTGCGCGGTGGCGGATTTGCCGGGATGCGAACCACGAGAGCATCCGGTCGAATGCGGGGATCTCTCCGCCAAGTGCCGATGCGACATTGGTCAGGTTGGCGGCGGCACCGATGATCCATTGGCTTTCGGTTTGATGGATGACATTCAACTCCCCTACTTTTTCGAGGCCGATCATCACTGGATATCGGAGATGGCGTTTGTTGATCAGGACGGCGATTTCCGTGGCACCGGCAACGAGCGGCGCTTGCGGATGGAGTTCTCTCAATTTCAACAACTCTTCAAGTGACTCCGGGCGGAGATAGAGGCCGGGGTTTTCCGGCAATGATGAATTGGTCGATCGAGTCTTGTTACACTGAGGGATAGAAAAGGGTGGCGAATCTTGCGCGCGTGACTTGAGTGCCTTGAGCATTGCTTCCCGGATGGCTCTATAACCTGTGCAGCGACATAGATTTCCACACAGTTGATCCGCGATGGCCGTTCGGTCCGGAGCGGGAGTCGTGTGGTATGCTTCGGCCATCGAGGCGATGAAACCGGGTGTGCAGTATCCGCATTGGGATCCCTGGCAGTCGACCATGGATTGCTGGACCGGATGGAGGATACCGCCGGTGGCGAGGCCTTCAGCTGTTAGAATGTGGCTGTCTTCGAGGGATGGAACCAGGGCCAGGCAGCTGTTGATGGAACGTGGCTTGCCGGACGGATCGATGAGCAGCACCGAGCAGGCTCCGCAATCGCCTTCCGCACAACCGCATTTGGCATCGGTCCAGCCATTCCGACGCAAGAGTGACAGAAGGTTCTCATTCGCGCCGATCGACGAGATATCGCAAGTGGTATCGTTGATGCGGAGGGTTTTCATTCGCTCAATCCACGCAAGGTTTCCGCCAGAACCGCGATGCCGTTGGCGATGGCTTCTGGCGAGCTGTATTCATCGGGTCTATGGCTGTAGCCGAGATGACATGGAATGAAGATCATCGTTACCGGCGTGATCCTGGCCATGAAGAGTGAGTCATGGTAGGCGCGGCTGATCATTTTCATCGAACTGAGGCCACAGGTGTTTGCGGCGGCGGAAACCCGTTCGACGAGAGCTGGGTCGCAGATGGCGGGTTCGTCGGAGTTGATGGTTTCCCAATCGAGTTCGATGCCCCGCCGCTTGCAGATTTCGGAAGATTTTGTTAGAATGTGATGCTCTGCGAGTTTTCGAGTCGGGGTGGTGGTGTCGCGGAGATCAATCTCGAGTTTTGCCGCACAAGGGATGCTGTTGATTGCACCGGGTTTCACCTCGAAGACGCCAGTGGTTCCAACGATGTCCGGGCTTCCGCTGGTGAGTGCCGCCTGTTCCACCGCAAGAGCGATTTCGGCACCGGCGAGTAGAGCGTCCTTGCGGCCCGGCATCAGGACGGCCCCGGCGTGGCCTCCGCTGCCTGTTAGGATGGCACGGAATGCTGCAGGTGCTGCGATTTTCTCAACGATACCGATATCGATCCTTTGAGCTTCGAGGAGAGGGCCTTGTTCGATGTGGAGTTCGATGAATGCGGAGTAGAAGCCGGGATTGAGTTTTACCGATTCAAGATCGCCACGTAGGCCTGCGCGGCTTCGCCAGTGATTGAGGCCGAGGCCATCGTCATCCTTGAGTGTCTGAGCATGAGAGCTGGACATCACGCCTGACAGCAATCTGCTGCCGAGGCAACCCACGCCAAAGCGGGTCGGTTCCTCGGCGGTGAATACAACAAGTTCGATGGAGCGGCGAGGGATGTGGCCTGATTTCCTGAGTGAGCGGATGGCTTCCAGTCCGCCGATCACGCCGACAGTGCCATCGTATTTTCCTGCGTTGGGAATCGCGTCGATGTGGGAGCCGGTGGCAATGGGAGGCAGGGATGGATCGGTGCCATGCCATCGGGCGAAAAGGTTTCCGGCTTCGTCGGTTCTCAATTCCAGTCCGGCTTCCTCGCAACGTGCCTGCATCCATGATCGGGCCTGAAGATCCGCATCGGAAAACAGGACGCGTGTGACTGCCGGAGCCGGGTGCTCGGAGATTTCCGCAAGCGCTGTTAGGTTGGCCTCGACCCGTGCGATGTCGATGTTCGGTCTAGTCATGTCAGGGGAGGCGGTTGATGTCCTTGTAGTAGAGGTAGGAGGCGGGTTCATCACCCATCGCGACAAACCATTGCGGGCAGTAGGGTGCCATCCAGATCACATCACCAGCGGTCACCGGGTAGTAGGCGTTTTCCAGACGATAGACTCCCTGTCCGGACAGCATGAGCAGGCCGTGTTCCATGATGTGGGTTTCCACTAAGGGAAGGGTGGCACCCGGTTGATAGGTGAAGATGTTCACAGCCATGTCAAAACGCGGATCCGTAGGGAGAAGGACTTTGAGCAAGGCCTTTTCATTGCCAAGAAATGGCTCACCCTGGACATCGTTGGCATTTCCGAAGGTGATCGGTGGCGGGCCGAATCCGGGTTGTGGTTCGTGGATTTTCCGAAACACCGTTAGGACTGTGAACTCGTTGCCTCGCAGTCTCAGGTGGGTGCTTGGAGGTGTGAAAAGAAACGCGCCTGTTGGCATTTCGTGAGTGTTGTCATCCCATTCCGCCCAAGCGGTTCCGGCGACAACATAGGTCATGTGTTCATGTTCGTCCCGAGGAAACATCGCTTCGCCGCCGCCTGATGGATAGACGATTCGGATTTGTGAGAAATCGGCACCGATTGCCGGTGAGATCATCACGTACGCGGTGGCGTCCAGCCATTCTGGAAACGCACTCGGAACATGTCCGTCCGGGGCGATCAGGGCATGTCGTGAAGCGACGACGGTTCGGGTGTGGCCGAAGAGCGGGGTGGTTGGGTTCATGGGGTTTGAGGGGTGAGAAATTTTCCGCGTGTTGTGGAGTCCACCGGCAGGCCGCGAAGCCAGGTGTTGGTGATTCGCCAATCGCGTTGCCGGCCGAGATAGGCGCTTTGCGCGTGCTGATAGAGCAACTCCTCGCGGGAGATCACATTTGGTTGTTTTTTGAGGAGGAAGAAATCCGCCCGCCCGCCAACGCGGATTTTGCCGATCGATTGATGGAGTCGGAATCGTCTGGCGGGAGCTTCGGACCATAGATCCGACAATTGCTCCATCGGTTGTTTGAACAACGGGGCCTCATTGCAGAGCAACTCGATGCCATGTTGACAGCCGGAAATTCCACCCCACATCGCGAAAACATCTTTTCCGGCCTTCATGCCCGGCGGGGCAGGGGAGTGGTCGGAGCCGATGGTGTCGATCAATCCGTGGCGAAGGGCATCCCACAATCCGTCCACAGTTTTTCGCGGTCGAATGGGAGGGGCGCACTTCGCATCCGGGCCGATTTTCTCGGCCGTGGCTTGATCTAGCAGAAGATAGTGCGGGCAGGTTTCGGCAGTCGCGGTGACTCCACCCGCACGTGCTTCCGCCACCAATCGCAAGCCGGTCGCGCTGGTTACGTGAACGATGTGGAGGTCCGCGCCGGTTTCTCCGGCAAGGTCAAGGGCGAGTCGGATGGCGGAGAGCTCCGCTTCGATGGGTCTGGATTCCAACCAGTCCCGCATGGAGCCAGGTCCCTTGCGAGGGTGATTGAGAAGATGCTCCGCAATAACCGAATCGTCTTCGGCATGAACGGCTACCGGTAGCCCGAGACGTTCTGCGATTTTCATTCCGCGACGGAGCGTTTCCGCCTCGGCTTTGCCGAACTCGGCGAGTCCGCTGTCGCTCATGAAGGCCTTGAAACCGATTACGCCTTCCGCAGCCATGGCTTCAAGGTGATCCAGTGAATCCGGTGTTAGTCCGCCCCAGATGGCGAAATCGACGCGGGACTTTTGCTCTGCGAGCCGGCGTTTGGCACGCACCGCTTCCGCTGTTAGGACAGGTGGTGTCGAGTTGAGGGGCATGTCGAAAAAGACGGTGCCGCCGCCGGCTGCCACTGCCGCCGATCCCGTTGCGATGCCCTCCCAATCGCTGCGTCCGGGCTCGTTGAAATGGACGTGACTGTCGACAACTCCAGGTAGAAGGATTTTTCCGGTGCTGTCGATTTCCCGATCAAAGGAACCTGTTAGATTATCGCCAATCGCATGGATTGATTCACCCGCGACCGACACATCGACCGGTGGCCCGCCGAGAAGCGAGACGTTGCGGATCACCCAGATGTCGTTGGTTTTCATGGAAGGGTCCGGTGTTTGAGGAAATCGGCGAGCACGTTGATCCCGATGGCGATGTCACCGGGTTCGGCATACTCGTCCGGATGATGGCTGAGTCCGGCGCGGCAGCGGATGAAAAGCATCGCGATCGGCATGGCTTTTGAGAGAACGACTCCGTCGTGGCCGGCTCCGCTAGGGAGGCTGAGTTTGCTTCCGGTGATCCTTGTGAGGCTGGCGGCGAGTTGGCCGGTTAGATCGGGATCACAGGTGATCGCCCCGTTTTTCTGAACCTCAAGCCATTGGAGATCCAACTGGCGGCGGGACGCGATTTCGAGAAATTCGCGGTGGAGTTCGAGCAGGGCATTTCCAAGTGCCGAGTCGTCCGGGTGTCTGACATCGAGAGTGAGCTCAGCGATTTGCGGGATGGCATTGCTGGCTCCGGGCGAGACTCGAATCATTCCGACCGTGCCGACCAGTGGTGGCGATTTTCTCGCGATTTTCTCGACGGCCAGAATGCATTCGGCGGCTCCGGTGAGAGCATCGCGGCGCAGATCCATGGGGGTGGTGCCCGCGTGGTCCGCCATTCCGACGAGGGTGATTCTCAATCGGGCTTGGGCGCAAATCGCGCTCACCACGCAGGCGGGTTCTCCTGCTTCTTCCAGCACCCGGCCCTGTTCGATGTGCAGCTCGACGTATCCTGAGCTACTTGAAGCATCGTAGGAAAATTCAATAGCATCCTCGTGCCAGCCTTCGGTGGACAGGACTTCGTCGAGGGTGCGGCCTTCGGCATCACGATGGATGATGGTTTCGCCGGCATCATCGGCAAGGATGCCCCGGCTGCCGAGGTAGGTGGATTGGAAGCGAACACCCTCCTCATCGGAGAAGCCGAAAAGGTGCACTGGGTATGCCAGTTGGACGCCATCTTCGCGGAGGTGTTCCAAGGCGGACAGGGCGGCAATGATTCCGAGGGCTCCGTCGTATTTTCCCGCGTCTATCACGGTATCGAGGTGTGAGCCTAACAGCATAGGCTGTCGCGTTGGATCGGTGCCGGGAAGGATACCCCTAACCGTTCCGCCGGCGTCGTGTGCGGTGGTCATGCCGAGTTCCTCCATCCAATTCATCACGACCTCCGCCGCCTTGCGCGAGGCGGGTGATAGGAAGGTGCGGGTCAATGCGCCAGGCGTGTCCGAGATCGCACCGAGGGTTTCGATCCTTGCAAGCGCTTGTTGGAGGATGGCCGGGTTCATGTTCAGCTTCCGCGATAGGTGCTGTAGGCCCAAGGCGAGCAGACGAGCGGGACGTGATAGTTTCCGGATGTTTCCATCCGAAACCGGACGGGAACCTCGTCGAGGAATGGCGACTCGATGCCGCGATCGCGGAAAAATCGACCGATCGAGAAAACCAATTCGTAGTCGCCATCGATCAATTCCGGCCCTTCTAGGAGAGGAGCGTCGCATCGCCCGTCCGTATTGGTGACGGTTTGGGACAGCAGGATACCTCCACGGAAGAGTGAAATCTGCACGCCGGGGGCCGGTTTTCCGGAAACCGTGTCGAGGACATGTGTCGTGAGTTTTCCCATTTCCCTGATCATCCAGCAAATTCCGCGCCCATCCAGTGGGAAATCCATCACGTGCAAGAAGCTGCGCGGAATGGCAGTATATGCGGTGTCCGATTTGCGCCCTCGCGCTCCAATTCAACCGAACCAGCCCGCCATGCTCGCCGATTACAACGCCGCAGTGAACCGACGCCAGTTTTTCCGCAAATCCGGCACCGGGTTGGGGGTGGCCGCATTGAGCTCTCTGATGGCCCGGACGGGGTTGAGCGCGGATGCGATGAGCGGGATGATTCCGCACGTCGCACCGAAGGCTAAGCGGGCGATCTACATTTCACTGATTGGCGCGCCTTCGCAAATCGATCTTTTCGACTACAAACCCGAGCTCAAAAAACGTTTCCGCGAGGACTTGAAAACCTACCTAGCCAAGCAGGGCGAGCGCCTTACGGGCATGACCTCCGGGCAAGGTGCGTTTCCTCTCGCTCCATCGATTTTCAAATTCGCGCAACACGGGCAAGCTGGAACCTGGATTAGCGAACTGCTGCCTTGGCACGCCAAAATGGTCGACGACATCTGCATCATCAAATCGATGAACACCGACGCCATCAACCACGAGCCAGCCAATCAACTGGTCTATACCGGCTCCATGCAGGGCGGAAAAGCGTCGATTGGCTCGTGGCTTTCCTATGGCCTCGGATCGATGAACAAGGATCTGCCGGACTTCGTGGTGCTTCACGCCCGCCATAGCTCGCCGCATTCGAATGTGCAGGCGATTTCCTCGCGACTTTGGGGTTCCGGATTTTTGCCGGGGAAGCACGCCGGTGTGGCTCTCCGTTCCGCAGGCGATCCCGTGTTGTTCCTCAAGGATGCGCCGGGCATTTCCCGTGAAACCCGCCGTCAGATGTTAGATGGCATCAGCGCGATGAATGAGAAGTCTTACGCCGCGCTTGGGGATCCGGAAATTCAGACGCGAATCCAGCAGTATGAAATGGCTTTCCGGATGCAATCGTCCGTGCCTGAACTTGCGGACATTACCGGGGAACCGGAGCACATTCACGAACTCTACGGCGCGGAAAGCAAGGAGCGCGGCACCTTTGCCAACTCCGCACTGATGGCCCGGCGATTGTTGGAGCGGGGTGTGCGCTACGTGCAGATTTTTCATCGCGGGTGGGATCAGCACGGAGATCTTCCGCGCGACCTCGCCTCGCAGGCCAAGGATGTCGATCAAGGTTGTTATGGTCTCATTCAGGATCTCAAGCAGCGAGGCATGCTGGAAGACACACTGGTCATTTGGGGCGGTGAATTCGGCCGCACGGTTTACTGTCAGGGTGGGCTCAGCGAGACCAACTACGGACGCGACCACCACCCGCGCGCCTTCTCCATCTGGATGGCTGGTGGGGGCGTCAAAGGCGGCCAAACCTACGGCGAGACCGACGACATGTCCTACAATATCGTGAAAAACCCGGTGCACATCCGCGATCTCCACGCCACCATTCTCCACCAACTCGGGCTCGATCACGAGCGGATGACGTTCAAATTCCAAGGACTCGACCAGCGACTCACCGGCGTGCTGCCCGCAAAAATCGTCCGCGACATTCTCGTTTGATCCGTGCACGATTCGCCGCGCCGCCCAATGCCGCGCGCGGCGTTTCCGCCATGAACCCGATCGACAAAGCCGACGCCCTCATCGAGGCGCTTCCCTATCTCCAAGCCTTCCGTGGCAAGACTTTTCTCATCAAGATGGGAGGCTCCGCGATGGAGGACCCGGACCTCGTTGCCAAAGTCATGCGCGATGTCGTTTTTCTCGAAGTCGCCGGCATCAATCCGATCGTCGTTCACGGTGGCGGCAAGGCGATTTCCGCAGCGATGGAAAAGTCCGGTCTTGAGGCGAAATTTGTCGGCGGATTCCGCGTCACCACCGATGAGGCGATTGACATCGTCTCGCGCGTTCTTTCCGAGGAGATCAATCCCGGCCTCGCCCGCATGATTCGCGATTTCGGCGGAAAAGCGGTCGGCATTCCCGGCACCGAAGTCTTTCTCGGTGAGAAACTCCGTGCGTCGGATCACGAAGGGAAATCCGTCGATCTAGGGCGCGTCGGCGAAGTTGTGGGATGCAAAATGGATCATCTCGAAGCCGCCCAACGCGCGTCCATCGTGCCGGTGATCTCGCCGCTCGCTGCGGAACTTGCCACCGGCCGCCCGCTCAACATCAATGCGGATCTCGCCGCCGCCGCACTCGCGAAGGAATTGCGCGTGGCGAAATTGGTCTATCTATCCGATGTTCCCGGGCTGCTTTCCGATCCCAAGGATCCGTCCACGCTCATCAAGTCGGTGACACGCAGTCAGGCTGATGAATTGATCGCGGACGGCACCATTTCCGGCGGGATG
>SYAP01000185.1 GCA_005787565.1 Verrucomicrobiaceae bacterium | reverse complement strand
CGAAACAACAATCGAAATATCTTCCCAGGAAGACGCCGGATGATCGGCAATATTGACAGTGGGATTCGGAGGCCAGTGCCCCGCAGCCACATTCCGCCTCGCCACCTCCGTCCCGTTGATCCAAACGATCACCGCATCATCATATCTCAATCGCAAAGTCAGCTGGTCAGGCAGTTGCCCCACCGGAATCGTGAAGGTCTTCCGATAATACATCGTCCGATGAACAAATCGCATGTTCGAAATCGTCGTGTTGACGGCATATCCTCCACCATAACCACACGGCGTGGTCGCGTTGGTCCAGGCCGAGTCGTTGTAACCAACCTGTCTCCATGCATCCAATGGGCTCGACGGCTCACCCGTCGAGAGGCCTCGCAAATACTTCCAACTCGCCGACGACGGCGTCACATAAGTCACCGGCCCGCTTCCGGTTCCACCCGATGACCTCCACGAACCTCCCAAATCATTGTCCAACCCCGGATGAATCAACTCCATCGAGTTCCCACCACCATCCGCTCCCGTCGGCCATGGAAAACCCACCCCATACGTCACCCGGTCCCGCAACACCCCGCCGCCATCCCGCAAATCGATCCGCTCCCCCGTCGAGCTCAGCTTGCCCACCCACGGCCCCAACGCCGTCTTGCCATATCTCGAAAGCATCACCGCAGGCGCCTCCGCCACAATCAAATAACCACCCGCCGCCAGCGTCGTCCCGCCCGGAAAGGTATAACTCACCGCGTCCGATAGCGTCCACCCGGACAAATCCAACGCGCTGTCCCCCGGATTATACAGCTCGATGAACTCCTCAAGATTCACCTGCCCCTCCGGATTGTAGTGGATCTCGTGAATCACCGCCGTGTTCGGAACCAGCGCCGTCGTCGTGAACGTCGCCGTCTCCGCCGCCCACGCCGTACCCGCCGCATTCGTCGCCCTACTACGGAAATAGTATGTCGTCTGCGGCGAGAGCCCCGTCACAAATCCCGAGAAGTTCCCCGCCTGCGCACCCACCGCCACCGATCCACTCCATGCCCCCGGCGTCGTCCCGCCATCCGCCAATCCATAGAAGATCGTCACCACCGGCGCGTCATTCCCCTCATCCACCACCTCGCCCCGCAAATTCGCCGTCGTCCCTGTTAGACCGTCCGCACTCCGGTTCTCCACCACCGGCAAACTCACCGTCTGCGTCGTAAACTGCCCGCTCTCCAACGCCCACGCCCCCCCACCCTCGTTCTCCGCAAACGCCCGGAAATAATACGTCGTCGCCGTGCTCAGCCCCGTCAATGGCACCGTCACCGTCCCCGCCGCCGCACCATGCACCACCGACGATGCCCACGCCCCGGCATCACTCCCGCCATCCGTCGTCCCGTAATACACCGTCAACGTCGCCGTCCCCGCTCCCGTCACTGTCACCCCGAGATCCGCTCCCGTCGGCGTCACATTCCCAGCCGGCAAATGCGTCACCACCGGCGGCAAGGGCAACGTCTCGAACTCCCCACCCGCCAAACTCCACGACTGCCCCGCGCTGTTCGTCGCCCGCGCCGTGAAATGATACGATGTCCCCGGGCTCAACCCCGTAATCCCCGTCGAAAACACCCCGCTGTGCGTCCCCGCCAAATCCACACTGTCATCCCACGATACCGGATTCACCCCACCATCACTCGTCCCCCAGAAAATCGTGATCGCAGGCGCACCATCCCCCACATCCGTCACCTCCCCGCCCAACGTCACCGTCGTCGTCGTCACATCCGTCGAAACCAGATTCTCCACCACCGCGGCACCCGGCGGAATCAACGACTGCGCATCCAACCGAATGTTGTCGAAATGAGACCGCCCGTTCCCACGCGCCCTCAACAACACCCTCACCGTCTTCCCCACCGCACCCGGAACGCTCGGCGTGTCAAACACCAGCGCCGGCGCATCCGCAAACGTCTGCCCCGCCAACGTCGACGCATCCAGAATCCCCGTCGCGTAAACCACCCCCGTAGAATCCGCCAACAAATACTGCGACTGGTTCCCTCCGCTCGTCGCTCCGTTCCGGTTCCCCACCGCCACCGTCAACGTATACCGCGTGTTCGGCTGATAAACCACACCCAGGTCCTGCCAAACATCATGCCCAGGCTGCATCCCCAGGTGATCGGTCCCATCCGCCACAAACCCCGTGATGAACTCCTCAAAGCCGTTCCCGTTGTTAGGCCCGCCCGTCTCCTTCCACTCAGGATCCAGATTGTTGTTCCAGGCACCCGCACTCAACGCATTCCCCTCGAACGAAAAATCCCCAACGCTCACCGGTGCGGCAGCAACCATTCCGGACATCAGAAACAGACCTAATAGACTCAATCGGGTTTTGCGCATCGCATCATTGGGTTTGAACAGCGGAAACGAAGATACCCGGAGAACCTATGCGATTACAAAATCCTTACAAGCGAAGAAAATCGCCCTGCGTCAATGCCCCCAACACCCCTCAGCACAACCGCACCATATCCTTCACAAACTGCCCCCACAAAAACACCAACCCGCGCTTCGAATACTCGAAATGCCCATCCCCCGTCAGCCGGATGATCCCCGCCGCCAAATTGTGCTCCACCTGCTGCCTCATCTCCTTCTCGATCCCATCCTCCAACCCCTCCGGATCCGGCATCCACAATTGATCCATCGTCACCTTCGACCGCTCCAAATACCCACGGTGATCCTCCAGAATCTGGTGAAAACAATTCCGCTCGCACGGCACATGATGCCACCGCACCTCCGGCGGACACTTCAACGTCGGCGAAAACGGAAAATTCGTCGTCCGCCACATATTCCCCTGCCGGTCATGCGACGTCACCGAAATGAACGCGAACGCCACATCGCTCTGCTCGCACAAACAAACCGCCGCCACCGCACGCTCCTCCGGATGCCAGAACAACCGGAAAAACTGCTGCATCCCCGCCCACTCCCACCCGCAGTCCGAAACATGCTCAAAACCCGCCTCCTCCATCGCAGACGCCGCCTCCACCGCATTCGGGAAAAACGACGGATCCGGTGCCTTCCGATGCCGCAACCGGTTGTTCAACGGCAACCGCATCCGCCGGATCCGCGTCAGCAACTCAATCCACGGCAGAAAAAACCACAACGACGCCACACCCGCCGCCACCCACACATTCCCGGTCACAAACCACCCCAGAAAAAACGACGCCACCAAAAACATCAGAGCCCCCAGCTTCCGCATCACACCTCGCCGCGCCGTGCGCAACGCCACCGCGAAAACAAACAACCCAATGACAATCAGCGTCTCACGCATGGAAAATCCTCAAATCTGACAAATCCGACAAATGAGTTTCAAACAATTCTTCGCGAACCGTTCCCACATTCCAGCGCAGACGCAAGCCATTGTTCATAAACCGGAAACACCACCCCGGTGTTCCCGGGGCGACGATCTCCTCAAAGGCACCAGGCGAACCTCTCAATAGCCGCTCGCAAGCGCCTCCATCAAATACGCCGAAGGACGGAAATTCTCAATCAACACCTCCTCCTGCGCACCCCGCTTCATCCGCACCTGGCTGATGTTGAAATTCGGCGTCTTGTGCGGCGCGAACAGAATGTCGTCATGCGTCGAGTTCTCGTGCTTCTTGAACATCCCCGGAACGATGTCCCCACCCAAATGGTCATCCCGGCCCGTCGCCAAATGGCACGTCCCCAAAACCTTCTCATCTTGGATGTCCGCCCCGGAAACCGGCAACACCTGCGTCCCGAACCCAAGCTCACCCAGCGTCCCCGTCATCGGATCATCCGCCAACCGCGCGTTGTGCGCGTCAATCGTCGCCTGATTCCCCTCGATCAACGTCGACCGCACAATGCAACGGTCCACCACCTCCAAAACCCCCAGCGTCCCGTCCTCATACTTCATCGGAAACTGCCCGCGCGCATCCACCGGCACGAAATACACCTCACCCGCCGGCAAATTCGCAATGTCCGGGGCCTCACCCAGGCACAACCCGTGCGACTTCTGCGCCTCCTGCCCGTCCAACCCCAGCCACGCCGTCAACACCCGCCCATCCTCCAACGCGAAGTCGATCTCGATCGCATCCGCCTTCGTCAGCGCCAACCGCAACTTCTCCGCATCGCGCGAAACCTCATGATAATTCACCGCCAGACCCGAATTCAGGATGACATCATTCAAACCATGCATCGTCGCCCCGCGGAACCCGTATTCCTTGCACTTCGCCGTCAACGGCGCCGTCGCCGAAAACGTCGATAAACACAAAATGATATCATAATTCGGATAGATAGCTCCATCGAGCGATAACTGGTTGCCATCCGTATCCCACACCTCGTCCGATAGATCCAGGTTCGAGCCCTTCGTGCAGCGATACGCGAACATCTCACCCCCATGCATCCCCAGCTCCTCCATCGCACCGTTCAGCAAACCCTGATGAAAATGCTCCCACGCCTTCTTCTGCACCGGAAATCCATCCTTCGTTAGAAACGCGAAATCCTTGATCAGCTCCGCCGGCTCCTCGAAGTCCACCAGAATGCAAACCCGGCAACCCTTCGTCGGCGCGAACACCGTCCCTAACAAATTCACCAGATCAAATGGCGGAAACTCCCGCTTCTCCGGGTGAAGCAAAATATCCTCTCTCAAATAATCCGGCAGAACGGGCGCGTCGATCGTTGTCATTGCGCTGCGATTTTAAAACCGATGCCCCACCCCGCAAGGGGCGAATTGCAAAAATTCGGTCAAGCCCCTCCAACCCCCTCATTCCCGCCGCTCTCCTGCATCTCCCGCAACACCGACGACATGTCCTCCAACGACTCCCACAACTCCCTCACCACATAAACCGGAGCATCACAACGCACCGCCAACGCCAGGCAATCCGATGGCCGCGCGTCCAGCTCCACAATCTTCCGCTCCATGATCTCGTTCTCCGCCTCCACGATCAACCGCGCGTAATACACCTCGTTCTCCATCCGCACGATCACCGCCCGCTTCACCTTCGCCCCGAACGCCTCGAACGACAGCAAAAACAAATCATGCGTCAACGGCCGCGCCGGCACCTGCCCCGCCAACGCCGCATTGATCGACGCCCCCACCCCCGGATCAATGTAAAACACGATCGCCTTCTGCCCATCGCCCAAAAACACCGCACACCCCGCCTGCGTCGGCATCAACGCAATCGGCTCCACTCTCACCAAATCTGCCATGCCCAAACCCTCTCACCCACCTCCCCACATTGCAACCGCCAACCCACCCACCCATCCTCTCTCCCACTCTCCCCCTCTCCCACTCTCCCAATTCTCCACGCCTCTCTCCGCGACTTCCCCGCCTCTGCGTTTCGCTTCATTAGACTCCCGCCCTCCCGGGAACGCCGACAGCCTGCCCTTCGTAGCTTCAGCGAAGAAGGGTCCTCGTCGGCAAGCCAATGCGCCACCATTGACCCGCGCGCAGCCCTCTTCATCCAATGCACTCAGCATCCTATATCCATCTTCCCTCCCGACCTCCAACCTCCAAAACCTCCCTCTTCCACTTCTCACTTCTCACTTCTCACACAGCACTCCCCACCCCAATCGCGTGAGCCAAAGCCTTTTACGCGACAATCGCGTGAGCCAAAGCCTTTTACGCGAACCAAAATTTTTCCCCCATCATCCCCAACGACTTCCAAACCCAACCACCCCAAAATCCCTAACTACTTCACCCATCCTAAGGAATTTTTTGGAAAAATCTAAACCCCACCCCTTTAACCGATCCGAACAAAATTTTTCGAGCCCCAAGACCCCTCCCACCCATCCTCCCCGCACCTCGCGCCAACTCCCTCATTTTCCGAGGAATTCAACTTTCACCCACTTTCCCCCCTAGACAGATTTTCCCT
>SYAP01000184.1 GCA_005787565.1 Verrucomicrobiaceae bacterium | reverse complement strand
GAACCGCGAATGGACGCGAATGAACGCTAATTTTGAGGGGAGGTTGTGAAAGGGGTTCTGTTCAGACGGGTGGGGGATTTGAGGGGGGAGGAAGAGAGGGACAGTAAGGTCCCTCCTCCTTAGGGTTGGGGAGTGAAGAGAGGGACAGTAAGGTCCCTCCTCCTTAGGGGGGGAAATTGGGGTTGGGTGGCTCCGGGTTTGACATTCGAGGGCGTGCGGAAAAACTCGGGGCATGTACGAAACACGCGGCACGTTGAAATGGATCGGGGATGTTCAGACTTTCCCGAGCGGATTCACCAAACGGGAATTCGTGGTGACGACGGCGGCTGACAAGTATCCGCAGGATCTCAAGTTTGAGATCGTGAAGGACAAGGTGGCGATGTTGGATTCGTTCGCGACGGGGCAACCGGTGGTGGTGAATTTCGATATCCGCGGGAACGAGTATAACGGGAAGTATTTCGTGAATCTCTCCTGTTGGAAGCTTCAGGGTGGCGATGGCAGTGCGCCGGAATCGGCGGGTGCGCCTTCGCGTGGTCAGGCTGCGGCGAGTTCGGCCGCGCCATCGATGTCGGATTTCCGGAAGGACGACGACTTTGATGATGACGAGGTGCCGTTCTGAGGTTGGGCGAGATTGGGCTTCTGGGTTTGGACGTCAGGGCTCGGTGAGGCGATGCTGGATGCGGCAGTCGTCTTCGGGTGGGACGGGGTTACCGGTTTCGTTGACGGGGTGGGTGAAGAGGTATTTCCAGGCGTCTTCGTAGAGGTATTTGCCTTTGGCGTCTTTGACGCTTTGGCCGCCGGGGATGACGGCGTTGTGGGCGCGGCCAGGGTTGTTTTTGACGTCGGCGTTGGTGATGAGGCGGCGGGTGTTGCCGTAGGGAGGCGAGGATTGGTCGATGTTGACGATGGGGCCGCAGGCGTTGAGTCCTAACAGGAGCCATGAGCGGCAATAGTGGTCGCCTTTCCAGCCGTCGTCGAGGATGTGGGTGAAGCCGAAGTAGCGTTCGGTGGGGGTGGCGGAGGGGAGTTTTTGCCAGACATCGAATTGGTCGCGGGGGCCGGAGAACATGACGACGCGATCGACGCGGATGTGTTTGGCGAGGCGTGCGGCGGTGGTGGAGCCGTGGGAGATGCCGGCGAGGATGACTTTGTCCCAGTTGAGGCCGTTGCCGCGTGGGTTGAGGAATTGTTTCCATTTGCCGTCCGGATTTTCGCGGGCGAGGTGGCGGATGAGCTGGTGGGAGCGTTCCATGATGCCATCAGGGAAGGGGATGTCGATGGCGGGGCTGTGGTCCCGGCCGGTGGCGGCTTCGAGGCGGACTTTGGAGAGGAAGAGGTCGTCGGCGGGAGGTGCGCCGGAGTAGAGTTTGCCGAACCAGCCGTTGGCGTAGTGGATCTGGATGGCGTGGAGTCCGTATCCGGAGAGGCGGTGGAAGAGTTCGCGGTTGTGGCCCATGAGCCAGATGACGAGTTTGCCTTGGGATGGGACGCGGGTGTCGACGCAGGCGTGTTGGATGTCCTGGGGTTTTCCGTCTTTTTCGAAGATGAAGCCGATCTCGGGGTGGGGCTCGGCGCGGCGGTCGATCTGGCTGGCGCGTGCTTGGATTTCGTATCGCTGGGGCTCGGCGGCGGAGGCGAGGGTGGGGATGAGGAGGGCGAGGAGGAGGGGTTTCATGGTAATAGCTGAAAAGCTGAAAGGCTGAGATGCTGAAATTTGGAGGGGGCTTCGCGATGTTCAGGGGTGATCCATTGGCTGGCCGACGAGGACGTCGGCGTGCCCGGGGGGAGGTTCGGGGCGTGTGCAGCCGAAGTTCTTACGAACTTCGCTACGGGTGTTGGGTTAATGATGAAAGGCTGAAGTTTTTCAGGTGCCGATGGGGTGCCAGACGGTTTTGAATTCGATGAGGTCGCGGATGGGGTAGGGGGAGTCGTGGGTGGGGGAGTGCCAGTCGGATTTGGGGTCGTGGAGGATGACGCGTTTGAGGGAGTCGGCGGCACCTTGTTGGAGGAGGGTGGCTTCCGGGGTGGTGGCGGAGGCGGAGATGGCGCGGAGGTGGGCGTGGGTGGCGAAGGTGGGGATGAGTTCCTTGCGCTCGCCGGTGAGGAGGTTGACGACGCCGGCGGGGAGGTCGCTGGTGGCGAGCATTTCGCCTAACAGGATGGAGGGGTAGGGTGAGGTTTCCGAGACGAGGGCGACGACGGTGTTGCCGGAGGTGATGGCGGGGAGGATGAGGGTGAGCAGGCCTAACAGGGGTGAGGAGTCCGGGGCGATGATGCCGATGATGCCCATGGGCTCGGTGACTGTGAAGTTGAAGTGGGAGGTGGCGACGGGGTTGACGCTGCCGAGGATGGCTTCGTATTTATCGGTCCAACCGGCGAAGTGGACGATGCGGTCGATGGCGGTGCGGACTTCGAGGGAGGCGTTGTTTTTCGTGGTGCCGGATAGGGCGATGGCTTCGGACATTTCGGGTCCGCGGGCTTCCAGCATTTCCGCGAGGCGGTAGAGGATTTGTCCGCGGTTGTAGGCGCTGCGTTTGGCCCATCCGGGTCCGGCTTTGGCGGCGGCTTCGACGGCGTTGCGGAGGTCCTTGCGGGAGCAGACGGGGATGTTGGCGAGGAAGGTGCCTGAGCTGTCGTTGAGCGGGCGGACGCGGCCGCTTTCGGAGCGGATGAAGGCACCGCCGACGTAGCATTTGGGGGTTTTGGTGATTTTCATAAAGTGCCGAGTGATCCGTTAGAAGTGATCAGTGGAAGAAGAGGTTCATGCCAACGTTGTGTAATCTAACAGTCCTTGTTTGCCGCCTTCGCGGCCGAAGCCGGATTCCTTGAAGCCGCCGAAGGGGGAGGTGGGGTCGAATTTGTTGTAGGTGTTGGCCCAGACGACGCCGGCTTTGAGTTCGGTGGCCATTTTGAGGATGCGGGAGCCTTTGTCGGTCCAGATGCCCGCGCTGAGGCCGTAGGGGGTGTTGTTGGCTTTTTCGACGGCTTCCTCGGGGGTGCGGAAGGTGAGGATGGAGAGGACGGGGCCGAAGATTTCCTCTTGGGCGATGCGCTGGCTCATGGTGACGCCGGAGAAGAGGGTGGGGGCGAAGTAGAAGCCTTTGTTAGGGAGAGACCAGGGGGCTTGGTGGATTTCGGCGCCATCATCGATGCCGGACTGGACGAGGGCGCGGATTTTATCGAGCTGGGGTTTGGAGTTGATGGCGCCGACGTCGGTGTTTTTGTCCATGGGGTCGCCGGTGCGGAGGGATTTGAGGCGGACCTTGAGTTTGGCGAGGACGGTTTCGGCGATGGATTCCTGGACGAGGAGGCGGGAGCCGGCGCAGCAGACGTGGCCTTGGTTGAAGAAGATGCCGTTGATGATGCCTTCGACGGCTTGGTCGAGGGGGGCATCGTCGAAGATGATGTTTGCGGCTTTTCCGCCGAGTTCGAGGGTGAGTTTTTTGCCGGAACCGGCGAGGGTGTGTTGGATCCATTTGCCGACGGCGGTGGATCCGGTGAAGGCGATTTTGGCGGCGAGGGGGTGGGTGACGACGGCTGCGCCGGTTTCGCGGGCACCGGTGACGATGTTGACGACGCCGGGTGGGAGATCGGCTTCCTGGAGGATAGAGGCGAACTTGAGGGCGGTGATGGAGGTGGTTTCGGCGGGTTTGAGGACGACGGTATTTCCTGCGGCGAGGGCTGGGGCGATTTTCCACGCGAGCATGAGGAGCGGGAAATTCCATGGGATGACCTGGCCGACGACGCCGAGGGGTTCGACGCGGCGGCCGGGGGCGAGGTAGGGGAGTTTATCGGCCCAGCCGGCGTGATAGAAGAAGTGGGCGGCGGCCATGGGGACGTCGAAATCGCGGGATTCCTTGATGGGTTTTCCGCCATCGAGGGTTTCGGCGACGGCGAATTCGCGGGCGCGGTCCTGGAGGAGGCGGGCGATGCGGAAGAGGTATTTGCCGCGGTCGGCGGGGGGGAGTTTGGACCAGGAGGTGAAGGCTTTTGAGGCGGCTTGATAGGCGGCGTCGACGTCGGATAGGCCTGCGTGGGCGATTTCAGAGAGTTTTTCCTCGTTGCGAGGGCTGATGGAGTCGAAGTGTTTGCGGGACTTCGGCGTGGTCCATTTGCCGTTGATGAAGAGGTTGTATTTCGCGTCGATGAAAGCGGGAGCTGACTCGGGTGCGGGGTCGTATTCCCAGAGGTTGCCGAAAAGCAGTTCGCGGGCGGGTTGGCGGGAGGTGGCTTTTTTGGCAGGCATGGGAAGGGTGAATCCGGTTTGAATTCCGGAGGGGACCCTAGCAATCGGGAAGCCAAGGAGCAAGGTGAAGAACGGGTCGTGGAGAATGGGTGAGGGGGGATGGTGGATCAGTCCGCGAAGCCGTCGTTGTAGCTGCCGCCGTAACCGGGGCGGTAGAGTTGGAGGTCGGTGAATCTGGCGATTTCCTGGAAGTGGGCGTCGATCGAGTAGAGCCGTACATCGTCGTGGATGGCGATGGCCGCGATGAGGACGTCGAGCCAAGGGCAGGTGATGCCGTGGTTGCGAAGTCTCCAGGCGAGGGCGACGGCGCGATCCCAGTCATCCTCGCGGCAGGGCCGGTAGGGGATGACTGAGAAGCGTTTGCCGAGGAGCGCGCGTTCCTCCTTGCGGGCGCCGCCGAGGACCTCGATCCTAACAGGAGAGCACCATTGGGCCTCGTAGGCTTCTAACAGGCCTTCGACGGCGAGTTTCACCCTCATGTCGCCGTTGCGGCGGAGGCTTTCGATCCATGCGGATGAGTCTACGAGGACCATGGTGTGTTAGGGCGGGTCAGTCCGGATAGAGGGGTGGGACGGGATTGGCGGCATCATGCCCGCTCGGATCCGTTGGTGCGTCTGGGTAGTCAAAAACGCCTTCCCGGATCATGCGGCCGAATTCGCGTGCTTGCTTGCGGCGCACGAACTCGGTGACAGCGCGGGCGACGGCTGGGCTTTTGTTTTTGTCCCCGGTGATCTTCATCAACTCGGCAAGGACGTCATCTTCGATGTCCACGGTGATTCGCATGGTGGGAGAATTGAGTGGGAGTGAGGGAAAAGCAAGAGAAAAATGATGATGATTGATGGTTTTGGATGATCAAATGATGTTTTCTGCATCAGAAAATGAAAATTCATCCGACGTGGAAATGCCGAGCTTTTCTTCGTGACGGGGCGGGGTCGGGTGGTAGAACCGCCGCAGCGGAACATGGCGGGCAAGCTCACATACCAACAAGCAGGAGTCGACACGCGGAAAGCGGCCGCACTCGTCGGGGACATCAAGACGCACGTGGGTCGTACCCAGCAATCGAGGAAGTTGTGGGGGGCCTTCGGGCTTTTCGCGGCGTGCTATGATTTGAGCGAATACAAGGAGCCGGTGATCATGACCGGTTGTGATGGTGTAGGCACGAAGCTGGAGCTTTTGCTGGAGCACGATTTGTTGGAAACGGCGGGAAAGGACCTGGTGGCGATGAGTGTGAACGACATTCTGACGACGGGTGGGGACGCGCTGCTGTTTCTCGATTACATCGGCATTGCGGCGCTGGATGAGGAGCGGATCACGAGGTTGATTGCGGGGATGGCGGACTATTTGGAGGAGTGCAACTGCATCCTGGCGGGTGGCGAGACGGCGGAAATGCCGGGGATTGTGCCGCCGGGGATCATCGAGCTCTCCGGGTTTTGCATCGGCTGTGCCGAGAAGTCGGATCTGGTGGATCCGACGACGGTGGCGGTGGGTGATGTTTTGATCGGCTATGCATCCGACAGCATTCACGCGAATGGTTGGTCGCTGGTGCGGCGGGTGCTGAAAGAGCATCCGGGTGAGGTGAGCGAGGCCGAGATGTTGGAGTGGCTGAAGCCGACGCGTCTCTATCATGATGTGACGAAGGGTCTGCGTGATGGCGGGGTGAAGCCGAAGGCGATGTCGCACATCACGGGTGGAGGGTTGCCGGAGAATCTGGAGCGTTTGTTCCGTGGAATGGGTGCCGATCTGGAGATTCCGAAGTGGGATTTGCCGGGCATCGACAAGCTGTTGGCGCATGTGGATGCGGAGGATCGTTTCCACACGTTCAACATGGGGATTGGCTGGGTTGCGATTGTGAGCGAGGCGGATGTTCCGGCGGCGCTGGAGGCGGGGCCGGGTGGGGTGGTGATCGGGCGGATGGTGCCGCAGGAGGGGGTGCGGGTGCGCGTGAAGGGCGAGTGAAACTGATTTTCCAACGACCATGAGCGATTTCCTCACACACGAATGCGGGATCGCGGCGGTGCGACTCCGTAAGCCGCTGGCATATTATCAGGACCGATACGGCACGACGCTGTGGGGTTTGAATAAGCTGTTCCTGCTGATGGAAAAGCAGCACAACCGTGGGCAGGATGGCACGGGGATCGGGTGTGTGAAACTCAACATGCCGATCGGTCAGCCGTATGTGCATCGGCGCCGTGGAACGGAGCAGGATGCGCTTGCGCGGATCTTTCGTGGGGAGATCAAGGATTTCTACAAGATGCATCGCAAGGGTCTGTTAGATAAGGATGACCCTGAAAGTGTGAAGCGGAATTTCGATTTCGGCGGGGAGGTTCTGGTGGGGCATTTGCGGTATGGGACTTCCGGGGATTTCGATGAGGGATCGTGTCATCCGTATTTGCGGCGGAGCAACTGGCCGACGCGGACGTTGATGGTGATGGGGAATTTCAACATGACCAACGCGGCGGAGCTCAACCAGGTGTTGATCGAGCGCGGGCAGCATCCGGTTTTCGGGACGGACACGCAGACGGTGTTGGAGGAAATCGGATATCATCTGGATGAGCATCACACGGATCTTTACCGGCAGTTGCGTGATGCTGGGGTGCCGGGAAGCGAGATGCCGGACCGGATTTCGGAGGCGCTGGATGTGCCGCGATTGGTATCCGAATCGGCGGCGGCGTGGGATGGCGGATATGCCATTTGCGGGGTGATCGGGAATGGAGACATGTTTGTCATGCGGGATCCGCGTGGGATTCGTCCGTGTCACATGTTGATCACGGATGAGGTGATTGCTTTCGCCTCCGAGCGTGTGCCGCTGATGACGGTGTTCGAGGCTGAGGCTTCTGAGGTGAAGGCGGTGGATCCGGGGTCGATGATCACGATCAAGTCGGACGGGACGTTCACCGATTCGGTGTTTGCTCCGCCGCAGCGGTATACGCCGTGCTCGTTCGAGCATATCTATTTTTCGCGAGGGAACGATCCGCAGATCTATCGAGAGCGCAAGGCGATGGGTGCGGCGTTGGTGGATCAGGTGGTTGCATCGATTGATGGGGCGTTTGAGCGCACGGTTTTTTCCTTCATTCCGAACACGGCTGAGACGGCGTATCATGGTTTGATGGATGGGTTGCGTTTGTATCGGCGGCAGCAGGTTCGCTCGTCGATTCTTCAGGCGGTGGAGGATGGCAATCTGACGCCGGATTTGGTGGATGATCTGATTTTGAGAAACTGGCCGCGCGGTGAGAAGATCGCGCACAAGGATATCAAGATGCGGACATTCATCAGCCAGGAGAAGGGCCGCGACCAGTTGGTTTCGCACGTTTATGATATCACGTACGGGGTGTTGCGTCCGGGAGACAATCTGGTGGCGTTGGACGATTCGATTGTGCGTGGGACCACGTTGAAGAAGTCGATTTTGAAGATTCTCGCGCGGATCAAGCCGGGCAAGATTGTGATATGTTCGACGGCACCGCAGATCCGTTATCCGGATTGTTATGGGATTGATATGTCTGAGCTGGGCAAGTTCATCGCGTTTCAGGCGGCGGTGGCGTTGCATCGGCGTGCGGGGCGGCAGTCGGTGCTGGATCGGATCTATCAGGAGTGCCTTGAGGAGTTGAAGAAGCCTGCGGCGGAGCGGATGAACCGGGTGAAGGGGGTTTATGAAGCCTTCACGGACGATGAGGTTTCGGCCGAGGTGAGCGCGATGGTCTATCCGGAAGACATGGATTGGGACGGGGAAGTGGTGGTGATTTTCCAGACGATCGAGAACCTTCGCGCATCGATCAAAGGGCCGTGCGGCGACTGGTATTTCACCGGCGACTATCCGACGCCTGGTGGTTATGCGATGGTGAATGCCGCGTATATCCGCTGGTATGAGGGGGTTGGCGGCCGGAGTTATGACCTGCCGTTGTGATCGGGTGGATTTTTCGGCTTTCGCCGGTGGCCTTGGTGTTTCAAGTTTGGGCGTGAAGGTTTGCCGGAGTTTCGATGATTTGCAGGCGTTGGGTGAATCGCTTCATCTTGCGCTCGGGGTTTTTGACGGGGTGCACATCGGTCATCAGGCGGTGATTGGCCGTGCGGTGGAGGCGGCGGAGCGCGAGGGTGGCTTGGCGGGTGTGCTGACGTTTGATCCGCATCCGATCCGGGTGATTGCGCCGGGTAAGGCACCGGCGTCGTTGTTAGAGACGCTGGATCACAAGGCGCGGATTTGCGGGGCGCTGGGGGCAACGGTGTTTGTTGCGCTGCCGTTTGATGAGGCGATGGCGGCGTTGTCTGCGGAGGATTTTGTCGGGCGTTTGGTGGGGGCGCGGGTGATGACGCTGGCGGTGGGTGAGGATTGGCGGTTTGGGCGCGGGCGGCAGGGGGATGTTGAGTTTTTGCGAGGGAAGGCGGAGGAGTCGGGATTTGTGTTAGAGGCGGTTGCGCCGGTGATGTGGGATGGGGAGCGGGTGAGCAGCTCGCGGATCCGGCAGGCGGTGCGGGATGGGAATCTGGAGGCGGCTGCTGAGATGTTAGGCAGGCCGTATGCGGTTTCCGGGACGGTGGTGGAGGGGCGGAAGCTGGGTAGGCAGTTGGGTTTTCCGACGGCGAATCTGGCGACGGGTGATTTGCAGTTGCCGCCGGACGGAGTGTGGGCGATGCGGGTGCGCTTGGCTGACGGGAGCGTGCGGGCTGGGGTGGCGAACTTGGGGCGGCGGCCGACGGTGGGGGAGGGGTTGGCGCGGGCGCTGGAGATCCACTTGATGGATTTTTCAGGTGATCTTTATGGGCAGGCGTTGGAGGCGGAGTGGGTGGTTTTTTTGCGAGGGGAGATGAAGTTCGGGTCGATTGAGGAGCTGAAGGGGCAGATCGAGGTAGATGTTAGAGCGGCGTTGGATTTCTTAGAGAGGGAAGGTGGAGCGGCTTGATTGAGGTTGGGATCAAGAGTCGGCTTCCTTGAGTTCGGTGACGCGGATGCGATCGCGTTTTTTGAGGAAGAAGAGAGCACCTAACAGTGCCCATAGGGTGTTGCAGGCGAAGCCGGTGAGAGAGGCCGCTATGGCGGTTTCAGGGGGAACGGAGGCGAGGTCGTCCATGAGGACCTCGAAGAGTTTTTCGCGGACGCCGACGCCGGCGACGGTGACGGGAAGCGCGCTGATGGAGTCGATGACCGGCATGGCGGTGATGACGGTGGCGGCGGAGGTGGTTCCGCCGACGGCGCGGAGTCCGCACCAGAACGAGAGGAAGAATGCGAACAGCATGACAAAGGAGCAGGCGACTCCGGCGAGGGTGTGCCGCCAGTTTCTACGATAGATGTCGTAGATTTCCGGCATTCGCTCCAACAGGGGCCAGCGGGCGAAGCGGCGGTTGCCGTGGATGCGGCGGTGGATGGGCGGGCTGGCGAAGAGGAACATGAGGGCGACGAGCAGTAGTCCGCCGCCGAGGTAGATCCAGGCGAAGCGGATGACTTCGCGGCCGAGGATGCTTTGGTTGGCGAGAGCGTCGAATTGGGCGGCGGAGATGACGAAGAAGAGGAGGGCTAGAGTGACCATGCCGGCGAGGTGATCGACGAGGACGGCCATGGTGATGACGAGTTTTCGACCTGGATGATCGCGGATGAGGAGAAGGATGCGCGCGGCATCGCCACCGATGCCTGCGAGGGAGACGAGGCTGAAGAGGTTTCCGATCATGGTGAGTTCGATCGAGCGGCCGAGGGAGACGGGTAGGTTTTGGGCGCGGAGGAAGAACCACCAGCGGATGGCTGTTAGGAGGACGGTGATTCCGGCGAGTGCCGCGCCGAGGGCGAGCCAGCGGTAGTCGATGGCGCCGGGGCGGGAGAAGATGGAGTTTTGAAAGTCGATCTGCGAGACGGCCCAGGCGAGGCAGATGATGGAGACGGCCAATTTGAGGATGAAGAGGCCAGCCGCTTTCAGGAAGGATGGGCCGGGCATTTGGATGTGCTCAGGCGGATTTTTCGATCTCGGCGGCGATGGTTTCGACGCAGGAGAGGATGTTTTTCGCGGCGTCCGAGTTGCCGATTTTCAGGCCGAAATGTTTTTCGAGTGCGACGACGAGTTGGAGTGCATCGACGGAATCGAGGCCGAGGCCGGCGGCACCGAAGATGGGGATGTCGTTGGTGATTTCATCGGCGGATTGATCGAGCATGAGTTCCTCGACCATGACTTCACGTATGCGCAATCGTAATGCTTCTCCTTGCATGGATGTTTTTGAAAATGAGTTGGTTTTAGAAAATGCCGCCGTCGATTTTCAGGGCCGAACCTGTGATGTATGAAGCGTCCTGACAAGCGAGAAAGAAAACGGCGGCTGCGACCTCACGGGGTGTGCCGAAGCGGCGCATGGGGATGCCTTGGCGGGCGAGTTTGCGGGCGTCGTCATTCATTTCTGTTAGGGCGTCGGTTTCGATGTAGCCTGGGAGGATAGAGTTGACGGTGATTCCGGCGCGGGCGACTTCCTTGGCGAGGGTTTGGGTGAGTGCGACGACACCGGCTTTGGCGGCGGCGTAGTTGGTCTGGCCGAGGGGCGGGAGGATGGCGCTGAGTGATGCGATGTTGATGATGCGGCCGTTTCGCTGGCGCATCATGGGCGGGATGACGGCGCGGCAGCCGAGGAAGACGGAGTCGAGGTTTGAGGAGATGACTTGTGACCATGCGTCGTCCGGCATGGTTGCGAGGAGGTGGTCGCGGTGGAGGCCGGCGTTGTTGACGAGGACATCGATGGTGCCGTGGCGGGCGACGATGGATTCGATGGTGGCGGTCCAGTCGGCGGAGTTGGTGACGTCGAGGGCAGCGAGGTGGCAGCGGTTGGGGAATTTGCTGGAGAGGGCTTGGGCGTTTTCGCGGTTTTGTCGGACGCCGAGGTGGATGGTGGCGGTTTCGTCGTTTTCGAGGAAGTAGCGGGCGATTCCGAGGCCGAGGCCGCCGTTTCCGCCGGTGATGAGGATGCTGCGCACGGCGCAACGTCGCTGGTGCGGCATGGGTGGTCAAGCTGCGGTGGGGGTGAATTGTTTGGAAATCCGTGAGATTTGAGATTCCCGAAGCGTGGGATGGGTGATATGGGTCGTGGCATGCGGTGCTTGAAATGGATGCTGCCCCTCGGGGTTTTTTGCTTTGTGGGGCTGCAATGTCATCCCATCGGGCCGCCTTCGGGTGGGTCTGACAATTGGCGCCCGACGGTGAATGCGCCGGTTCGAACGGTTTCCTCCGGTGCGGTATCAACGTCGTCATTGTTGCGCGAGGTGAACCTGAAGGTGGATATGGTGGCGAGTGGGACGCATGGGCGGAAAGTGGTTAGGCCGATGAGTCCGCGTTACATCACGATTCATAGCACGCAGAATTATTCGGCGGATGCGGAGCGGCATTCGGTGGCGTTGAAGCGTGGGGCGTTGCGTGCTCCCAAGCGGAAGGGTGGTAACCGGATCGGGTATTTGATCTGGCATTTCACAGTGGATGATCGGGTTGCGATCCAGCACATGCCGACGAGCGAGCAGGGGGAGCATGCGGATTTCGATGGGCCGGGTAATCGGTATTCAGTGGGGATTGAGATGTGTGAGCACCGGGGATGCAGTCGTGAGGCGACGCTGGAGCGGACCGCGAAGCTGACGGCTTATCTGATGGTGAGGCATAACATTCCATTGCGCAATGTGGTCGCGCACTATCATTGGCCACGCAAGGGGAGGACGCCGCCTAACAAGAATTGTCCGCATTTCCTGATGGACAACGGGAAGCCCGGGCCAAAGTGGCGGGCGTTTTTGGGGCGTGTGAATTACCATCACAAGCGGTTGGTTTCGCAGCAATTGGCATCGCGCTGATGGAGCGGGAAACGTTTGGCAGTCCGGGGTTGGGAGGGGTGGATTTGGACCCGACGGTCCGCTATGTTTGCCAGCGATGCACGGCTTGTTGCAAGTGGCCGGGTGACGTGCGGTTGGAAGAGGAGGAGATTCCGGTGATCGCCGCGTTTTTGGGGATGGATGAGATGTCGTTCATCGGGCAGTATACGAGGCTGCGGACGAACCGGAACGGGCTATCTTTGTTAGAGAAGGATAATCACGAGTGCATCATGCTGGATGGCATCGATTGCCGGATTCATGAGGTAAAGCCGGAGCAGTGTCGTGGCTTTCCTAACAAGTGGAATTTTCCGGGGTGGCGACAGGTATGTGAGGCTGTGCCTGTGAAGGTGGGGTAGGTGGCGTGGCGGGATTGCTGGAAGCGATGGGTGTTTGCCGCAGGATGGCTATCTGGCTTCAGGGCGAGAGATGGCTGGATGCCGGGAATGCCTCTGTTAGGAAATGGACGGGATTGTTTTTCATTGTCAATCAATCAAGCGATTCCCTTGCGGAGGTCTCTGAGGGTCCAGAGGGTGCCTTTGGCGGGGGCGGCTTTGCCTTTGAGGGGGCGGGCGCCATCTTTGCGTTTGGGGCCGAAGCGGTGTTTGGCGGTGGCGAAGGCTTCGTTGACGAATGCTTTGCTGCCGATGATCGTTCCGTCGGTGAAGTAGCGG
>SYAP01000183.1 GCA_005787565.1 Verrucomicrobiaceae bacterium | reverse complement strand
GGTGGTGAGGGTGTGGGGGGCGGCGAGGGTGAGGAGGTGTTTGCCGGGGGCGGCGGTGAGTTGGGTGGTGGGCGAGGCTTGGATTTCCTTGGTGCCGAGGAAGAGGCGGAGGCCTTCTTGGGTTTCGATCTGGAGGTTGAGGGTTCCGGAGGGAGGGATGGTGATTTCGGTTTGGAGGATGCGGAGGTTGTTCACGGGGGTGATTTCCGTGAGGGGGAGGGTGCCGTTGACTTTGGCGGTGAAGGGGATCCAGGTGGTGGCGGCGGGGTTTTGGGCGAAGGATTCGGCGGTGTTGCCGCCGGTGGTGGCGATTTTCCAATCGCGGAGGGTGCCGTCTTCGCGGGATTCGAAGGGGCCGGGTTTGCCGAGTTCGGTGAGGAAGCGGGCGAGGTCGATGAATTCATCGCGGCGGAGGGAGTGGGTGAGGCCGGCGGGCATGAGGGAGACGGGGATGACCTGTTTGTTGGCGATCTGGCTGGCGGGGATGCTTTCGATGGTGCCTGCGGTGTCGCGGAGTTGGACCTCGCGTTCGTCCTCGCGCATGAGGAAGCCGCTTTTGACGGTGCCGTCCTTGGTGGTGATCATGACGGTGGCGTAGCCTTCCTTGATTTTCTTGCCGGGCTCTAACAGGGAGTCGATGATGTAGTCGGCGGGGGCGCTGGAGCCGATGCTGATGAGGTCCGGGCCGACGACGCCGCCGGTGCCGGCGATGGCGTGGCAGGCGACGCACTGGAGGGAGGTGCGGCGGTAGATTTCCTCGCCGCGGGCGGGGTTTCCGGTGGCGGCGACTTCCTGGATCATGGCGGCCATCTGGGCACCGGTGAGGGTGGTGACGGGTTGGAGGTTGCCGGCTTTGGTGAGGGCTTCCGTGAGGGCCTTGGTGTCGGCTCCGGTGGTGCTGGCTTTGCGGATGCCGTTGGTGGCGACTTCGCGGGCGAGCTTTTTGTTAGCCAAGGCGGCGGCGAGGGCGTTGGGGGCGTCCTGGCGCTGGAGGGCGGCATCGAAGATGACGGAGTCGGCCTCGCTGGATTCTGTTAGAGAGGCGAGGAGGTTGGCGGCGGGGGCTGCGGCGGCTGCGGGATCTAGGGTGATGAATGCGGCGACGGCGTCGGGGTTTTGATCGGAGAGCGATGTTAGAAGGGCACGGGTGGGGTCGCCGCCGAGGCGGACGAGTGCCTGGAGGGCGGCTCGGGATGCGGGGCGTGCGTTGGATTTGGCGAGGGTTTCGAGGGCTGGGCGGGTGGCTTCGATTTTCCAGAGGCCGGCGAGGGTGGCGGCGGCGGCGGAGGTTTCGGGGGCGGTGAGGAGGGGTGTTAGGGCGTCGTCTGGATTGGTGGGGATGAGGTTTTGTTGGGCGGCGGCGGTTGCGAGGGCGTCGAGGGCTGCGGCTTTGCGGGTGGGGGTGACGGCGGGGTCGCGTGCGAGGGCGAAAAGGGCGTCGATTTCGGGTTGTTTGCCGAGGGTGCCTACGAGTCGGAGGGCTTCGGGCTCACCGGATGCGGGGAGTTTTCCGTCGCGGACGAGGTCGATTAGGATGGCGACGGCTTCGGGTTTTTCGGCGGCTTTGAGGGCGAAGGTGATGCGTTTGGGGTCGGTATCGAAGGTGATGTCGCCGTTTTTGAATGCGGGGAGCCAGATGGGTGCGAGTTCGCGGAGGGTGAGCCAGGCGGCGAAGTCGAGGTTGGTATCGAGGGGGTGGTTGAGGACGCGGGTTGCGGCTTCGGCGGCTTTGGCGGTGCGGGCCTGGCGGAAGAGGGAGAGGGCTTCGAGGCGGACGATGGGGCTTTCGTCATCGGCGAATCCGGCCCAGGATTTCTCGACGGTTTCGACGGGCATGGGTTTGCCTTCGGAATCGGTGAAGGCGTTGAGGCCTTTGTCGCGGACGAGGTGTGAGAGGAGGCGGAGGCCGGCGGCGCGGAGGCGGGGTTCGTTGCGGTCGGGGCGGTTCGAGATGTATTGGGTGGTGAAGAACCAGGAGAAGTCGGCGAGGCCGCAGGTTTCGGCGGTCCATGCGGCTTCGGCGACGAGGCGTGGGTCGTCGTTGGCTTCGAGCCAGGCGGCGAGTTTTTTGGTTAGATCGGGGATTTTGCGGGATTTGAGTTCCTGTTTGGCGAAGTGGCGGACCCAGTCCTCGGAGGCCTTGAGTTTATCTAACAGTTCGGTGTCGGTGAGTTTCGGGTAGTCGACGGGTTGGCAGAGCGGGCGGTCCTTGACGGTTACGCGCCAGATGCGGCCGTGGGCTTTGTCGCGGCGAGGATCGCGGAAGTCGACTTCGCCGTGTTGGATGATGGGGTTGTACCAATCGGCGATGTAGAGTGCGCCATCGGGGCCCATGCGCATGTCGATGGGGCGGAAGGATCCGTGGTTGGAGCGGACGATGTCGTCGAGTTGTTTGGAGGTGAAGCCGCTGCCGGATTCGGTGGTTTCGAAGCGGTTGACGCGGTGGCCGCGGAAGTCGGCGGTGATGAGTTGGCCTTGCCAGTCGTCCGGGAAATGAGCGCCGCTGATGCGTTCGAGGCCGCATTGTTTGGGTTGGCCGGGGTTGAGTCCTGTTAGAATGCGGGGGAGTTGGTTGGGGAGGCAGCGGAAGGTTGCGCCGGGGAAGGTGTGGTTGATGCCTTCGCCGTAAGCGCCGTCGGTGGTGAAGGAGCGGCCCCAGGGATCGAAGATGAGGCCCCATGGGTTGACCTGGCCGAGGTTGAATACTTCGAGGCGTCCGGTTTCCGGTTGGAATTCCCAGAAGCCGGAGCCGCCGAGGCGGCGTGGTCCGAAGGGGGTTTCGATGTGGCTGTGGATGTAGACGCTTTGCGCCATGAAGAGCGCGCCGTTAGGGGCGGGGCGGATGGTGTGAAGGATGTGGTGGGTGTCCTCGGTGCCGAAGCCTGTTAGAAGGGTGGTGCGTTGGTCGGCCTTGCCATCGCCATCGGTGTCTTTGAGGAAGAGGAGTTCGGTGGAGTTGGCGACGTAAGCGCCGCCGTCCTGTGGCCAGATGCCGGTGGGGATGATGAGGCCGTCCTGGAAAACGGTGGATTTGTCGGCTTTTCCGTCGCGGTTGGTGTCCTCGAGGATGAGGATCTGGTCGGTGGAGTCTTGGCCGGGTTTGACTTGGGGATAGATGGCGGAGCTGGCGACCCAGAGGCGGCCTTGGGCGTCCCATGCCATTTGGATGGGTTTTTTGACGAGGGGTTCGGCGGCGAAGAGGTTGATTTCGAGGCCGGGCGGGAGTTGGAATGAGGCGATCTGGGCGTCCGGGTTGGTGTCCGGGATTTGGGTGAGATTGCGCTGGGCGTGGGCTGGTAGCGGGAATGCTGTGAGGGCGGCGGTGAGGGCGAGTGAGGACCGGAGTTTCATCTGACGGGAATGGGTTTCGGGTGATCAGCGGGTGGCGGCTGCGGCTTGGGCGAGTTTGGTGACGATGGTTTCCTTTTCGGCGATGATGGGGTCGAAGGCGGGGATTTCGGCGGCGTTGTTGCCTTGTTCGTGTTTGCGGGAGCCGAAGAGGTAGATTTCGTTCTGCGGGCGCCAGCGGTGGAAGAACCAGGAGTTTTTCTCGACGATGGCGGCGGTGAGTTCGGGGGTGTTAGAGAGACGGGTGGTCAGGCCGAGGGAGCGGGCGAAGGCTGGGGCGATTTTCTGATAGTCGGAGCCGTTGAAGGTGACGCCGTTGATGGTTTCGGTTTGGATGCCGTCCATGGAGGCGAGGAGATCGGCGAAGGTGTGTTTGCGTTCTTCGGCGAGTTTGCGGATGGCATCGCGGTAGAGGGCGAGGTTTTCGGGGTGGCGTTGGAGGGATGGCCAGCGGGTGCCGGTGCCGCCGGTGAGGGGAGGGGACATGAGGATGATGCGTGCGCCGGTTTTTTCGAGGTTGTCCTGGAGGAGGCGGCGGTAGGATTGGATGAAGGGTTCGATGCCTTCCTGGCCTTGGAAGGCGTCGGTGGCGCCATAGCAGGCGATGATGGTGTCGGGTTTGATTTCCGCGAGGGTGGCGGCGAGCCGATCGAAGCCTTCCTGAGGAGGGCCGAAGTAGGATCGGCTTTCGCAGCGCGGGGTGTCTCCG
Source organism: Verrucomicrobiaceae bacterium (assembly GCA_005787565.1). Lineage (GTDB taxonomy): Bacteria > Verrucomicrobiota > Verrucomicrobiia > Verrucomicrobiales > Akkermansiaceae > Luteolibacter. The sequence goes on along the minus strand of SYAP01000183.1, from coordinate 5,345 downwards.
CTCCAGCCGAGGTTGCGGATGACGGGTGGTTTTTTTGCGAGGGACTGGGTGAGGGCGGTTTCGAGGTGGCCGTGTTCGTAGTCGCGCTCGAAGAAGGCATCGCCGAGGAGGACGATGCGTTTGGCCTCGTTGAGGATGGTGGCGGGGTTTGCCTGGAGCGGGGAAAGGGTCGCGAGGGTGAGTGCGAGTGGGAGAATGCGTGCGAGCATGTTGGGATTACCCGCAGAATGAATCGTTTCATTCAAGGGTTGATGCGCTAGGCGTTTTCATAGGACGGCGGAGGGCGGTTGGGGCTTGGATGGGGCATTTTGAGAAGAATCCGGCGGAGTCGCGCATTCTTCTTGACTGGGTGGGGTCAAACTCCTAAATCGCTGCCCCCACGAACCTCTTAAGCACCTTTCACATGGCCAACGCACAAGTTATTCTCAAAGAAAAAATCGAAGGTCTCGGCGTCGAAGCTGATGTCGTCAAGGTCCGCGCTGGCTACGCCCGCAATTTCCTGATTCCGCAAGGGAAGGCCTTTGAAGCAAACCGCGCGAATCTGCGCCATCTGGAAGCACTCAAGGCGCAGCGTGCTCGCCGTGAGGCTGAGGAATTGGTGGCGGCGCAGGAGATTGCGACGAAGATTTCGAAACTGAAGCCGAAGTTCACCCTTTCCACCGGTCAAGGTGGCAAGGCGTTCGGATCGGTGACCAACCTGGACATTCACAAGGAGCTGGAAGCGGCTGGCATTGTGATCGACCGCCACTCGATCGAGTTGGAGAAGCCGATCAAGAAGTCCGGCAAGTCCGAGGTGAGCATCCGCCTTCACCCGCAGGTGACTGCGACTCTGACGATCAGCGTGGACGCTGGCGATCAGGGCAAGGAAGGCTGAGTTTCCTGAGGGTTTTCCCTCGGCAATTGATTTTATCAAAAACCCCCATCCGCTCGCGCGGGTGGGGGTTTTGTTTTTGGAGTGGGTGGAAGGCTTTGTTAGAGGAGGGATGGGTTGGTTAGACGAGTCCCTGGCGCAGAGCTTTGGAGACCGCTTCGGTTTGTGAGCGGACGTGGAGTTTGCGGTAGACGGAGCGGAGGTGCATGTCGACGGTGTGCTGGGAGATCTCCAGTTGGTCGGCGATTTCCTTTTTGATGTAGCCCTTGACGAGGGCGCGGAGGACTTCCTCTTCGCGGGTGGTGAGGGTTTCCACTTGTTCGACGGGTCCGTGTTTGGCGAAGCCCTGGAGGATCATGGTGGCGATGGAGCTGCTGAGTGCGGCGGCACCGTGGATGACATCGCGGATGCCTTGGAGGATTTCGTCTGGGTCCGCGGTTTTGAGGAGGTAGCCGGACGCGCCGTTGCAGATGGCGCGGTAGACGCGTTCGCGGTCATCGAAGGCGGAGAGGATGAGGACCTTGATGTCGGGGAGGGCTTTTCTGAGGTCGCAGAGGACTTCGAGTCCATCGCGGCGGGGAAGGCCGAGGTCGAGGAGGAGGACGTCCGGGCGTTCGTTGGTGAAGCGGAGTTTCTCGAACAATTCATCGGGTGATGAGAAGTGGTGGGTGCAATCGAGGTCCGGTTCGCCGGCGATGAGGCGGCGCATTTGTTTGGCGAAGATGGCGTGGTCTTCGAGGATCCAAATTTGGGTGGTGGCGATGGTGGTGCTCATGGCGTGGTTGGTGTGGCGATGAGGTTTGAGCGTTTGACGGTGAGGCGGAGGACGGTTCCGAGGATGGTTGAGGAGTCGATCTGGAGTTTGCCTTCGAGGACGCGTGCGCGTTCCTCGAGTTTTTTGACGGCGGAGGGTTTGAGGGTTGCGTCCTTGAGGCCGACGCCGTTGTCGCGGATTTCGAGGGCGAGTTGGTCGCCATCGTCCCAGAGGCGGATGACGGCCTGTTTGGCGCGGGAGTGTTTGACGATGTTGTGGACGGCTTCCTTGTAGAAGAGGAAGAGGTGTCGTTTGGCATCGAGGGAGAGGCGTGCGGCAGTTTTGTTAGACTCGCATTCGATAGTGTAATCGATTTCGCGGAGGAGGCGGCCGGCGGTTTCGCGCATGCGTTGGACGAGATCGCCGATGGAGTCCTGGTTGCGTTCGAGGAGCCAGACGATGTCGCGCATGGCGAGTGAGCTTTCGCGGGCGATGAGTTCGACTTCGCCGAGATCTTCGGCGATGTCCTCGGGGCCGTGTTGGCGGATGAGGTCCTTTTTGGCGGTGCGAGCGATGAGGGAGATGCTGCCGAGGTTGCTGCCGATGTCGTCGTGGAGGTCGGATGCGATGCGTTTGCGGAGCTGGTCGAGCTGGTTGCGCGAGATGAGGCGGCGGCGTTCGACGATGACGACGGGGATGAGGAAGGTGAGTCCGAGCATGACGGCGGAGCCCCAGGTGGCGTTGAGTTCGCTATCCGATGCCATTTGTTGTCGGACGGGTTGGAGGGATTGCAGTTCGCGTTCGAGGCGCCAGCGTTCGTGGAGTTGGTTGAGCCAGAATTCCACGGTGCAGATTTGGTGGGTGCTGGCGAAGCCATCGGTGAGGGACAGGACGCTATCGGAGCCTGTGCTGGAGAGGCGGTTGACGGTGCGGCCTGCGGCGAGGTTCTGGTTGCCGTCCCAGATTTGGATTTCTGACAGGCCTTGGAGCTGTCTTCCGGCGGTGCGGAGGGGTTGGAGGCCGGTGAGGATGATCTTGCTGGCGGAGCGGCGGTGGGTTTGGATGACGATGGGGGTGGTGACGCTGGAGCCGGCGAGGGGATTTTTCCAGGTTCCAACGATTTCGCGGACGCCTTCGTGTTCGATTTCAACTTGGAGTTGTTCCGGGACGATTCCGCAGCCGACGAGTTCGGTGAGTTCGTAGGGGAAAACGATGACGCGGTCGATGGGGTGGGATTCGCCGAGTTGGATGGACCAGGAGACCTTGACGTCTTCGCCGCGGATTTCGACGAGGTCGCCGCGATTAGGGCTGGGGGTTCCGGATTGCCAGGTGCCGAGGGGTGTGGAGCCGTCCGTCAGGTAGGAGGCGGACCAGATTCCTTCGATGTCGAGGGAGCCGCTGGCGCTGACTGTTGCGCCGAAGGAGACGGGTTGCTGGTTGGAAATGGCGATGATTTCAGAGAGTGCGAAGACTTCGCTTCCTCCTCTTCTGTGGCCGGTTTCGACGTTGAGGCGGATGAAGCGAGCGGGGTGGCCGTGGCCGATGAAGCGTACGGGTTTTCCGTGGGTGTTGGGGAAGTAACCTGCGTCCTTGCCTGTGGAGTAGAGGACGATTGGGTTTGAGAAGTCCTCGGATTCAGAGAATTCGATGGTGAAATTCCGAGGGAACAGGCCGTCATCCTCGGCGTAATCCCGCTGGACGGGGATGAGATAGAGGTTGTCGATTGGCATGACGGCCCCGAGATCGACGACGACGGATGGGCTTGGGTCACCTGCCTGGATGCGTGCACCGCGGAAGCCAAGTCCGGTTTTGAGCGGTTGTTCGCGGTGGCTGGCGAGGGTGGACAAGCGTGTGTTGAGCCATCGGACACGATCCTCCACGTCGGAGAGGCGGGGATTGAAGACCCGTGCGAGTCGTGCGATCGGGTTGGAAGTTTGGGCAGATTCCGCTGCGGTGGCTGGTTGTTGGAGGGATGCAAAGCTGAGGCAAGCTGCCAGTGGCAGCACGCCCCTGCCAAACACACTCCGGCAGTTTGGGGACTTCATAGGTTTGGGGGACAGCGGGGGCAGCCTGTCGGATTTGAAAAAATAATCAATCTTTTTTAATTAAGTGGGTCGGCCGACAAGCTGAGGAAATCGATCACCTGATTGGGTTAATGATCCGGGTATTGGTTTGCTCAAGGAATGCTTGGGGTTGTGAATAGGATGTGAACGGGTGTTTGTATTTCTGTAAAACATTGAAGATAAATCAAAAAAATTCAATCAAACGATTTTTCAAAACGATCGATTTTGAGAGAAACCTGTGAATGATTGTGAACAGTTTTTGTTAGGGACGGGTTGAGGTTGGAGAGGATTGAAGGTTTGAGGAGGGTGAATTTTTTTCAAAAAGTTTGAACGGAATGGGAGTGAAGGGGTCTGAACCGATGAAGACCATGAGCTCCGTGACCGCATTTCAACCCCTCGATGACAGCCGCGCGGGGTATTGGATTGATCCTGAGCGGGGGATTCGAGTCGAGGAATACCGGGGACAGGTTGGCCTTGATGAGATCCGCTGGGTTGCGAAAGCGGCGGCCTGTGATCCGGCTTGGGGGCCGGATTTGAACGGGTTGGTCGATTTCAGCGGGGCGAAGTTGGAGATGTCATCGAATGATGTGCTCCGTTTGGCCTTGATGATGAGGCGTGAGCCTTACCGGACGCGAGGGTGGACAGCATTTACTGTCGCGTCGTCGGTGGCTTACGGGATTGTCAGGATGCTTGGGACGTGGTCCCGGATGACGGATCGGATCCGGATTTTTTCGGATCGGGATGAGGCGGAGCGGTGGTTGCACAGCAAGACGCGGAAGCGGGAGGAAGATGGGGCGATTTCGGCTCCGGTTCCGGCTTCGCTGGTTTGTGCGGGTTGAGGGGAGGGCGAGCGGGAGGGGAGTCAGATTCCGGTGGGAATGGGGAGGCGGACGGCGATTTCATCGCCGATTCCGATGGCGAGGTCGTCGAGTTGTTTGCGGGAGATTTCGACTTCGAGGAATTGGCCGTCGTGGAGTCTGACGGAGAGGGTGGCGATGGGTCCGGCGGAGAAGAGGTGTTGGACGCGTGCGAGCTGATCGGTTGAGGCGTTGTATTCGGCGGCGAAGAGGACTTCGATTTCGTGGGGTCGGATGTAGCGGGGATCCGGGCCTGAGTTGAGTTTGTTGACGTTGCCGAGGAACTCGTAGACGAAGGGGCTGCGTGGTTGGTCGTAGACGTTTTGCGGGATGCCGACTTGTTCGATGCGTGCGTTTCGCATGACGACGACCTGATCCGCGAGTTCGAGGGCTTCTTCCTGGTCGGGGGTGACGAAGAGGGTGGTGAGGCCGATTTCATCGTGGAAGACGCGGAGCCAGCGGCGAAGGTCTTTGCGGACTTGGGCGTCGAGGGCTCCGAAGGGTTCGTCGAGGAGGAGGACTTTGGGTTTGATGGCGAGGGCCCGGGCGAGTGCGACGCGTTGGCGTTGGCCGCCGGAGAGCTCGTGTGGGCGTCGGCGGTCGAGGCCGTCGAGTTTGACGAGTTTGAGGAGCTCGAAGACGCGGTCTTTGATTTCGGATTTGGTTGGGCGTTGTGGGCGCGGTAGGACGCTGAGGCCGAAGGCGATGTTTTGGGCGACGGTCATGTGGCGGAAGAGTGCGTAGTGCTGGAAGACGAATCCGACGCCGCGTTTGCCGGCGGGGATTTGGCTGACGTCTTC
>SYAP01000182.1 GCA_005787565.1 Verrucomicrobiaceae bacterium | reverse complement strand
TCGAGGGCGCGGCTGAGGTAGCGGCGGTTTTTGAGGTCGGTGCGGGCGGCTTCGACGGGGTCGAGCTGGCGGAGTTGTGCGGCGAGATCGTCGAGTGAGAGGGCGTCGTGGGTGGCGCGGAGGGTGGGGTCTCCTTTTGGGAGTGGGGCGGGGCCGTGGGTGAGGAATTTGAGGTAGAGGCCGGAGCCGCCGGTGACGATGGGGATTTTGCCGCGGGATTGGATTTCCGCGATGACGGGTTGTGCGAGTTCGGTGTAGCGGCCGGCGTTGCAGGTTTCGGAGGGGTGGAGGACGTCGTAAAGGTGGTGGGGTGCTTGGGTTTTTTCCTCGTCGGTGGGAGCGGCGCTGAGGATGGGGATGCCTTGGTAGAGTTGGAAGGCGTCGGCGTTGACGATTTCGCCGTTGAGTTCGCGGGCGAGGCGGATGGCGAGTGCGGATTTGCCGGAGGCGGTGGGTCCGCAGATGTAGAGGGGACGGAGGTCCGGCATGGTTGGGGGTTAATTTCCGGCGGTGTTGGGGAAGTCGCCGTTGCCCCCGTCGATGGGTGGGTAGTTTCCACCATCGCCGATGGAGGGTGGGTTGGGTGTGGAGGGAGGGTTGTTGTTGGGGAGTCCGCCGGGGCGGTTGGAGGGTGGGGTGCCGCCGCCGGGGCGGGAGGAGGGGCCGCGGACGATGATGCCGGTGGGGATGAGGTCGCCGTTTTGGCGTTGGTTGATTTGGTTGCGGACGGTTTGGTTGATGAGGAAGTTGGCGCCGAGGGGGCCCATGTTGACGAGGTTCGAGGTGCGGACGAGTTTGTGGACGTTGACGATGACGGGCTCGGGGAGGGTGTCGGCATCGGGGTGGAAGACGAGCATGTGGCCGGGGGGGATGTTCTTTTTGGCTTTGCCTTTTTTGATGGAGATGGAGGCGGTGCCTTCGAGGGTGATGAATTTGACGTATTTCCCTGCGGAGTATTCCATGAGGGTGGTGGTGCCGGTGATGGCGGCAGTGACGGTGGCGGTGCGGATGGTGGCTCCGCCGGCGTTTTTGGGGACTTGGAGGAGGAAGGATCCGTCCTGGATTTCCATTTCGCGGTTGCCGGGGCGGTAGGTGAAGAGGGAGTTGGCTCCGATTCGGGCGACGGTTTGGTCGGCGAAGGTGAGTTCGGCGCGGGATTGGCGGCCGGTCTGGATGGAGGATGAGGCGGTGATTTTCTGGCCGACGGTGGCGGAGGCGGCGGGTTTGGAGGGTTGGAGGACGCGGACGTCGTTGATGGCTTTGGTGAGTTCCGCGGTGCCGAGGTTGGCGGCGTGGGCGGTGAGGGGGGCGGCGGCGAGGGCGAGAAGGAGCGGGAGTTTCATGAGGTTGTCGGTGGTGAGGGTCTCAGGAAGGGTTCAGAAGCGGTAGGTGATGCCGGCGCCGATGCCGCCGGTGAAGGATTTGTAGTCGTTGGTGTCGAGGGGGGAGTCGGAGTTGTTCTGGTCGTAGAAGAGGGAGATGTGTGCGGTGGCATCGGTGGCGAATTGCCAGACGAGTTGGAGGGATGCCCCGTAGTACCAATCGGTGCGGGCGTTTTCGTCGTAGTCGAAGTAGGATGCCTGGATGGTGGTGAAGGTGTAGAGGTTTTCCGAGATGGCGTAGCGGTGTGAGAGTTCGAGGGTGTATTCGTTGCGTTCGAGGGATTCGGGACGGGCGGAGAGTTCGTAGGCGATGTTTGCGCCGGCGTTGAGTTGGTGGCGAGGGGTGGCCCAGAGGGTTTTCTCGATGCCGGCGCGGAGGCGATGGGCGTTGTAGTCGCCATCGGATAGGGATCCGGTGGTAATGCGTTGGTATTCGTAGCGGGAGTAGAAGATGAGGTCGTCGAGCTCGGGGATGGTTTTGGAGGCACCGAGGCGGAGGATGAATTTTTCGTAGTCGAGGGCGGAGGAGCGATCGAAGCGGAGGATTTCCTGGCCGATGCCGAAGTCACCGAACCAGCCGTAGATGAGGCGTGGGCGCCATGAGGCGGAGAGTCGGTTGCTCCAGATCCATGAGGATTCGCCGACGGTGTTGAGGGCGGTGGGGGCGTTGTCGGTGCGGTAGATGGCGGTGGCGAAGTGGAGGAGGATGGGGGATTTGCCGGAGTAGGGGGTGAGGATTTCCTGGACGCCGAGGTCTGAATCGGCGGGGGAGAAGGGGGCTTGGTCGTAGGGGGAATCGGCGGTTTCGGATTCGTTGGCGTAGTCCGGGAACTGGCCGCCCATGCCGAAGAAGCGCTGGACGGGGGTGATGGCGTCGGCTTGGACGGCGGAGTGAAAGGCGATGGCGAGGGTGAGAATGCGTTTCATGAATCCGGTTCGGGTATTGTCAGACTGGTGGGAAACTAGGTAGATGGACGGGTGATGACAAGCAGTTCCTCGGGTAGCGGTCGGTGGCGGTCTGCGCTGGTGGCGTTGGGGGGGGGAGTGTTGGTGGTTGTGGCGATGTTGGTGCCTGAGGTTGCGTTGCGTTTCATGGAGTTTGACCGGCGGATGGGGGATCAGATGTTGAGGCGTCCGGGAGGGCCGCCGGAGCGTGGGGATTTGGTGTTTATGGGGATTGATGATGCGAGTTTGACGTTGGATTCGCTGGATCCGGAGCGGGTGGCGGGAGATCCGGTTTTGTCGATGATGGCGAACCGTTTTCCGTGGGACCGGCGGGTGCATGCGGCGGCGATCGAGCGGTTGATGGAGGCTGGGGCGCGGTTGGTGGTGATGGATCTGGTGATGTCCGAACCGAGCGAGCCGGAGGCGGATGAGGCGATGGCGGCGGTGATTGAGAAGTATCGGGATCGGGTGGTGTTGGCGTCGGTGCTGACGCCGGTGTTGCGGGCGGATGGGAGTGAGGAGTTTTCGATGAAGGACCCGTTGGATTTGTTTTTCGGGGATATGGAAACGCCGACGCGGGTGGGGTATGTGAATTTCCGGCCGCACGCGTTGGATCATCTGGTGCGAGATGCGAGATATGTGACGACGCATTCGGAGGAGAACGGGAGGGAGCCGTTGCCGGGGGAGACGGAGTATCGGTCGTTGGCGGCGGAGGTGATCGATGCTCTGGGGGGGGAGGTGCCGGATGGGACGAAGGGTTTGAGATATCATGTGAAGGACCGGCGGACGTTGGCCTCGGAGGTTTATCAGCCAATTTCATATCACAGTTTGTTTGTGGAGGAGGACTGGAAGCACCGGTATGGAGGTGGGGAGTGGTTCAAGGGGAAGGTGGTGCTGATCGGGCCGGCGGCGGCGAGATTCCAGGATGCGCATCAGACGCCGGTGGGTTTGTTGGGCGGGCCGCAGTTGCATTTGCAGGCGGTGGCTTGCGGGATGGCGGGGGCGTTTGTGAGGAAGCCGTTTGAGGAGTGGGATGCGTGGCCGTTCTGGATGGCGGTGTGTGGGGCGGTGGCGGCGGGGCTCGGGAAGTGGCTGGTGAGGAGGCCGATGGTGGGGTTTGTGAGTGCGCTGTTCGTGGTGTGTGGAGTGGTGGCCGGGTATTATTTGTTGGCGGATCTGAAGGATCTGATGATCGGGGTATGGGGATTTCTTGCGGCGTTCGGTTTGGGGACGGTTTCCGGGCAGAGTTATGATCTGTTGACGGAGCGGCTGGAGAAGGGGCGGCTGCACCGGCAGTTCCGGCGGTTTGTTTCGCGGGATGTGGCGGATGTGCTGGTGCAGAATCCGGGGATCTATCAGACGGCGGCGGCGGGTCGGAAGCGGCGGGTGGTGGTGCTTTTTTCCGATGTGAGGGGATTTACGGCACGGTCCGAGCGGAGTGATCCGCGGGAGTTGGTGGGTCAGTTGAACGAGTATCTAACGGAGATGGTTTCGATTGTTTTCAAGCATTCGGGGACGTTGGACAAGTTCATCGGGGATGCGGTGATGGCGCATTGGGGGGCGCTGGAGGATGGGAGTGAGGCGGTGCGTGCGCGGCAGTCGATCGAGGCGGGGAAGGAGATGATCGAGCGTCTGGCAGCGCTGAATGCGGGGTGGACGGCCGGGGGGCGGGAGTTGTTCAAGATCGGGATCGGCGTGCACCTGGGTGAGGCGGTGGCGGGGGAGATCGGATCGCCGGAGAAGACGGAGTTCGGGGTGATCGGGGATGCGGTGAATCTGGCGTCGCGGATCGAGGGGTTGACGAAGGCTTTCGGGAGCGAGTTGCTGGTTTCCGAGAGTGTGGTGGAGGCGGCGGGTTTGCCTGAGGAGATGATGCGGAAGATTGCGCGAGTGCGGGTTAAGGGGCGGGAGACGCCGGTGACGCTGTATGGGTTGGCGAGTGGGGGAGTGGGGGAGGCGAGGTATGCCGAGGCGCTGGGATGTTTCGAGGCGGGGGATTTCTGGGCGGCGGTGGAGGGTTTCCGGGAGGTGCTGCGGGTGATGCCGGGGGATGGGCCTGCGGGGAGGTTGTTGGAGTGGGCGGAGGGGCTGATCGTCGAGGCGCCCGCGAACTGGGACGGGGTGATGACGATGTTGGAGAAGTGAGGTGGAGGCGGAGGCTTGCCGGGTTAGCTAGCGAGTGGGTTGGCTCCACTTGGGGTGATTCATTTTGAATCGGCGATCAGCTTTGGGTTGGCTGATGGGGAGGGGGAGGATTTGGCCATGCGGGTGGTGTTTTCCGGCAGATTGAGTTGGCCAAGGGAACCGCGTTGGAGGGTCATGATGCCGAGGTAGAGGGAGGCGGCGGCGGAGCTCCAGGCGACGAAGGGGAGGAAGCGGCGGATGAGTTGCCGGGAGATGGGGAGGATGTGGTGGATGGTGACGGCGAGGCAGACGAGGGTTGCGGAGAAGACGAGGTGCGCGCCGAGGCCGTTGCGGAGCATTTGGGGGACGGAATCGGCGGGGAGGAGGAGGGCGAGGCAGGAGGATGCGCCGCTCATGCCGAGCCACCATGAGGCGAGCCAGACGGGGTTGAGGCGATGGGTGCGGCGGTGGTTTTTCTCGCGGATCTGGGGGGTGGTTTCCGGGGCTTTTTGGAAGCCGGCGAGGCGCCGGGTTTCGAGTGCGGCGAGTTTTTGTTTCCGGTCGGTGACTTCGGAGGAGAGGAGTTCGAGGCGGATGCGGGCGTAGCTGGCGACGGCGTCCTGGTGGCTGCCGCTGCTTTGGGCGAGGGCGACGGCCCAGATGGAGGGATTGAACTGGGAGTGGAGGATTTCCGTGCCGACGGTGCGGGAGACTTCCGGCGCGGGCATGCGGGGTTTGGCGGGGCGTCGGCGTTTGCGGGTGGCTGTGGTCTCTTCTGAGGATTCCCAAAAAGACAGCTGATCTGCCGACACGGGGCCTTTGCCTCGTGTGGAGGATTTTTTTGGTTTTTCGCTCTGGGGGGGGCATTGGGGGGTGGGGGAAATCAGCGGCGGCGTCGGAGTCCAAAGGCGAGGGCGGCGAGGCCCGTCAGGAGGGGGATGGACGGTTCCGGGACGACGGTGAGAGAGGCTTGTGCTCCGGCGTTGATTTGAGTGAGGAGCGAGCCTGAGAGGGATGCGCGAAAGGCTGCGCGGCTGTTGGAGACGACGGTGGTGGCCTCGACGCCATCGATGGTGCTGCCGATCACGTTGGTGTTGTAGTAGTCGAGTCGCGCTTGATTTTGCCTTGCGGCGGCTTGGAGGCGGACATCGATGAGGTCGACTCCAGAGGCGAGTGCGGCATCGCGGGCGGCCTGGATGGTGGATGGTCCGGGCTGTGCGGGCGGGTTATTGCCGTTGGTGGTGAGGGAAATGATCTGGCTTGAGCTGAGGAAGCCGTTTTCGGGGCCGCCGGTTTCGGTGCCGAAGTGGTTGGTGGCGGCGGAGAGCGCGGGTGCTAGGGCCGAGCCGCCGGTGAAGGGGCGTGCGGCGGCGGCGAGCTGCGCGGCGAAGTTGGTGGCGGAGGTGAGGTCGGAGATTTGCATCCACGGGACTCCGACGGCCTGGCGGTTGGCGGATGACCAGAACATGACGGATGCGGCGATGCTGCCGGTGCGGCCGGACTGAATGGCATCGAGGATGGTGCTGCTGGTCATGGCATCACCGAAGGCTGTCATGATGTCGTTGAACCGTGTGGTTGTGACACCATTCGAGACGTTCACGAGGAGGACGAGTTCGGTATCGACCTCGGTCTGCGCAAACATTTGCGAGGTGGCGAGGGCGGTGAACACGAGGGAGCGTAGGCCGGTTAGTGCTTTGCGGCGGGAGGGAATGTTTTCTCTGAGGGGCATCACTTTCGGGGAGGTTGTTGAGAAAAGTTGGGGTGATTTAATTAAATGCTTATTAAATGTCAATAAATCTTAATGAATTTCTTCATGCAAGCGTTTGCGACGGTTCGGCATCCGGAATGGTTTTCACGATTTTCAGGTTCCGCCTCGATGGTTATGGCGGCGTCTGTGGGTTTGGTGATTGCGTGGTGGGTGCCGCAGCGGATGCAGGCGGTGGTGGATAATGAGGGTGGGCGGGGTGAGAGTTTGATTGAGGAGGTTCCTGCGCCCGGGGTGGATGTTTCGCGGTTGGTGGCGTTTTGTGCGGCGAACACGACTGCGGATCGCGCGTTTGTGGTGTTCGGCTCGGGCACGGTGGTGCTGGTGGATGAGCCGTGTGTGGATCCGGTGGAGGAGGGGCTGAGGATCCTGAAGTCTTGTGCGGCGGAGGATACGGCGTTTTTAACGAAGCGGACGGATCAGGGGGACATGATGGTGACGTTCCGGGACGCGTTGTTCCATTGGATGCCGGAGAAAGAGCTGTTTTCGCTGGAGATGTGGGCGGCGGAGAATCTGGGCCGACTGTTCAGCGCGAGCGAACGGGAGAAGATTTCCGATGACTGGATGCCATCGGCGGATGCGCGGATCGGTTTGATCGCGCGGATGCGTTTGTTGGAGGATGCGGAGACGCTGAAGGTGGTGAAGGTGATCCGGCCGAAGGTGGAGGAGCCGATCACGCAGCAATGAGTACGGAGCAGCAGTCAGAGTGAGTGGCCCATCCTGATTTTTTTGGTTTCGAGGTATTTCTCGTTGTGGGGATTGGAGGGGAGTGAGATGGGGAGCTGCTCGACGATTTCGAGTCCGTATCCAGCGAGTCCGACGACTTTTTTGGGGTTGTTGGTGAGGAGGCGGATGCGGCGGACGCCGAGGTCGTGGAGGATTTGAGCGCCCATTCCGTAGTCGCGGAGGTCTGAGCCGAAGCCGAGTTTTTCGTTGGCTTCGATGGTGTCGAGGCCTTGTTCCTGGAGTTTGTAGGCGTGGATTTTGGCGGGGAGTCCTATGCCGCGGCCTTCCTGGCGGAGGTAGAGGAGGACGCCGCCTTCGATGGAGATGTGTTCGAGGGCAGCGGCGAGTTGGCCGCCGCAATCGCAGCGGCGGGACTGGAAGACGTCGCCTGTTAGGCACTCGGAGTGGACGCGGACGAGGGTGGGTTTTTCGGGGTCGATTTGGCCGCGAGTGAGGGCGAGGTGGTGGCTGGCATCGGTGGCGACGCGGTAGAGGTGGCAGTCGAATTCGCCGAAGTCTGTGGGGAGTTTGATGGTTTCCTCGCGGAGGACGAGTTTTTCGGAGCGGCGGCGGTATTCGATGAGTTGGGCGATGGTGCAGGCTTTGAGGTTGTGGCGTTGTTGGTAGGCGCCGAGTTGTCCGACGCGTGCCATGGTTCCGTCGTCGTTCATGATTTCGCAGATGACGCCGGCGGGGGGGAGTTTGGCGAGGGTTGCGAGGTCGATGGCGGCTTCGGTGTGACCGGCGCGGCGGAGGACGCCGCCGGGCATGGCTTGGAGAGGGAAGATGTGGCCGGGTTGGACGAAGGTGTGTGCTTTCGCGGATGGATCTGCGAGGAGGCGGACGGTGTGGGCGCGGTCTGCGGCGGAGATGCCGGTGGTGATGCCTTGTGCGGCATCGACGGAGATGGTGAAGGCGGTTTTCATGCCTTCGCGGTTGCGGCGAGCCATTTGAGGGAGGTCGAGTTCTTCGGCGCGTTCGACGGTGACGGGGGCGCAGATTAGGCCGCGGGCGTGGATGGCCATGAAGTTGACCATTTCGGGGGTGCAGAGTGAGGCTGCGCCGATGAGGTCGGCTTCGTTTTCGCGGGAAGGGTCATCGGCGACGATGACGAGGCGGCCGGCGGCGATTTCTGCGATGATTTCGTCGATGGGGCTGAAGGAGAGCGGGGAATCGGACATGAGAGGGTGTGTGGCGCTGGCGGGGCGGGGATTTTCGCCGTGGTGAAGGGGTGGGGGCAATCCTCAATTGAGGTTTGGTTGATCGGGGGATGCGGCGAGGATGCGGTGGAAGGGTGACATGTTGCGGAGGATTTCGGCCCAGAGGTTTCGGTCGTGGGAGAGGCCGAGGAAGGAGGTGGCGGGACGGGTGGCGATCCAGGAGTGGCGGCGGAGTTCGCCTTCGAGTTGGCCGGCGGTCCAGCCGGAGTAGCCGATGAAGGCGCGGACGAGGGTGCCGGGGCGGTGGGCGTGCTGGATGGCGTCGTCGGCGGAGATGCGGAGGGCCCAGCGGAGTTGTGATTCCTGCCACCAGAAGGCGGAGAAGGTGAGGTGTTCGCGGGCGACGGGGCCGCCTTGGTGGACGGCGATTTTGAGGAGTGGGGCGAATTGTTTTTCCTTGAGGAAGTCGCCGACGGTGTGGCCGGTGGGTTGGTTCATGATGAGGCCGAATGCGCCTTGGTCTACGGAGTGTTCGGCGAGAAGGATGACGGAGCGATCGAAGATGCCGTCGCGGAGGGAGGGGTCCGCGAGGAGGATCTGGCCTTGGAGGCTGATGGGGGAGTCTGGTGTGGGTGATGACTCGGGCACGGGGTGAGCGTAGCGCGGGATGGGTGGCGCGCCAATCGCGGATTGTGGGGGAAACCGGGGAATTTGTTGGCGGTGGGTGGCGGGTGAGGGTAGGTCGTGCGCGACGATGTCGAAGCCGGGAGCCAGTGTGGAAGCCAGCCAGCGCGCCGCGGGTGTTGAGCTTGGGGGGCGGTTGGCGGGGTTGTCGTTGCCGAGGCAGGTGATGGTGTTGGCGGCGTGGCCTTTGTTAGAGCAGGTGTTGGCGTTTTTCGTGGGTTTAACGGATTTGTTGATTTCGGGACGGATGGAGGTGGGGGAGCAGCGGGTGGCGGTTTTGGATGCGATGGGGTTGGGTGGTTATGTGGGTTGGTTTTTCAATATTCTGCAAGGGGCTGTGGCGACCGGGGTGATGGCGTTGGTTGCGCGGGCGACGGGCGGGCGGGATGCGGATTTGGCGAACCGCGGATTGGGGCAGGGGCTTTGGCTGGGGATCATGGCGGGGTTTGGGTCGTTGATTTTGTTGCAGGCGGGGATTCCGTATTTGATCCGGTGGATTGGGTTGAGTGCGGCGGCGGCGGTGCAGGCGGAGATGTATTTGAGGGTGCTGGCGATTTCTGGTCCGTTCAGTGGGGCGATGTTTGCGGTGAATTCGGCGTTGCGTGGATCGGGTGATACGCGGACGCCGTTTTTGGCGATGGTGGTGGTGAATGTGGTGAACATGGGGATGAGCTGGTTGTTTGTGTTCGGGCCGGGGCCGATTGGGGGGCATGGGGTGGCGGGGATTGCGGCGGGGACGGTGGTGGGGTGGATGGCGGGGTTGTTGACTTCGGTGCTGATGTTAGGGCGTGGTCCGGCGAAGGGGTTGCATTGGTCGAGGAGGACGTTGCGGGTGGACCGGTCGTTGATGGTGCGGATTTTGCGGGTGGGTGCGCCGCAGTCGGTGGAGATTGCTGGGATGTGGATGATTCACGCGTTCGGGATCCGGGTGATTGCGGGGTTGCGGGATGAGGGAGCGCTGGGTGCGCACATTCTGGCGATCCGGGTGGAGTCGATGAGTTTTCTGCCGGGGTTTGCGATTGCGACGGCGGCGGCGGCGTTGGCGGGGCAGTATCTGGGTGCGGGGTCGAAGGAGATGGCTGTTAGAGCGGTGAGGTTGTGTTGGTTGTGGGCGGTGATTTTGATGAGTTTGATGGGGGTGTTTTTCGTGGTTTTCCGGCGGGAGTTGATCGGGTGGATGGCACCGGGGAGCGAGTTGCACGCGCAGTTGGCGGTGCCACTGTTGGTGGTGTGTGCATTGGCGCAGCCGTTTTTCGCGACGAACATCATTTTGAAGACGTCGATGCGTGGGGCGGGGGCGACGGGGATTGTGATGCGATGGGCATTCGGCAGCATGATTTTCTATCGGGTGGGGGTTTTGTGGGTGTTGTCGGAGATGGATCGGATATCGCTGACGGGGGTGTGGGTTGTGTTGTCGGTGGATCTTTTCACGCAGGCGCTGATTTTCTCATGGTTGCATTTCAAGGGTCGGTGGCTGGATGCGAAGGTTTGAGGGCTGAGGCTTGTGGTGGGGTGGGGGAGTGTGCATGGTGGTGGGGCGATGGGGGAAGAACGGGAAGGCCGGGGATACCGGGCGTTTATCAGTTACAGCCATGCCGACCGGAAGTGGGCGGATTGGTTGCATCGGGCGATTGAGACGTATCCGGTGCCGAAGGATCTGGTGGGGAAGCTGATGCCGTGGGGTGATGAGAGGCCGGGGCGGATTTTTCCGGTGTTTCGGGATCGGGATGAGTTGCCGAGTTCGAATGATCTGGGAGGGGTGATCGAGCAGGCGTTGCGGCGGACGAGGTTTCGGATCGTGATCTGTTCGCCGAGGTCGGCGAAGTCGCAGTGGGTGAATCAGGAGATAGTCCGGTTCAAGCAGTTGCATGGTGAGGAGCGGATTCAATGTCTGATTGTGGATGGGGAGCCGTGGGCGAGTGACGGGAAGGTGGGTGTGGGGGTGGATGATGAGTGTTTTCCGGAAGCTGTTAGGTACCGGTTGGGTGAGGATGGAGTGCTTTCCGGGGAGCGGTGTGAGCCGATCGCGGCGGATGCGCGGGAAGGGAAGGATGGGACGGGGAACGCGTTGATCAAGCTGGCGGCGGGGCTGTTAGGGGTGGGGTTCGATGATTTGCGGAGGCGGGAGGCGGAGTATCAGAGGAAGCGGATCCGGAGGTTGCAGGCGTTGGTGGCGGGGTTTGCGTTGTTGTTTGTGGCGGCGGTGGCAGCGGGGGCTTATGCGGTGGTTCAGAAGCGGAGTGTGCAGCGGGCGTTGAGCCAGTCGGATTTGCAATTGGCATTGCAGGCGAGGGATGAAGGGGATTTTTCGAGGGCGGCGGTGCATTTGGCGAGGTCTCTGAGGTCGAACCCGGAGAATCGGACGGCGGCGGATGCAACGTGGTCATTGCTGGCGCATCATACGAGGCATGTGCCGGTGGGGGCGGCGATGAGGCATCCGGGAGAGGTGAGCGCAGCGGTGGGGTCGGCGGATGGAAGGTTTGTTCTAACAGCGAGTGGCGCGGAGGTTTTCCGATGGGAGAGGCCGGAGAATCGGTTAGGCGGGCGAGTTTCGCCGGACGGATCGGCGGTGCTTGCGATGAGTGAGGTTCCCGGGGGTGGATTTGTGGCGGTGGCGACTGAGGCCGGGGTGGTTCATTTTTTGAATTCGGCGACTTTGGAGGAGCATCGGCCACGTTTGGATATTGGCGGGAAGAGGGTGATGGCGATGGTTTGGGGATCTGGAGGTGAGGAGTTGGCGTTTTGTTTGCTAAGGAGTGGAGTGAGAGAGTCTGGGGAGGTGGTGGTGTTTGGTTTAGATGGAGTGGAGCGGGCGCGATGGGCGGTGGGGGAGCAGATCGGGACGCTGATGGATTGGTCTGATGATGGGGAGTGGTTGGCGTTGGGGGGAAGCGGCCCGAAGATTTTCACGTTGCCATATCGGGATGGGAAGTTGGGCGGACCGGTGGTCCATCAGGTGAAGTTGATGGTGAGCGGCCTTGCTTTCCTAACAGACGGGAAGCTGAGGACGAATTCGCTGATGGAGGGGTTGGTGGAACGGGATCCGGCGACCGGCGAGGTGGTGGGGGAGGCGCGGGAAGTTTCTCCTGCGGCGATCCGGTCGGCGTTTTCCGGGGATGGCGAGTTGGTTCTGGCGTGCCGGATGAACCGGCAGGCGATGGTGAGGAGGGGATCGAAGGAAGAGTTGTTAGGTGAGCCGCTGGTGGCGGCGTTTACGATTGTGGGTGGGGTATTTCTGGATGATGACCATGTCTTGATTCATGGTTTCGAGGGAGAAGCGCAGGTGATACGAATCCGGAAGAATCATCCACCGGCGGTGCCGATGGTGCATCGGAAGCTTTTTCCGGAATGGCTGGCGGTTTCGCCCGATGGTCTAACAGTTGCTGTGACGGGTTTGGATGAGGATCGGGTGCATTTCTGGGATTTGGCGAGTGGTGAGAGGGCTGCGAGACCGGTGAAGTTTCCAGTGGATGTTGGGTCTCTGGGTTTTGATGGAGATTGGATTGTGGCGTTGGGAGTGGATGGTCATGTTTATCGGGCGAAGTGGAGGAGGGCGGTGGAGGTTTTGAAATCCGAAAGTCGGGTGATTGCTCCGCCGGAGGATGTGCGGGGTGGTTGGGCGCAGGCGTATTCGATTTCTCCGGATGGGCGAAGGATGTTGGAGGTTCTACGGGGAGATGTGAGTTTGTTGGATTTGGCGGATGGGTCTATTTTGAAAAAGGTGGGGATGGAGGAAGAGATGATCTATCAGGC
This sequence comes from Verrucomicrobiaceae bacterium, assembly GCA_005787565.1. Classification (GTDB taxonomy): domain Bacteria; phylum Verrucomicrobiota; class Verrucomicrobiia; order Verrucomicrobiales; family Akkermansiaceae; genus Luteolibacter. The sequence goes on along the minus strand of SYAP01000182.1, from coordinate 11,900 downwards.
AAGCTGGATGCCTGGGGGTGTTGGTTTTCATGTGGTTTCGGACTCCGGGCGGGTTGTTTTTCATGAGGCGGATGGTGAGGTTTCCAAGAGGTGGGCGGTAATTTCACTCAGTGAACGGGTGGTGGGGGTGTCGGTTAGACAGGATTTGAAGCGTGTTGCGGTGATGTCCGCTTCGGATCGGGTGACGGTGCATGATCTCGAGAGCGGGCGTTTGGTTGGTCCGGTGTTTGAAGTAGGACCCGGGACGGTGCAATTGGCGTGGAGCCTGGATGGGCGGCATCTGGCTGGTGGGGATGTTACCCATACGATAGGAATTTGGGAGGTGGAGTCGGGTTTTCAGGTGGGTCGGTTCCGGTCGGTGTTAGGGAACGGGGTGGATGTGATCACGGCGTTGAAAGACGGGCGGATGTTGATTTCCGACGGTCCTGCCTTGGGGTTGTTGGATGTTGCGTTCAGGCCGACTCCGCCGTCATGGGTTCCGGATTTTCTCGATGGATTGGCAGGGGAGACGTTAGAGGGCGGGGGTGGAGGATCGCCGGATGGATGGCGGGCGGCCTTGGCTGCGGCCGGGCGGGATGGGGATGATGAATGGGGGAGTGTTGCCAGGTGGATGTTTGAAGACGGAGAAGGACGGAAGTGTGCTCCGGGGGAGGGGATGGCGGAAGTGGAGGCTGAGTGGCGGCTGTCATCTGAGACTCGGGAGAAGGAGGCAAGGGTCTTGGGTTTGGAGTTCCAGTCGGTGGTTGAGTCTGGCGACGAGGCTGCTTTGGCCAAGCTTTTGCCGCGGGTGCGCGATGCGTGTTTGGCGTATCCGGAAAACCGGGAATTGCAGTTGGGTTGGTTGTCTTTGGCGGCGAATCAGGAGGATGCGGCGGGGATGCGTGAGGCGTGGCTGGCGATTGCAGCGTCGGCGGAGAGTTCGCTGTTGGAGGAGATGGAGGCGAAGGCCTTGGCGGCCTTGGTTTCGCTTGATCTTGAGCCTCCGGATGTGGACATGGCGCGTCGATTATCAGACGAGGTGTTGGAATTCCTGCCCCAAGAGGCGAATGCGTTGATGGTTCGGGAACGGGTTGGTAGGGAAGGGCGGTGAAAAACGAATCAGAGGCTCGACGGATCTTTTTTGGGAGCCTAGCGTGCGCCGTCGGCCTGCTGAAGGCTGTCAAAGCCGTCGTGGCGGAATGGTAGACGCCACGGACTTAAAATCCGTTGAGGGGCAACCCTCGTGGGGGTTCGAGTCCCCCCGGCGGCATTGTTTTGGATTCCGAGTGATCAGGGATTGATCCAAGGAACGAGGCGGTCGGCCCATGCTTTGGCGTGGGCGTGGAGGCCCGGGCCGCTGAAGTGTACGCCATTGCCTTGTTGGTCGCGGAAGTTGCCGAGAAGGGCATCGGAGTCTGGGCCTTGGAGGGCGACGCCGGATTTCCAAAGGGATGCTTGGGCGGAGCGGATGGGTTCGGATCCGGTGTCATTTGGCGAGTGGTAGCTTGCTTGGGCGATCATCCAGGGCGGATCCCAGCCGATGGCCTTGCGGGAGTCCTTGATGATGTGAGTGAGGTATTCGGCATAGAGTTTGCCATCGAGGGTTCGTGATGAGTCGGCTTGATTGGCGTCGCTTTCGCCTTGGTGCCAAAGGACCGCGCGGAAGCTATTTGGACCCAGCGACTTCATCCGGGCGACGAGCATTTCGAAGGCTGTGCCATCGGATTTCCAGTTTCCGTCCGGTTGTTGAATCACGCGGTTGGTGATTGTTGGTGGGTTGGGGAAGCTGATGTCCGGGGGTAGCCACTCGCGGACGCTGGTGGCACCGATACCGGTGGTTAGAAATCCGATGGGGACGTTGAGTTTCTGATTCAGAAGATCACCGAGAGGAGGAATGAAGCTGCCGCCGTTGCCGCTAGCGCCTGGTTGTGGATCGGTGCAGGGGAGCCAGCGGGTGCCATTGAAATTCATTACATGAGGAGATGATGAGGTGAGGCGTTCTTCGCCGTGGTTGGCGGAATTGGACTGGCCAGCGACCACAAACACATCACCGCATCCGATGCGATCGATCCGTTGGGTGGCCAATGTTCTCTTTTCGGCAATGAGCTGGAGTTCGATGCCATGCCATCCTGGAGAGGTGAGGGAAATTTTTGAGGTAAAACTGGAATCGTTCTGCTTTATGGTCATGTCTTGCCATGGGTGATTATCGAGGCGGTATTGAAGTTTCCAGGGGGGAAGAATTTCTCCGTCGATCTTGCCGATGACTGTCAGCTCGGCCGTTCCGTCCGTCTTGCGCTGGAAGATATGTCTTTCCGATGGGCTTTGAATGATGATCGAAGGATTTCCGATGGATTTGAGCATTTGTCGGCCAAGAGCTTCACCGACAAGATAGATGGTTTCGGCATTGCCGAATTCGTGGTGGCCGTGGCCGGGATTGGGAGAGTCCTGAGGCCTTCTTACGAAATCCCGTGTCGGTGCGAATGAGACTTTTCCAGCGAATTCAGGGAGGTTTGCGACCGCTTCCTGTGCTTTGCGGAGTGTTTCCCATTCGGGCGGTGCATCGATCCATGGGCCGGTGAGTTCGCCGATGGATACAGGGAGTTGTGGTGCGTTGAGGTCACGGCGAACATCGCGAATCAGATTTGCGAGATTTTCCGTGTAGGTGGGGATTGCGTTTGCGGGATCGACTCCATCGTTCCACCCTTGATACCAGATGAGTCCGCTGAGTTCGGGGTGATGGTCTGCGATGGCGGGCGAGATTGCTTCAAGGTTCTTCAACGCGTCGCGAACCTGTGTGATCATCCGGAGATAGTAGGGTCCGGTTTTGCCGCCAGCAGATGGCGGGCGGAGATCCTGATAGAGACTTTTGCCTCCCCAAGCGCATTTGATCAGCAGTACTGGTTCGTCGATGGCGTTTCCAAGAATGTGTCCGCAACCCAGTTCGGGGCCGAAGTGATGGTTTCCTCCATATACGGTGTAGCCGATGCCGAGTTGTCCCTGAAGGGTGGGTTGGTTTTCACGAGGATAGTGAACCCAGACATCCTTTCTGACGTTCCAGTTGCCACCCTTGTTCCGAAGGTGGGTGAATCGATCGGGGCGATTCTTCATGACTTGAAGTAAAGTGCCTTTGCCTTCGTTGTAGTCTTTTCCTTTCAAATCCACGACCGCCTGGCCTTCCATGTTTGATTGTCCTGCGAGGATGAAGACCTTCACGGTAGGCATCGCAATGCTTGCGTTGATTGCAAAGCACTGGAAAAGAAGGATGAGGCGTTTCATGGGCGAGGGGCGAAGAATTGTTGGTCGGATGCCGGATAGACGATACCGGCCGACAATATGGATCCTTGCGATCTGTTTGCTTGTCACTTTGATTGTGATTCGGCTAGTTCGGGTGATGAAGTTTCAGGTGTGTTGCTTGCTGGTTTGTTTGGTGACGGCGCTAGACTCAGCCATTTTCGCGGCCGAGAGGCCGAATGTGATCGTGATCATGGTGGATGACATGGGGTATTCGGACATTGCGCCTTACGGAGGGGAAATTGATACACCGAACCTATCGATGCTGGCAGCGAACGGACTGTGCTTCACTCAGTTTTACAATTCCGCACGTTGTTGCCCGACGAGGGCCACGTTGATGACCGGTTTGCATCCACACCAAGTTGGGATCGGTCACATGACGGCTGAAGAAGGGCCGGGGACTGCGGGACGCCCTCCTGCGTATGCGGGGAACCTGAACGACTCTTGTGTTACGCTCGCCGAGGTGGCCAAGATGGCGGGGTATGGCACCTATATGGCTGGCAAGTGGCATCTTTCCGGGTCTGATCGTGCGGACTGGCCGATGCAAAGAGGTTTGGATCGGTTCTATGGATTGCTTTCCGGGGCATCGCATCATTTCAAGCCGTATGGCAATCGCCTTGTTTACGATGGGAATGAGGCGATCAAGGATCCGAAATCCACCACGGATCGTCCATTTTACACCACCGATGCCTTTACTGATCACGCGATCCGATTTCTTTCAGAGCATCATGCGATCCATCCGAAGCAGCCATTTTTTCTATATCTTGCGTACACCGCGCCGCATTGGCCGATTCATGCCCATGATCAAGAGATAGCAAAGTATCGCGGGAAGTATCGAAAGGGTTGGGATGTGCTTCGCGCAGAGCGCTATGAGCGGCAGGTGAACTCGGGATTGATTCCTGCGAAATGGAAGCTGTCCGTGCGAGACCCGGATGTTCCAGCATGGGATGCGGTGGAAGAGTCGGTTCGGGATGCGTGTGACCATCGGATGGCCGCGTATGCGGGCATGATCGACCGGGTGGATCAGAAGATCGGGGATCTGATCGCGGCCTTGAAGGAGTTCGATGTGTTCGAGAATACGCTGATCGTTTTTCTATCAGACAATGGTGCCTGTGCCGAGGTGTCGAATCTTGGAGTGGGGGATCCGCTGAAGGACCGTGCACCTCTTACGCCGCTGACTTCGCCGAGTTATGGCAAGGCATGGGCGAATGCGTCGGCGACGCCATACCGACTTTACAAGCATTTTGCCCACGAGGGAGGAGCCAACACCCCGTTCATCGCGCACTGGCCAGCACGGATTGAATCTGGTCGTGACTGGTACCGGGAGCCGGCCCAGTTGATTGATGTGATGGCCACTGTTGTGGAGGTGACTGGTGGTGCCTATCCGGAGAAGCGTGACGGAGTTGGTGTGTTGCCGATGGATGGTATTTCGCTGTTGAAAGCATTTGACGGAAAGCCTCTTGGACGAGGGGGGCCGATTTTCATCGAACATGAGGACAATGCGTTTGTTCGTGATGGTGATTGGAAGTTGGTGGGGCAGGGTGTTTCACCTGCTGGCGGGCTTCGCAAGAAGCGTTGGGAACTTTATCACATCACGGAGGATGGCACCGAGCTGAACAATCTGGCAGAGGAACATCCGGATCTGGTTGATTCGCTTTCTGCGAAATGGAGTGAGTGGGCGAATCGCGTCGGGGTGTTTCCCAAGCCGGGAAGGGCGGGTAAGGCGGGCAAGTAACGGAGGTTGATTCTGTGGGTCGGGGAGTTGGATTGATGTGAGTGTTTTTTTGCATGCCGGGATCAACAGGAGCCACCCCTGCCTGAGAGAGCCTTGAAGACGGCAGGGGGTACGTATCTGCTTACGGTTTCCTCCCAGCCTTCTGGTCCTGTTAGACTTTTGATCATGCTTGATGACAACTCCGCGATGTCGCGCGGCGGCATCAGGAATACGGTTGTGATTTCAGGTGCCATGTCGGAGTTGATATGACGCATGACCCGCTCGTATTCGTAGTCGTGTGGTGAGCGAATTCCTCGTAGAATGTAGTCCGCGCTCATTTTTTTCGCATAGTCGACGAGATAGCGGTTGTCGAAGTGGGCGATTGTGAGGCGGTCATCCTTTGGTGCGGATTCTCGCAGGAGTTCGAGGCGTTGTTCGACAGGAAAGGAGTAGGATTTGGATGGGTTGCTTCCGATGGCGACGATCAGGCGGTCGAACAATTCGAGACCACGCTGGATCATCCAGAGGTGACCATTGGTGGGAGGGTCAAAGGAACCGGCGTAAACCGCTGTGCGCATGGTGGATGCTAGCATTGCTGCAGACAGGTAGGAATCCCAAATTGTCAAAAGCCGGAGGTGCCCTGATTGAGAGCGTGGACCCATCCGGTTGTTCCATTGTAGTCGTAAGACTTGCGCAGTGTTTCGCCGAGATAGTCCTTTGCGGTGGCGATAGCCGAGGAGAGCGAGTCTCCTTTGGCGAGTCTTGCGGTGATGGCTGCGGAGAAGGTGCATCCGGTGCCGTGTGATCCGGTAACCGCGATGCGTTCCGCTTGGTAGCGATGACATCCGTCGGTGTCGATCAGGAGGTCGATGCAAAGCGGGCCCTCGAGGTGTCCGCCTTTGAGCAAGACGGCGGTTCGGAATCGGTCGGCCAGATCGCGTGCGGCGATTTCGAGTTCGGCACTTGTGGTGATGCGCCGTTTGAGGAGTGCTTCCGCTTCCGGGAGGTTTGGAGTGATGACGCGGGCCTGTGGGAGGAGTTGAGATTGATAGCATTCGACGGCATCGGCTTCCAAGAGCGGGTCGCCAGTTGAGGCGATCATTACGGGATCGACAACAAGGGCGGTTTGGGGGAATCGGCGAACGATATCGGCGATTGCGGTGACATGGGTGGCTGAGAAAAGCATTCCGGTTTTGATTGCCGCTACGGGGAACGATTCCAGCAGGAGTGTCACTTGATCTGTGACGATTTCAACGGGAACCGGATGGACGAGGCGAACGATGTTTGCCGTTTCCGAAACGACGCACGTGATCGCGGTGAGTCCGTGAACATTGAAATGTTGGAAGGTCTTGAGGTCTGCCTGAATGCCTGCGCCAGACGAACAGTCAGAGCCGGCAATGGTGAGGGCTACGGGTGGTTGGTGCATGGGGTTTCGATAGCGGGGGGGGGCAAGGGGTGCAAATCCGATTCGTGCTTGGCAGCGGACCGTTCAAGCGGGAGCATCGTCGCATGGCCGAGGCGATCCGTGAACATGAGGGCATCCGCGTCAAGTTGGACGACGTGATTTACATGCCCAGTCTTGATGCGCCGCCTGAGAAGCCGCACCCGTTTGTCTATTTCATCTCGATTCACAATGACTCGCCGGTGCCGGTGACGATTCGTGGACGAAAATGGGTTGTGCGTGAAAAGGGTGGGGAAGTGGTTGTGGTGGAGGGAGAAGGGGTGGTCGGGCAAACACCGGTGATTGCTCCCGGCGAGCATTTTTCTTATAACAGCTATCACGTGATCAGCGGGCCATCCGATGTGGAAGGTGCTTTCTTTGGGGAGACGGGGGCTGGGGATTGGTTCTTTGCGCGAATTCCCGGATTCAAGCTGACGCTACCGGACTGGGGGTGATGCCGAATCTAGCAGGAGATGACTTCGTCCATGGCGATGTCATGAGGTTCGGTTTCGATTTTCGCCACGAGTTGAAACGCATGGCAAACGCCGATTTTCAGCGCGTCGTTCCGCGCTTTGGCGAGGATCCGGTCGTAAAAGCCCTTGCCGCGCCCGAGTCTGCGGCCGGATAAGTCAAATGCTAGGCCTGGGCAGAAGAATGCATCGATTTCTTGAGCCGGCACTTCAGGCAAATGGGAAAGAGGTTCGAGGATTCCGAAACTGCCGGTTGATAGATCGGAGTGGGATTCACGGACTTCGTGGAAAGTCATGGTTTTACCGTTCACCCGGGGAAACACCCAGCGCCGTTCGGGGTGAGTGCTGACCAAGTGCGAGAGCGGAATCTCGCCCGGTAGATGGGAGTAAATCGCGAGAGTTCTCACATGCGGATGATCTGACAACCAGTTTGCAACCTTTGCCTGTATGGGGTGGAATGGAGAGTCCGCCGCCTTCAACCGTCGCCGCATTTCAGCCCGCAGGGAGGATTTTTGAGGATGTGCGCCGGGAATTGCCACTTGCCAAGAGTCGGTTGAGCCGCATCCTTAGCGCCAATGACACGCACTTGGCAAGCGGCGGCCTTGGCTGTTTCGGTGATCGGGATGCTTCACGCGGAGGAGGCAGCCAAGCCATTCACGTGGGATCCTCCGAAGATTCACCGGAGTTTGTTTTCGCATGAACTTGGGATGCTGGATCCTGAACGGGATGAGTACGCCACCAACCTCGCGGTTTACGCCGCCAACCGAGTGGCGATGGGAAAGGCATCCCCGGCGGCGTTGGAGGATGCACGGCGAGTGATTTCTCTGGCCCTCCATCTCTCGCCCCGAAACCGCAAGGCGGTGGTGGTCAATTTTCAGCTTTCGAAAGGCCTGATTCCCGAGGATGCGCGCGGGGACTATGCTCCGCAGACCTTGGCTCGCCTTCTACTGACGCGTGGGCAGCTTCTCGAAAAACAGGGTGGCGCTGACAATATGATCGCTGCCCGCGCTTTTGTCCAACTCGCGGCAGAGATGGACCCGAAGAACGAAGATGCCGTGTATGCGAGTGAAATCCACCGCCTGGATCACGGCAAACTGGATTGGACGATGTTCACCGATCCGAAACCCGAACCTCCGCCCGAGCCAGAGCGGATCCCCTGAATTTTCCGTGGCTCTGGAAATCGAACGCAAATTCCTTCTTCGCGACGATTCGTGGCGTGATGGCAGCCCTGGCACCCGCATGGCGCAAGGTTACCTTTCCAGAGAGCCCGGACGCAGCGTAAGAATCCGTCTGGCCGGGGAAAATGCTTGGATCACCATCAAAAGTGCAGCTCGGGGTATTTCCCGAGAAGAGTTCGAGTATCCTATTCCGCCGGACGACGCCAGTGCACTGCTGGCACTTTGCCACCCCTCCATCATTGAAAAAACCCGTCATCTCGTCGAATTTGAAGGGAAAACGTGGGAAATCGACGTCTTTCATGGAGCCAACGAAGGGTTGATCGTCGCCGAGATCGAACTCGATCACGCCGATGAAATGCCCACGCTTCCCCCATGGATCGGCGCCGAAGTCACCGGCGACCGCCGCTATTTCAATTCGAGCCTGTCCACCCTGCCGTTCAATCAATGGACCTGCGAGTAAAGGGAGTGGAAAAATTACACACGCATTCCACGAATCTCCCGCTTGCCACCTGCGGGCATCCACTTAGGCTTGCGGCAACTTGCACATGAAAATCTGGCTCGACGGCAATCTGGTGGACGAATCCGAAGCGAAAATCTCCGTGTTTGACCACGGTCTTCTCTATGGCGATGGCGTGTTTGAAGGCATCCGTTTTTACAACGGCCGCATTTTCCGTTTGGAGGAACACATTCGCCGCCTGTTCGATTCCTCGCGGGCCATTCTGTTGAACCTGCCGTGGACGCAAGAGGAAGTCTGCAAGTTCACCTGTGAAACGGTCGCCGCCAACGGGCTTCGCGACGGTTACATCCGCCTTGTTGTGACTCGCGGTGCCGGTGAACTTGGCCTGAACCCTCATCTTTGTCCGAAACCGTCGATGTTTATCATCGCATCTACGATCAAGCTCTATCCGGACGAACACTATCAGAATGGGCTGGCGATCATCACTTGTGCCACCCGTCGTCCGGCTCCCGCGGCGCTGATGCCCCAGGTGAAATCCTTGAACTACCTCAACAACATCATGGCCAAGGTCGAGGCGATCCAATCCAACGCCCTCGAAGCCGTCATGCTGAACGAGCAGGGATACGTCGCGGAATGCACCGGCGACAATCTCTTCATCCTGAAAAACGGCGCGCTCATCACCCCGCTTATCAGCGAGGGTGCTCTCGACGGCATCACCCGCGCGGTTCTGATCGAGCTCGCCGCCAAGATCGGTGTGCCGTTTGTCGAACGCTCGCTCACCCGGTACGACATTTATACCGCCGACGAGTGTTTCCTCACCGGGACCGCTGCCGAAGTCATTCCCGTCGTTTCGCTCGACCGCCGCATCATTGGAGATGGAAAACCTGGACCGCTCACCCGTCGTTTCCTTGAAGCCTATCACGAGCTGGTCAACTCCACCGGAACTCCTTTCTGACAGGCATGCCGCCTGCTCAACAACGCCACTTGAAACTTCCTCCTCCCATCCGACCCTTCGCTGATGAAATGTGATTTCTGCGACTCCAAGGCCACCGTTTTCCTGACGCAACTTGTCGAAGGTCAGATGAAAAAGGTGTGCCTTTGCGACTCGTGCGCAAAGGAGCGCGGTGTCACCGATCCCACCGGATTCTCGCTGGCGGATCTTCTGTTGGGTGGCATTCCCGCAACGGCACCCGTCGCCGGAGCGAAACCCAAATCGGCCCCTTCACAGGCCGCCGGCGTCAAAAGTTGTCCATCCTGCGGATTCAGCCTCGAAGACCTCCGTCGTGTCCGCCGATTCGGCTGCTCGGAGTGCTATGATGTTTTCCATGACGAGATCGCGCCGATGCTCAGCGGAATGCACAAGGGAGTCAGCCACGTCGGCCGCGTGCCGGAAGGTTTGATGGCCATGCAATTCCGTCACAAACGTCTTGAAGAACTTCGCAACCGCCTCGAACAAGCCATCGCCGCAGAAAACTACGAGGAGGCCGCCGGAATCCGCGATGAAATCCGCAACCTCGAAACCAGCGCAAGCGTCTAACCGATTTCTCCGCCATGATGCGATTCACCACACTCATCAAACACCCCGCCGATTGGATGACCGGCGGTCAAGAGGAGCATGGTGCCGTCCTCACTTCCCGGATTCGCTTCGCGAGAAATCTTCGCCGTCACCCGTTCCCCGGCTGGGCGACCCGTGATCAACGCGCAGCCGCTCTTGAAATGATGCGCCCCGCCGTCGAAGCGCTGCCTGCCATGAAGGATGCCTTCTCGCAGGAGCTTTGCGATCTCTCCTCCGTCCAAAAGCAAGTGCTTGTCGAGCGGCACCTCATTTCCCGCGAACACGCCGCCCGCAGCGATGGCTCCGCCGCCGTGATCGAACGCCGCCAGAGCTTCAGCCTCATGCTCAACGAGGAGGATCACCTCCGCATGCAGGCGATTCGGCCCGGCCTTCAGCTTGCGGCGGCATACGCCTCGCTCAGCGAACTGGATGCTGGCCTTGAGACCCAGCTCGAATTCGCCTTCGACCCGACCCTCGGTTATCTAACAACCTGCCCCACCAACCTCGGCACCGGCCTTCGCGCCTCCGCCATGCTACACCTGCCCGCACTTGTCCTCAGCGACCAGATCGGCCAGGTCCTGCAAGCGGTGAACAAGATCGGCCTCGCCGTCCGCGGCCTCTACGGTGAGGGCACCGAGTCGCTTGGGAATCTCTATCAGATTTCCAACCAGTCCACCCTCGGCGAATCCGAGGAAACGATCATCCGCCGCCTCGAACGCGTCATTTCCCAGGTCGCTCTCCACGAGCGGAATGCCCGAGCCAAATTGTTGGAGGACGATCCTTCGATGGTCGCTGATAAAATCGGACGCGCCTATGGAGTTCTGCGTCATGCGCACATCATCGATTCCAAAGAGGCGCTCAATCACCTCTCGCTGCTCCGTCTTGGTGGAAATCTCGGATTTTTCCCCGCAGGCACCGCGACGCTGTGTGATACGCTGTTGATGGATATCCAGCCCGCCCACCTCCAGCTCCACGCCGGCCGCAAGCTCTCCGCCGAGGAGCGCGACACCATTCGCGCGGAAATCGTTCGCTCCCGGTTGCAAACACTCCCAACCCCTGATAACTCTTCCAATAACAACAACGGAGAAAACCTCTCCGAACCAATCACCCCAGGCGACGCATGAACAACTTCACTCCCAGAGCCCAACAAGTCCTCGCTCTTGCACGCAAGGAAGCGGATCGCTTCAACCACTCTTACGTCGGCACCGAGCACCTTCTGCTAGGCTTGATCAAGCTTGGCCAGGGCGTCGCCGTCAATGTCCTCGAACGCATGGGACTCGAACTCGAATCCGTGCGCATGGAAGTCGAAAAGGAAGTTGGTTCCGGCCCTCCGCAAAAGTCCACCGGCAACATCCCCTACACCCCGCGCGTCAAAAAAGTCCTCGCTCTTGCCAACAAGGAGGCGAAATCCCTCAACCACTCCTACGTTGGCACCGAGCACCTTCTGCTAGGCCTCCTCCGCGAAGGCGAGGGTGTCGCAGCCCGGGTCCTCAAGCGCCTCGAAGTCGACATCCAGCGCACCCGCAACGAAATCCTCGCCGAAATCGACCCCAACTTCTCCCCGGAGGACATGGAGGATGAAGACGATGAGGACGACATGGACGACGGCGACGGCCCCTTTGAAGAGGAGTCCTCGTCCCCACAAGCCTCCCCAGGCGAATCCGAAGGGAAAAGCAAAACGCCGGCTCTCAAGGCCTTCGGCCGCGACCTCACCAAAATCGCTCGTGAAGGCGGGCTCGACCCTGTCATTGGCCGCGAAAGCGAAATCGAGCGGGTGATCCAGATCCTCTGCCGCCGCACGAAGAACAACCCCGT
>SYAP01000181.1 GCA_005787565.1 Verrucomicrobiaceae bacterium | reverse complement strand
TCTCATAACTGATGGATCTGTTTTTGGGGAGCATTCCACATCCAACCTCACCCTATGCAAAGCTGTCGGTTCACGCTATTACGTGATAGCGTGGGGAATACGAGATCGCCGCAATGCCTTCGCGGCGGAAAAAGGGGTAGGCCCAAAAGTCAATCCGTGATTGGATGACCGGTGTAACGCTGGGGTAGGATCTTTAAACCATCTGCAATCATATTTGGAACTCTAGCATTACCTTTAGCCATCTTGATTCCATGAATTTCTGCGAGATCAACAGAAATGCCGTATGCCTCGGAGTTTTTGACGGACACGACTCTCCACTTTCCTTTCCAAGTCCCACTTGGCACTTCAATCAAACTACCATTCCTAACCAACCTCGGACGCTTGCCATGATTGGCCGCCGTCAATGCTTGAAGGGCACTCGTAACCTTGTGGAACGGCACCAGTGTTGGCGTTGGTTCCAGCGCAATGGCAAAGTTGTCTCCTATGACCTGCGCTCCCCGCCCTTTTCCGTGTGGCTGCAGTTTGCTAAGCTCCTTGGTCGGATTCGGGCCCAAGAGCTTTACCGTTCGCTCACTCGTAAGCTTGAGGAGCCCCCGTCGCACAAGATTTCTCTGCCTTGGAGAGAGGTGGCCTCCATATTTCTGGAGAAGCTTTTGGGGCTCTTTTTTGAACTCTTGATCGGCCCACTTCCGCACGGATCCACTTTCATCGACTTGAAAAAGGCTGCGATTGGGCCGTTGCAGCACAATGGAGTATTCGCCATCGTGACAGATGATCGACCACGTTGTGAGCTCAGTTTTGGAACCACTTTGGTCCGCCGGGATATGCTGCATAACCCGCGCTTGGGCGAGGGAGCGCGCCAGAGAGTTTTTGAGGTCGGCAGGAAGGTCGGTGAGTTGTGCATCGGCTTGCTCGCGGACGGAGCCGTCAGCCTGGGGTTTGGGCTTGGTGGTGCGTTTGTATAGGCGGGTCCGGGTGAGCAGGTCGATCTCTTCGGCCGACTTGTTGCGTTTGAGCATGGCCTTCCAGAGCTTACCTTTCTGGTCCTGCCCGTGTTGGCGAAGCGGGAAATAATGCGCGATGAGAGCGAGGGTGGCAGCATCCAGCGCGTGATGCATGTGGGTAAGGCTTCGGATTTCGTCTTTTGGCTTCGGTTTGCCCTCTTCATTGAGGATTTCAGGACAGACTTGAGCGAGGGTTCCGGTGAGACGCCATCCCTTGCGCACTTCTGCGGTGACGGGACCGGGAACGGGATCGATCTGCGCGGCAGGAAAACGCTTTTTGAGGCCGCGCATGGCGAGCTTCATGAGCTGACTGGTCTGCGTGAGTTGCCCATCAGTAAAGCCAAGGTCCTTCTCTTCAAGCTGGCTGGTGAGCAACAGGGCTTTTCGGGCTCTCTGTCTGCGACGGTCATCATCATGCCCGCTGACTTTGAGTTTGCCGACCAATTCTTCGTAGGGTCTGCGGGATAGAATCGATAGATTCGTGTTGGGAACCTGCTTCCCGCCTTCTTCCTCGACGAATTGCAATGCAGACCGCTTGCCCTTCATCCGGTTGATTTCAGGCCAAGTTAGCACCAGCGCATGAAGGGCGTTCGTGTTGCGGGTTGCGTAGGGGATGATGTGCTCGCGTTCTAGTTTGTTAAGTGCATAGGCGTCGTAGATGTCTCCGGTGAAAGGACATTGCCATCCCATGTCCATTGCGATGCGAGCCTTCCGGATCAAACCACCATTGAGCGGAAGATCGGACGCGTGCTTTTCCAGGTAAGCAATGGTTGCTTTGAAGTCCTTGAGTTTGCTGTTCAGCTCTGATGCGATTTCCTTCGCGGTTTTTCCAGAGAACTCCTTCAGTTCACGTGCCACCTCGACAATGACCCTCGGATCCTCCACGATATTGAACTCACTGGCGAGGTCGGCGACGAGACGCTCAAGGATCAACAAACGGTGGCGGACGAGATGGTTGTTGGTGAGTTGATCAAGCGGGCGCTCACCACGCAGCTCATTGGCGCGGGAGTGCGGATTCTGGAGCTGATAGAGAATACCATCCTCCGGCTTGTCCTCACCCTCGGATGCGGATGTTTTACCAGCGGGTTTGGTGGGGTCATAACCCAGCAACACCTCTGCGACCACTTTCCGCAAGACTGGGCGTGCGTATGGTGCGCGACCGGAAGGAAACTCCGGTGCCACGGTGGTGCGGATCAGGTACTGGGCGATGTCCGCAAATTTCGTTTTACCATTCTTGGGCTTGTTGGCCTTAGCAAACGCTGGTTCGAGTTCCTTAAGAAGCCGAGACCCATCACCGCTGATCTGAAGAATTTCAGCAAGTGATATGCCTTGGTTCTTCGCCCATCGGACTTTGATGAATTCCTTGGCCTCATCACTGAGATGTGGCCAGACCGGAGCCAGGGTGGAGTTCTTCCCCGAGGCTTTCCGGACCGCATCAGCAACGGGATCAAGAACCAGTGCTTTGGCGCTGTCCGGATGCAGGGTGAAATAATCAGAGACGTTGGTTTTTGCTTTTGGATGGAGTGACTTAAGGGCGCTTTTGAGATCTTTGGCAGTGAGCGAGCCTTGCTTCTTCGCCACATCGAACAAGTATTTCCTCGATCCGGCAGGGATCGGCTCTCCGTCGACCTTCAGGTTGGCGAGAATCCTCGCGAAGCGATACTCGAGGTATTCGGGCGATTTGGCAGCAGGCACTTTCGAGTATTTCTCTGCCAAGTGGCGCGCCTCTTTCTCGGTTTTTCCGTTGGCAATTTCCTCGTCGTATTGTTGTGCCCAGGTGATGGGGCAACGGGAAATGATTCGGTTATCAAATCGCGGGACAAGCTGCCCGAAGAGCAGCCCGCCATGGTAGCGCATCGGAAGTTTGATGCCGGCAGCGCCAAGAGTTTCCCTCTCGGCTTTGGTAAGAGCCTCAGCTTTCAACAAGAAGCGAACGGCCTCCGCATCCAGCAGCTGGTGCTTGCGCAGCAATTCAGCAACTTCGTTCCTCACGATCTGCCTTGGATAGGCTGCGTTGAGTGTCTTGTAGGGGAGCGCAGAGGATATCCGCTTTGAGTGGTCTTTGGGATTCAGTTCCAAACAAGCGCAAACAGTTTCGCACATCGTGGCAGTGCCATATTGCGTCATCAGGGATTTGGCATTCGTCTCCTTTTCGGTGTCGTCGTCGGTGGATTCGTCGCGCGACCAGAGCGAATTGCCATCGTATCCCCGGTTGTGTGCGTACCACCGGAGCACCGTCCACAATTCGTGCCCATTCAGCTTGCGGTGACCCTGTAGCGCCGCCGCAGCAAGGAGAAAGGGTGCCGGGTGTCCGGGCTTGTCTAGATCCTCACGACTGAGGAACCCGCGCGATAACAACCAAAGTTTCAATCGCTCGATCCGCTGGCGAGTGGAACGGATATGGCGACGCGTGCGTCGAAGATCTCGCCGCTTCGATGCCAGACAGTCGTCCGTGGGAAACGTAACCACTCCCGTTCCAAGAATCTCAGGAGTCTCCATCTCCTCTTTTTTGGCGGATAACACGCACCAACCGATAGATGCGTAACCAATATCAAAGGAAAGGGTATGAGTTGGTGATTTCATGCGTTTTCCCCAGCCAAAATTTTTTCCTTGATCAGGGGAAGCAAAATCCTAACTTGGCCGCCTGAATCAAGACAAAGTTAGAAGCACAAGCCGCGCTCCCTGCATCGCACACCGGTCTAAAAGTGCTTTATAAAGACAGCCACCCGACGGGGTGGCTGTTTTTGTTTCAGTTAGTTTCTCATTCTTGATGGCTCCCTCCTTATTCCGCCCTCTACCTCAGCGTCTTCCCGTGAGCCCCTCTTGCCCCAATCTCAAATCCCCAACCTGTCCGCCGTAGCCCCGCCGAAGGTGTATCCTCCTACATTCTCTCCTTTCTTATTCCCCTCTCTCCATCAGTGGTTCTCTTCTCCCCCCAAAACCTCCGCGCACTTAGCGCCTTCGCGGTTCCCATTCTCCCCCTCACCCCTCACCACCTCAGTCCCCAAAAAAACAGGGAACCCGGCGATCAACCGGATTCCCTGTTAAAATATCAGAAATCAGTTAGCCCCGCTTCAATCCTTGTAAACCGTAGCGTTCAACTCGCCTTCAAGGATGTTGCCATCGGTATCCTCCAGATCGAAGGAAACCTTCAGCGTGTGGCAGGGCTTCATGCCCGCAAGCGTCAACTCAACGGTCTTGCCATCCTCTAGCAGCTTCGCCTTCTCCACCGCAACCGTGTCGTTCTTGCGATGACCCTGTGATTCCTTCTCCAACGCGGATTTCTCCGCAGCCTCATCCGGATTGTCGACCGAGAAATGGCCGGACCCGTATTGCGGACCACGAACATAGTTCCAACGCTCGGCGGAATAACTCGTCGTATCCTCGGCAAGCTCCGCATCCAATTCAGTCGCGAAAGTCAACTTCACCCCGGTCGGCGTGTATTCGAGCTTCTCAGGAATCGGCAACGCAACACCCTCGTTGTAACGGATCCGCTGGAACGCACACTCCGTCGCCGCATTCGTCTGCCATCCGCGGAAGCCCAGCGCATACATCGATCCATCATCATGGAATCGGGCGCGCATCGCCGAGGACTGAAGGCGGATCGGAAGCTTCACCACACCACCTTGCAAGGTATCTCCACGCTTCACCGGCAGCACCCGATAGACCGACGATTGCCCGTAGGAAAGATGGATCAACTCCCCGGCCTTGAGACCGAACTTCGCACCCTCGGGCACCCAGATTTGCGAACCACCCGAGTTGTCCACCTCCATCGGCAGATAGCAAAGCGGCTCGGTGAACGGCGCGTCCTTCAGGAACTGCCGGGAATCCTCCGTGCCAAGAAACGGCACATTGCCCGGCGTGAAATAGTTGATCTTGCAACGCGGCTGCCACGTGCCCTCGTTCTCACCCGTGGTGATCTCACCGTTCGGACCAACACCCACACCACCGGGAGCACGCAGACCCGTCGCGATGACCTCAAACTTCGAGCCATCCGGCGAAATCTTCGCAACAATCCCATGGTGTGGCAGGATCCGATCAAATCCCCGGCCACCACCACGAACCGGCGATGCCTTGGAGAAATAGAAGTTCCCCGCCTTGTCGGTCTGAAGATCAAAGGCGAACTCATGGAAATTCGGCGAAATGATGATGTCGCGGTTGAACACCTTGAAGTGATCCGTTTCACCATCTCCGTTCAGGTCGATGAGCTGCGTGATCTGATCGCGGCCCTGAACGTGGATCACGCCATTGACCACACGCAGACCGAGCGTTTCAAAAAGCCCGGAAGCGATCCGCTGCCAAGTCAGCTTGCTCCAGTCGCCCTTCAGACCACTCACCACCCACACATCACCATTCCAGGACGAAAGCGCTGCGGAATCCTCATTGATGAAATCGAAACCACCAAAACGCAGATTCGCCTTCCACGGATTCTCGGCGGGAAGCGTCACCACATCCGTCACGTAGGGCGACTGCTTGTCCGTCGAAATCGTGCCCTTCGTCTCCAGCTTCTCAGGATAAAGCGCGGGCCCACCGGCAATCAACGATTTGAAATCAGGAGCAGCCCCGGCCTTCGGTTCGGCTCCCTTCGCAAACGCCACCTGGAACGAAAGATCACCCTCACCCTTCGGAATCTTCGCCAGCAAACGCCCCGGATTCTTCGGATCCGCCGCAAGCTGCACCCCGCCCGTCGCAACAATCCCCAACCCGTCGGCCGACTTCGCACCCGCGCGATCCGCACCCACCGTGAACGAAGATGCCTCATCCGCCACCCGGAAAACCAGATCCTTCGCCCGCGCACCCACCTGGAACGAACGCGTCAGATTTCCACCCTCACGGGAAATCGTCTCCAGCACCCGCGTCCCATGCACGGTGTAATCCAACACGATCTTGTCACCATGACGATAATAGCCGTTGAACTTCGAGTGATCCAAATTGCCAAATCCCGGAATCGGACGCTTGTCATCGAAAGACCCGGAGGCATCCGCCCATCCCGGACCAGCCGCGGAATTGAAAATCGGCGTCCCATTGTTCAGCCCGATCAACTTGCCGTGCGCACCCGTCCAAGGCGTCCCACCCCAGTCCAAACCTCCCTCATAGGCCGTCACCAAACGCAACGTCTCGGTATCGAAAAGCGCACGATGATTGTCGCCAAGATCCAGCAGAATCCCCTTCAGCGCACCCACCCGCTTGTTCCCCTGAAACGTATCTTCGAAAGAATTCGACCACGCGGGTCCGATTTTCATCTCCTCATACCACTGGGCGGATTGAACCAAAGCAGTGGTGGTGGCTAGGCAAAGGGCGGTGCGAAACATGATCCGAATGCTACGACACCCGGACTCCCTGTCTAGCAATCGAATCCGAAAAATTACCACCTCCAGACTAAACCGGCTTTTCCCCTTGGAATCAGACGCCCGAACGGATGAAATCCGCAGGTCATGCCATACCCGGATCAGGACTTCCTCCTCCACTCCCACACCGCCCGTCGATTGTTCCATGAAATCGCCGCCTCCCAGCCAATCATCGACTACCACTGCCACCTCTCCCCACGCGAAATCGCCCTCAACCAACGCTGGGAAAACCTCGCCGATATCTGGCTCGGCGGCGACCACTACAAATGGCGACTCCTCCGCGCCAACGGCATCGACGAGGAACGCATCACCGGAAACGCCTCACCCCGCGAAAAATTCCAAGCCTGGGCCGAAACCGTCCCCTTCACCCTCCGCAACCCCATCCACCACTGGACCCACCTCGAACTCCAACGCTACTTCGGCATCGACCTCCTCCTCTCCCCCAAAACCGCCGATGAAATCTGGGAACGCGCCAACGCCAAACTCGCCGAACCCGACTTCTGCGCACGCGGCCTCCTCAAACAATTCGACGTCCGCGTCGTCGGCACCACCGACGATCCCGCCGACCCTCTCGATGACCACCACTCCATCGCCCAATCCGATCTAACAACCAAAGTCCTCCCCACCTTCCGCCCCGACAAGGCCTTCCTCGTCGACCGCCCGGATCTGTTAGGCCAGTGGCTCGCCAAACTCGAAGCCGTCTCACACATCTCCATCCACCACCTCTCCGATCTCCTCGCCGCCCTCCAGAAACGCCACGACGACTTCCACGCCGCCGGCGCACGCCTCTCCGATCACGGCCTCGACCGCTGCCCCGCACTCCCATGCTCCGATGCCGAAGCCTCCGTCATCTTCGACCAGGCACGCTCCGGCACCCCAGCATCACCCGAGGAAAAGGAACGCTTCTCCTTCTATCTCATGGTCTTCTTCGGCCAGCTCGACGCCGCCAAAGGCTGGACCAAACAACTCCACCTCGGCCCCTTCCGAAACACCAACAGCGCCATGGCCGCGAAACTCGGACCGGACTCCGGCTTCGACACCATCGGCGACACCTCCCAAGGCCGCACCCTCGTCACCTACCTCGACGCCCTCGCCAGCGAAGGCGCACTCCCTAAAATCGTCCTCTACAACATCAACCCCTCCGACAACTACCTCTTCGCCGCCATGACCGGCGCCTTCCAGGACGGCACCGTCCCCGGCAAAATCCAGTTCGGCTCCGGCTGGTGGTTCCTCGATCAGCAATACGGCATGGAACTCCACCTCGACGCACTCTCCTCCACCGGCCTCCTCTCCCGCTTCGTCGGCATGCTCACCGACTCCCGCTCCTTCCTCTCCTTCCCCCGCCACGAATACGTCCGCCGCATCCTCTGCAATCTCATCGGCTCCGAAGCCGACCGCGGCGAACTCCCCGATGACTTCGACGCCCTCGCCGACCTCATCCGCGCCGTCTGCTTCGAAAACGCCAACCGCCACTTCGGATTCAACGTCTGACCCACCCTCCAGTGCCCTCATGGAAAGCCCGATCGCAAACCTCGTCCGCGCCTCCTTCGAAGCCGACGCCACGGACGTCTTCCTCATCGAGGGCGAGCAGGCAAGGGTCCGCATGAATGGCTCTCTCGTTCCCGCCAGCGGAAATCCGCTCACCCGCGCCGACCTCACGGAACTCTGGACCACCTGCGGCCACGACCACTCGAAAACCCCAGAAGCCGACGCCTCATGGGAACTCCCCGGCGGCGGCGGACGCTGCCGCGTCAACCTCTATCACACCCTCGGCCGCCTCGCCGCCGTCCTCCGCCCCATCCGCTCCGATGTCCCGCCACTCGCAGATCTCGGCCTCCCAAATGAATTGTTAGAGTCATGGATGATCCGCAAAAACGGCCTCATCCTCATCACCGGCCCCACCGGATCCGGAAAATCCACCACCGTCGCGGGCTGCCTCCAATGGCTCAACCAGAACCTCGCCCGCCACATCGTCACCCTCGAAGACCCCATCGAATACCTCTTCCACAACGACCTCGCCCTCTTCTCCCAACGCGAGATCCGCCAAGACAGCGGCAGCTTCGCCGAAGCCCTCCGCGCCGCCCTCCGCCAAAGCCCGGACATCCTCTTCCTCGGCGAAATCCGCGACGCCGAAACCGCACTCACCGCACTCCACGCCGCCGAAACCGGACACCTCGTCATCTCCACCCTCCACAGCAGCAGCGTCTGCGAAACCCTCGAACGCTTCTCCCATCTGTTAGGCCACGGCAACGCCGGCGCCCTCCAACTCCTCGCCTCCCAGCTCATCGGCATCGTCTCCCAACAACTCCTCCCACGCCTCGGCGGCGGACTCTTCGCCGCACTCGAATACCTCCAAAACGAAGCCGGCACCCGCCGCTGGATCCTCGAAAACCGTCTCGCCGAAATCCAGGACCACCTCCTCAAAGGCGACGGCGCCACCAACTGCTCACGCCTCGAATACCTCGTCGCCGCCGCACGCCAGGGCTTCGTCGATCCGGACATCGCACGCGCCGCATGCCCCCGCCCCCAAGACTTCGACCGCGCCATGCGTGGCATCCAATAACTCGTTAGATCGACCGTCATGGCCAGCGACATCACCCAATACCTCCGCCAAACCATCGCCCTCGGCGGCTCCGACCTCCACCTCAGCCCATGGGCACCCGCCGCCGCACGCGTCCACGGCCAGATCGTTCCCCTCGATCAGGAAATCCTCGACCCCTCCACCGTCCGCTCGCTCATCCTCGACACCCTAACAGAAGCCCAGCGCGCCACCCTCGAAGAGGATTGGGAACTCGACTACGCCCTCCAGGTCGAAGACATCGGCCGCTTCCGCGGAAACGTCCACATCGCCCGCGGCCACGCCGAAGCCGCCTTCCGCTTCATCTCCCAGGACGTCCCCGATCTCATGCAGCTCGGCCACCACGAGGTCGTCAACGAATTCTGCAAACTCCGCAGCGGACTCGTCCTCGTCACCGGACTCACCGGCTCCGGCAAATCCACCACCCTCGCCTCCATCGTTCGCCGCATCGGCGACACCCGCAACGGCGTCATCATCACCCTCGAGGACCCCAGCGAATTCGTCTTCAACCACCGCTCCTGCCTCATCAAACAACGCGAGGTCGGCACCGACACCCGCAGCTTCCCCAAAGCCCTCCGCCAAGCCCTCCGCCAGGATCCCGATGTCATCGTCGTCTCCGAACTCCGCGACCTCGAAACCATCCGCATCGCCCTAACAGCCGCCGAGACCGGCCACCTCGTCCTCGCCACCCTCCACACCCCGGATGCCCCGCAAACCATCGACCGCCTCGTCGATGTCTTCCCCTCCGATCAACAACCCCAGATCATCACCCAGCTCGCCAGCGTCCTCGAAGGCATCATCTGCCAGCGCCTCATCCCCCGCGCCGATGGCCAGGGCCGCGTCCTCGCCTCCGAAGTCCTCGTCTCCAGCCACGCCATCCGCAACTGCATCCGCGAACACAAACTCGAACAAATCGTCGGCCTCATGGAAATCGGCCACCGCGAGGGCAACCGAACCATCGACCAAAGCATCGCCCATCTGATGGAAACCGGCTTCATCACCCGCGAGGAAGCCATCTTCCACTCGCGCGAACGCAAAAGCTTCGAGGCCCCACCCAAGGAACCGAAAAAACCGAAGTCCATCTGGACTTCCTAACAGCATTCTAACATGCACCCGCCGAATCCAGTCACTCTCCTCATCCGCGCCGCGTGGGTGATCGTCCTCATCATCGCCCTGCTCTTCGGCAGCCGCATCTGGAAGAACCACCAGCGCCGCGACGCCATCGTCGCGGAAATGAAATCCATCGCCACCGAAAGCTCCTACTTCCACCAGTTCAACGCACAGGACGCGCGCAAAACCCTCCTCCGCGCCATCGGCCTCATGCACGAGGCCGACCGCCTCGACCTCCCCCACGAGGAACTCATCGACCTCGCCTTCGGCTTCAAACCCGAGCTGTTCGAAGCGGACGACTCCGGCGAGGAATACTCCTCCACCCAAACCCTCATCCGCCAGAACCTCATCCTCAACTACGTCAACTTCACCAAACTCGGCTACACCGCCGACATGCGCACCATCAACGCCTTCAAGAACGGCGAAATCCCCCACATCACCAGCGGCACATTCCAGGGAAAACGCGCCGAAATCCGCCCCATCATCGATCCCGCACTCTCACCCGGCATGGAGAAAATCCTCCCCAACCTCCACCTCGCCCCCACCCAGGAAAACAACACCCCTCCCACCGACCTCGAAGTCGCCAACGCCAAACGCCTCGCCCGCGACCTCGCCCTCGCCGGCGTCATCGAAGACCCCGTTAGAGACCGCATCATCCAGGCCCTCTCAACCAAGTAAACAGCCACCTAACAAACAATCACACGCTCGTGAGACGCCAGCATTCAAAGGGGGGCCCCAAGTCCCACTAGCTTGGCAAGTTTCTTCTGGTTCGCATCAAAGGTGAGGAAACGCTCAGCCCCAAGTTGGATGGCAGCAGCAACATGAAGAATATCAAATCCGCGATGTCCGCCAGCAAGCGTGTAAGCAGACAACCGCTTGGCTGCATTTACCACATCCGCCAGATTACAGACCTGAATCTTCAGCCTTCCCGCCCTGACATCCGCTTCAAATTCAGCCCAAAACAACGCCGCTTCGCCGGAAGCAATGGCTCTGCGAAACTCTGCGAATCGAAGCGCATTACCAAGCTCATATTCGTTCATTGAGGAAAGGGTGAGCGCAACGCGGCAAGACTTCATCCATTTCAAAGCCCGCAACGTGTTCCCATCATTCCCGTAAAGAGAGAACAGAAAACTCGTGTCCGCACAGATCACCATTTTCCTCCAGCCTCTTGAATCAGATCAAGTGAATCCATTGCCGAAAGCCGTGGTGACATGGAGCGATCTCTATTCAAAGCAGGACTTTGGGACCAGTCCACGCTTTCCAACACTTCATCCTGAGCTGGCACAAGTCGCGCGATCTTCTTGCCCCGTTGTGTAATCACAATTTCCTCCCCGGCCTCCAGCCAACTCAACAAACTGGTGTAGTGATTCCTCAAATCTCGAACCGTTGCGGTTTTCATTGTGCTCCATTATAGTAGCACATCAGCCGGCGGTCAACCGAACAATCTCCCCTCACCCGCCCCGGATGCGCCTCCACGACTCCGGATTCTTCAATCGCCGGGCAAGTTCCTCCATGCGCAATCCATTCCGCGCGATCCGCCGCAACCGGTCCAGTTTCGCACGCCAAATCTTCAGCTCCTCCGGCGGCGGCGTCCATTCGCGCCGATGCCGAACACCGAGCCCGCTGAGAATCACCAGGTAGCCGTCCAGCCCGAACGAGTTGTTCGAGTCAAGCATCGCACCCGCAATCGCGGACGGACCGTTCTCCTGATAGAACGCCACCAGCTCCTCAAGCTCACCCAAGCAAGTCTCCTCCAAACATCGCCGCCAGAACTCCGTGTCCCGGCGGGCGTTGAATCGGTAGTGCAGCGCCAGAAAATCCCGGATCTGTCGCCAAAGATTACGGTTCATCCGGCAAAACAACTCACGCATCGTCGGTGGCGGCGTGTCGCCGGAATCGATCAACCCGTCCGCCAACCAACGGCTCTGGATGCAAATCACCATCAGCGCCGTCGCCTCCAACGGCTCGACGAACCCGGCCGCGTTCCCGACCGCAACCACATTCCCAACCCATGGACGCTCATAACACCCGGAAACAAATCGAACGATCCGCGGCTCACCCGCCTTCGGCACCTGCCGCCGGTATTCCTCAACCGCCGCCTCATCCGTTAGATGATCGCTGGAATACACATAGCCCCGATGGATGCGGTGCGGGTGATCGATCTGCCAGCACCACCCGGCATCCATCGTTTCTGATAGAGTGTAGGGCAGGATCATCTCATCCCCGCGGTCCCAACCACCAACCACCGCCCGATCGCAAAACAACGACCGGCTGAATCCCACAAACGGCTCCGCCAGCGCCTTGCCTAACAACTCCGACGCGAACCCGGAGGCATCAACGAAAAGATCCGCCGCACGCTCCGATCCATCCGCAAGTCGCAGCGACGCGATGCCGCCCTCGCCATCCGCTACCACCCCTCCCAACTCGGCATCCGTTAGAAACACACCCTCCGCTAGGCAAACCTTCGTCAGCCATTCGACAAATAGGTGGTTCTCGATATGCCACGCAAGATGATTGCCGGCCACCGGAAGGTCGGGCTGGCCGTCGGTCCGCAGCGGAACCACCTTGCACTCATCCATCAGCGCCGAGCTGAGATCAATCGCCTGCGCCGGCGTTTCCTGATAAAACCCCGAATTCCTGGATAGATCCGGATACCGGAACGGATGCTGCATCCCGGAGAAACTGTAGTCGAAATGCTCCGCCGCTCCCCACCGGAAACGAACCCCGAGCTTGAACACCGGATCCAGCGCAGCAAAAACCGCAGCCTCGTCAAAGCCAAGATACCCGATGAAATGACCCGGCACGTAAGGAGTCGTCCCTTCCCCCACGCCGATCACTCCCAGCTTCGAGCTGTAAACCACCTCAACCCTGAGATGCGGACGCTTCCGCTTCAACGTCAGCGCGGCGATCAACCCGGCACTGCCCCCACCGAGAACAAGAACCGACCGGATCGGACGCGCTGCGGTGGAGGCATTGCCCATTGGCGAAGAAGCATGGTTGGAATCAATCACCCAACCCCGCTTCCATGCGGCCGAAAAGGCGGCCGCGTCCATTGCGGGGTACCCTGACTTCCACCGAATCGGGAGCGGCCCCGTTCGGCTCGACGAGGATCTCGACTCCATCCACCCCATGAACAGCCGCAGTCCACGGAGCCGACAGCGTCTCACTGGTCTTCACCACAATCTCGAGATCAACCGCATCATCCCTGCGGTCATAGGTGAAGACGAAGTCGTCTCCATCCAATCGCGCCTCAGGAAGGTTGGAACTGGATCCATCCATCGGGTCGCTCTGGGTGATGAACTCGATGCCATTTGGAACACCATCACCATCGGCATCCTGATCGAACCCGCGAAGACCCGCTGGAATCTCCTCCGCTTCCTCCCACGCGGCATATGGATCCGAGGAAGAGGAAACCAGGGCGATCTGCTTGCCCGAAGGACCAAACGCGTAATCCACCGAATAACCCGCCGGCACTCCCGTCACCAGATTCGTCCCCTGCGTCAACGTCCCAGTATAGGTCGCGATCACATACGAGGGCTGCGTCGGCGCAATCGCCTGAATCGCGATCGTCGAACCGTTGCCAAGTGTTAGATTGCCGTTGATCTGCAGGTGATCGGATGCCGAACCGTTGATCTGATGCAACAACGTGCCCTGGATGTTCGCCGAGTTGGAGATGAATTCCCCGGTGGTTTCACCAGCGGAAAAGGTTCCACCCACCCCCACAGCCAAGGTAGCGACCATCGACCCATCTCCCAGCAACACTCCCTCCGTCACGGTGACCGCACCGCTGAGCGAATGCGATCGCCCTCCACCAAGCAGGAGCGTGCCGGTACCGGTTTTGGTGAACCCGTCAGCCAAACCATCGCCATTGTTCTCCAACTCGCCATCAATGATGAAGTCCGGAGCAGAATCACCGGTTACATCCGCAACCGCGATAGGGATGACACCCACCAAAGCGAGGCCCGAATTCCCGTTGTTCGTGCCCGCTGCGGACGTCACAAAGGATGGAGCGGTACCGGTAACGGAAATACCCACGGTCAACTGCCCGCTTTCCCCATCAAATGCGCTGCCATCGCCGGAATAGGCCAACTCAACCGTGCCCCCGTTCAACTGAAGCGAGCGCAGATGAGCATGGCTCTGTCCGGTAACCCCCGTGGCAAGACTGCCGCCAGTGAGAAGTCGGAGCGTTCCACCGTTGAGCGTGATGGAAGCGGCATTGGCTCCGGTCGGCAAGCAGTTGACACCTGCAACCGTCATGATCGCCCCTTCCTCAACTGTCACCTCCGGAGCCAAACCCAAACGGTTCCCCACCTGGCTGCCATCAAACAACACTTCACCTCTCAGGACCTGCACCTGACTGATCGAGTTCGGCCGATTCACAAACACCAAACCGTCGCGATCAAACACCTCCATCCCGGCTCCGGAAATCGTCGCCGCCCCGGTCAGATCGAGGTTGCCTGTTCCGTTGAAAACCAATTCGCCGCCCGCCCCGATCGACGTCTCGTTGGTAAAGAAGCCATCCGGTATCTCGTTGATCCGAAGTGCCCCACCATTGATCTCAACCCGTGACGTCGCATTGATGTAACCATTCACGCCATTGCCAACCTGCAACACTCCTTCATCAACGATGGTCGGACCGTTGTAGGCATTGTTGGTCAACAACGTCGTCGTGGCAGCACCTCGTTTCGTAATCCCCGTGATATCAACAATTCCACCGAAACTTGAAACTACGCTCAAATCCTTGGTTTCGTTCTCGAAAACAATGTCATACGGGGCCACATCCGATTGCAGTTCAATCGTGGTGGACACTGCCGAATCATCAAACAGAACGGCATACTCGTCCAGATAAACACCAGCGCCACCGCCACTCAAAGGCTCCCAGTTCGCCGTCGTCCCGAGATCCCAGAAACTTCCGTTGACCGGATCGGCACCCCTCCACCGGAACGTCGGAACCACCAACACATCCACCGGATCCGATTCCACATTGCCACCCGCATTGGTCACCTCGCAGGTATACGCAAATGCCTGATTGGCCGGATCGTTGAGAACCGCCGCGCCCACGAGAAGGGTTGGATCCGTAGCTCCGGGGATTTCAACTCCATCGAGCTTCCATTGATACGTGAACGGTGGCGATCCCGCTGGCACAATGGACAGCGTATACGATCGCCCCTCGGGGATGGTCGCCGAGGGAGAAACCGTAGGAATTCCCGCCGTCGGAGCCACATTCCCGAGCGCGGCATCATACAACTGTTGCACCCGATTGGCGGATAGCGCCTTGTCGAATACAGCCACTTCATCAATCTCCCCACGGAAAAAATCACCCGTGGCATTGAAAACCCCGCCTCCTCCAATGTTGAAGTTGAACCCGCTGGTCCCATAATTCCCGATCGCTCCGGACATCTGCGCGACCTGAACCCCGTTGAGGAACAGCGTGGCCGCGTTCTGGTCTGCCGACAAAGCAATGAAGCCCCATTCGTTGTCGGCGAATGAATACCCAGGCAGCATGTTGCCACCGCGAGCCGCGATCCATGACTCGATGTTCAATCCTCCACCAGCATCCCCGAACTCCAACAGATCATTCTGTCCGAAATAACCGCCGCGAGTGGACTTGACCGCCCCGCGCTTCACCCAACCGGTGACCGTGAATGCCGTGCGGTTGTTGAGCAATTGCAGTGGAACTCCCACAAAACCATTCTGACTCACCAACGACAGCGCCAGATTGTTCGCACCAAAACCCAGAAAGCCGGATCCGGTCTTTGGTCCCGTGTCGGTGTTGTAGGCTTGTCCGTTATACACACCGTTCGCCCCGGAACCAAGTGTCCCGAGATTCGCAGCTGGGGGAACCGTATAACCAGCCTCGCCAAGTCGCCAATAGCCCGCAGGATTGTCCGACAAAACAAGACTGTCATAGGACTGCGATGGTGTCGCATTCGTCCCGTTGTTGTAATGCTCCAAAACCTCGGCATCACTCAATGCGCGTGAATAATACGCCACCTCATCCAAACCGCCGGACCAAGGCCCAACATCATCTGATCGCGTGTGAAGCGTGAACGGCTGATTCACCGGTGGCTCATAATAATTTCCTCCGCTACCAGCGGTGGAAACCGTCGAAGTACCTTTCAACACTCCATTCAGGTAAACCCTCCCCTGCCGCGTCGCATCGTCATAAACACAAACCAAATGATACCAAGTCCCGGGTGTCAGATTGGTCGCAGTGTTCGCATTCACCGCGACACTCGTGCCTCGCTTGTTATATGTTCTGAAGATAAACCCTTGATTGGTTGCCGTCGACTGGAGGATCAACCAACCGCTGCGCGGCGACGCGAAATCCACCGACGACATCACGTGTGCAGTCGAGGCGGCCACCACACTGCTTGGCCTGACCCAGCCCTCCACCGTGAAACTGCCGGCCTGATTCAGCGCTGGCGTGTACGGAATATGCATCGATCGCACGGAACTGGAGATCGACTTGTCCGAATTGCCCGGCATCGCTCCCGTCAAAAGATGGGTTGCGCTGTTTGAATAAACCCCGTCTCCGGTCGCACCGGCACTCCCGAGGTTGTCAGCGATCACCGGCTGATCAGTCGCACCGTCATTGAAGCGATAGTAAACCAACGGTTCCTCGCTCAGAATCTCACTCGCATAATCCGCTTTTAGCGATGGGGAAAACAACAGCAGCCCCGCCAAGGGACATGCGAAGCGTTTGGAATATCGGATGGCTTGCATAACATGGGTTTCTTTGGGTTGAAGGATCGAGGTCGGAAAAAGTACCCCCGCCCGCGCGGGGCGTGGACGGGGGAATAACTTTCAGACTTCGGAAGGGTCCGGTCTCAGGGAACCGTCACACTGAGGCGGCCAAACAGGGTGGCATTGGCACCGCGCGGGATGAAGACATCGACACGGACACCCGGAATCGTCAGATCCTCGGTCTCATTCACAACCACACCGTCAACACCAGCAACGGCATCCGTCCAAACCCCTTCGAGGTCGGTGTCATGCTCTGCAATGGCAGTGACTCCCGCATCCACCGAAAGATCGCTGCGGCGGAAGGTGAACTTGAGGTATTCACCGGCAGGCAGTCCCGCTGGATCCGTCACAAGATCAAGCGTGGGCAGATTCACAACGCTGGCCTGGTTCGGCTGGTTGCCGATCACCATTTCAACGGCGTTCGCTATGCCATCACCATCCGGATCCGCAGTAGCTCCGATGATGTCCGGATCCGTCTCGCCTGGGAAGAACCCATCAATCCAGCTCGCATAGGTGTTCGTCGGTCCGTTTACCACAGTAAGCGTGCCGGAACCTGTCACCTGCGCGATCTCCGTATTCGTCCCTGCATTGCCGACAGCTTCATAGACCCCAGGAGCCTGTTGAACACCGTCAATGAACAAGGTGTCGACAACCTCGTTGTTGGTCACATCCACCGTGCCGGTTCCATTGATCACAAGTGAGGCGGCATCGTTGATCGAACCACCATTTACCGCGAGGATGGCACCGGTGTTGACCGTAGTATCTCCTGTATGGGTGTTGGCTCCGTTGAGCACCAGCGCTCCCGCGTTGACCGTAACTGTTGCAGCGCCGCTCACAGCTCCGCCAAGCGTGAATGTGCCGGCCCCCAGCTTGACAAGCGGCGCACTGACGGCTCCGCCTGTTGGATTGAAGGTCACGTTCGCGCTCGCTTCCGTCACATCGATGTTCGCCGTTCCGTTGTCGACCCATAGGAAACGCGTGGTGGTTTCCGCTCCCGTGCCGGTGTAGCGGAACGTCGCCCCGTTCTTGATTGCAAGATATCCGCTGCCGATGCCACCAACGGCATCAGGCGTCACCGATGACGCAGAGATCGTCCCGGCAAGCAGTTCGGTGCCGCCCGACCAAGTGTTCTCTCCGGTCAAAAGCAACGTCCCTCCACCTTGCTTGGTCAACGTATCCCCGGCACTGTCATTGTTCTGGATCTGGGCACCAACAATCAAATCCGCAGAACTGTCACCGGTCACATCAGCAACGTCAAAAACCCGGTTGCCATTCAAGGCGAGTCCCGAATTTCCACTAACCGCACCCAGACCGTTCTGAATCGTCGAAGGTGTCGTGCCCGTCACGGTGAGCGTCCCGTTCAACTGGATGCTCTCGGCATTGTAAGCACTTCCATCTCCCGAATAGGAGAAGTCCACCGTCCCACCATTCAACGTGAGATTCCGGACGTGCGCGTGACTCTGTCCTGCGACACCCACTAAAGGACTGCCGCCGCTCACCACAGAAAGGCCACCTCCGTTGATCGTCATGTCAACGCTGTTGGCATTCGTCGGCAGCGCATTGACTCCTAGGATCGCCATCGTGCCCCCGGCATTCACCGTCACACTCTTGTTCACCGCGAGGCGGTTCGCGTTCTGGTTGCCGTCAAAGGCCACCACCCCGTCGTTGATCGTCACGGTCCCGGTCGTCTGATTCTGCGAGGCGCAGTAAACCAAACCATCACGATTGAAGTTCAGATTGATCGCACTGGTATTCAGGATGACCGGATTGAAATTCATCCCGCCTGTCCCAACGATGGCAAGCTCGCCGGCACCCGAGGTCGCGTTCGCATAAGTCCCGCCGTCAGCCAGATTGAGAATCAACTCGGCTCCTAGTGTCACCGGGCTGGAAGCGGAAATCGATCCGCTGGTTCCGTCGCCAATCTGAAGAACCCCGTCATTGATGATGGTCGCACCCGTGTAGGCGTTCGCGTTCGCCAAGGTGACTTTCGCAAGCGAGTTCTTGGTCACCGAGCCGGAAGCAATCCCATCTCCGCTAAGGGTGTAATCGCTGTTGTCGTTGTTGAAGGTCGTCGAAGTCGGCGAAATCGATCCCGAAAGGGTCACATCGAATGCACTCGCGGAATCGTCAAAAATCACCACATCGTTCGCAATAAAAGCGGAGCCGACATTGGTGAAGGACGTGAGCCAGTTCTGCGTCGTGTTCACATCCCAAAGCTCGGGATTCGTTCCATCGGTTCCTTTCCAGATCAGCGAGTCGAAGCCGTTGACCGTAACTCCAATGGTGCTGCCGTCATCGGCGTTCTTTGTGATGTTCAGGCGCGGCGAAGCACTGACAACATTGATGTTGTCATACCCGCCGGAATTGATGGTTCCATAATCGATCAAAGTGAAGGAACTCGCCGAAGGAATGTCCCCGGTCGCAGTAACCGTCAGGGTATGAGGCCCGGAAACATCAAGATTTCCCGTCACATTGAGCAAATCCACCGGACCGGTGACTCCTACACGGAATTGCGAACCACTGCCTGAGACAAAATTCACCGCTCCCGCCGTGCCAGTCCCGGGAGTGGCGCTGGTTCCAGTGCCGAGCTTCGATCCGCTAGCCACATTCACCGTTGTGCCGTGAACCCCTGCCAGCAACAGGGTGCTGTTGGAGGTGACATTGGTGGCTCCGGTGTAGGTGCCGCCACCCGCAAGACTGGCGGTGTTTCCACCGGTTACGGTCAATTCAGCGGTCGTGCCTGTCAGCGCTCCACCCAAGGTGATGCTGCCACCCGTCGTGTCCACAGTCGAGTTCGCCAGCAAGTTCATCGGGCGTGTGGTGGACCAGGGAGCCAATGCTCCAAGAGTGCCTCCGTTCAGGTTGATCGTCTTGTTCGCGGTTCCACCGGTCACAATCCCTGCCGCCCCAATGTTGAGCGTGCCACCATTCAAATTGATCGTGGAGGCTTGGACACGGGTGTTAAAGCCCATGTTGATACCAACCAGATTCGCAGTTCCGGTTCCGGAAAGATTCAAGGTCGCCGGACCATCCCATGAAAGATACAAGGGAGAACCCGTTAGATTCAAACTACCCGCACTCAAGTTGTAAACGGTGCTGCCACCCCCCCAGTGACCCCAGCGGTTTGCCATGCTGTTCCCTCCGGGGTTGTTGACGGTACCGGTGTTGGTCACCGTGCCGCCCGTCTGGTTGATGGTGATCGCCGCATTGCTCTGATCCCCGAAGATCATGAATGAGTTGACCCCGATCGATGCCGTGTCGGCAACATTCAAGGTCGTGGTGGTGCCACCGGTCGGATTGCCAAGGTAATTGGCGCCACTGATGGCACCGGTACCATTGAACGTAAGGGTTCCACCCCTCAGGTTGGTGTTTCCGGTCCGGCTGTCAGTGCCACTGCTCCGAATCGCTTCACCCCCTGTGTTCTTGTTGAGATCCCCGGCACCCGAAATCGGTGTGTTCAGCGAATAGCTGCCGGTTCGATTGAGATTCAACGAAGCCCCGGTTCCAACGGCCACCGCAGTTGCCGTGGACAAATCCCCGGAGGCATCATTGTTCCCAAGCTGGAACGCTCCACCAATCACACTCAACAACGGAGTGGTTGGAAGTGCCGAGGTAAGCAAGGTCGTGCCGGCACCAGCCTTCACCAAGGTGCCATCGATGGTGATCGAAGCGTTCGGCACCATCGTCAGGAAATTCACCGCACTGCTCGGCGCAACCGTTAACGAACCTCCTGCATCCACATCAATCGGGGAATTCACCACCCCCCCTGCACCGATGACCAGATTGCCACCCGACGCCACAGTCGTGGTCGATGAGCTGGAAATCGTTCCACCACTATGATTGAAAGTCATTCCAAGCGTCTGGGCCGTTCCGAAATCGTAGTTGCCGGCAGAAGAAACCGGACCATCGGAACTGATGGTCGAGTTCAAGGTCAGATAACCACCAGCACCGTTGTCCACCCGGATGATGCGGCTGCCGCTCAGCGCAACGGTCCCGCCATCCAGGGTGATGTCTCCGTCCTGAACCCACAGGGCATCCATCGTGTGCGTCGCTGCGAGCGTCACCGTGTAAAGATCGTTCGCGTCTGTGCCTGCGGAGAACACCGCGGCATTGCCATCCACCCATGCCCCTGTCGTCGCGGTGCCGCCACCTGATACACTCCAGTTCGCATCGGCCCAATTCCCATCCGGGTTGGCTCCACCTGCTCCAGCGGTGTCGCCGTTGACATCCCAATAGCTCAAAGTACCCGTGTAGGAGTTTTCCACCTGGACACCGGCGAACGACCCCCGCACCCCACCGCCTTGGTTGGCTCCACCTTTCACGGTCAATGTCGGAGCTGCCTGATTCTGGATCTTGAGGAAAATGTTCCCTTCCACCAAGGTGTCGGCATTCGTCCACGCCTGCGTTCCCCACGCCGCGGTACCAGGCACCGTCGCACCACCGCTGAAGGTATAGGCGGTTCCATTGATCGTAGGAGCCGAATATCTCGTCGAATCCGTCGCACCAATGAAATAGACGTTGTATTTCAGATAAGGAATACCACTGACAGTCACCAAATGACTGTTGCTGCTGTCATCCAGATACCCCTTCGTCAAAA
Source organism: Verrucomicrobiaceae bacterium (assembly GCA_005787565.1). GTDB lineage: Bacteria > Verrucomicrobiota > Verrucomicrobiia > Verrucomicrobiales > Akkermansiaceae > Luteolibacter. The sequence continues at coordinate 2,474 of SYAP01000181.1, read as the reverse complement.
TCCCGTTCTGGGAGGTTCCAGTGCCTCCGGTAGATCCAGATCTCCAGGTGTTTGCAGAGGTCCAGTTGACACTCGCCCCTGACGTCGCACCAGTCGAGTCAATCAACGTCGCCGCGGAACCCGTTGCTCCGACATGGTTGTTCCAGAACGTCCCGGCGATGGGAATCGCTCCGGCTGTCACAGAGGATGCGGCGATCTGGCTGGCGGCAGCACTCGGATCCGTCGATGCGAAATTCATGCTGATGGATTGGCCGTGAGCCTGATGGATCAACGACAAGAGAAACAGATTGCGGAATAGGGGTTTCATGGTGGCTTTTGGTTTGGATTTTGTATCAAGGGGTTTTTATCAGTGGCGAATGCGTCGAATCATTCCCGTATAATCGCTCACTTTGGATTTACATGATCAATACCGTCCAAATGGGTTTCAAACGGAACGCCTCCTACCAAAGCAAATTTTCCTGTCAGGGGAAGAAGACAGTTCACCTAATTTCTGTAAAAAAATTTTAGACAGATTTGCTCCGTCGGGCATACTTCTTTCCTATGCCTGATCGATTCCATCAATCCCGCGCGGAGCGCGTGGCCGCCTGGATGACCCAACGCATCCGCAACGGAGAGTTCCCCGGCCGCCTCCCCGGCCTGCGCGAACTGGCCAGGGAGCTGGGCGTCAGCGTACCCACCGTTTCCAAAGGCATCCATCTGCTACAAAGCTCCGGCTTGGTGATCGCCGGCGGCGAGCGGCATGGCTTCCGCGTCGCCCCGATCGAAAGCTCCCCAGCTCGTCCTCCAGTGAAATCGGCCGAGGAGCCGAAACCTCACAAGCGGCTCCTATTCCTGACTTCCAAGCCAGTCAATCAACTCCTTCAGGACAGCATCCAGACCTTCGCAGAACTGGTGAATGTCATGCACCAACAAGGCTGGGAGGTCTTTCACCGCTCAAACGGATTCGAACAGGCAAGAGCATCGCACAAGTCCTGGGACCGGATGCTCGACCTGCTAGAACCGGACGCCCTCGTGGCTCTATCAGGAACCCCCGTGCTGGCCGAATGGGCCATCCGCCGAAAAACACCCACACTTTTCGTCGGCGGCCAAACCGGCGGCCTACCCATTCCACAAATCGCCGTCCGCATCACGGAACTGATCGAAGAAGCCGTCGGACACCTCCACCTCGAAGGACACACCGACATATTCATGCCACTCTGCGGACGGCTGCCGGAGTTCGGCAAAACAATCCTCCACGCAGCACACCATCGCCTCGCCAAACTCGGCGGAAAACCAAACCGCTTCCGATTGGAGGAATCCGCCTACAGCGAACCCAAAGTCCTCTTGGATCTGCTCAGGCGCGCATGGCAGAAAAGACGCCCCGACGCGCTCATTCTACTCGACTGGCGGGAATTCGTCACGGTCTCCTGTCTGCTCAAAGAACTGCGGATCGAAATCCCCAACGATCTCTCGGTGATCCTCCTCTCCTTTGAGGAAGAAATGAACTGGCACTTCCCCAGCCTCGCCCACTACCGGTTTCCATCGGAACGAATCGCCCATGCCATCGCACGTTGGACACTTAACGATGCCACCACAGGCACCGGAAGCTACCCGAAATACTTGCGCGCTCAATGGGTGGACGGCGAAAGCATCTCAAGCCGGAAACGCATCATTTCCCGGCACCTTCCGATTGACGACGCCGGCGCAAGACCAGACCCAACGCACCCAACGCACCTAACAGACTAACCGAAGGCTCGGGAATGATCGCGATCTGGTTCAGCCCGCCGTAGTTGTAGTCGATCGAAAACCCGGACGGCAATCCGACCACATTTCCGAACGTCCCGGTCAGACTTCCATATTGCGCGAACACGAATCCATTCGTCGGACTCGCAGTCAGCGATCCCGCACCAAGATTGGTAAAGGTAACCGTGGATCCCGCATCAAGCGCCAGCAATCCGACCACATTGAAGAAATCAATCTCCGGCGAAACCGTGCTGTCCCACTCGATCTCAAGTGTCCCATCCAAATCCAGACTGGCCAACCCCAGATCCGTTCCGATCGAGTTGCCCGGTGCAAGGAATGCCGTCGAAGCGATCGAAACCGCGCCGGCAATCTCGCCGTTTCCACCCAACGTCGAGGTATTCAGCACATTGACCGCACCCGTCCCCGTTAGAGAACCGTTCACCCGAAGTTCACCATCCGAGATCGTCGTCGAACCGCTGTAGCTGTGGCTGCCCTCAAGCACCATCGTGCCTGCCCCGGACTTAGTCAGAGAACTTGCTCCCGCTGTTGCCGTCGTGCCGCTGTCGGTGTTCTCCAACTCCGTCGATACAATCAGGTCCGCAGCAGCACTGCCGGTCACATCTCCCACGTTGAAGTTGATGTTCCCGCGCAGCGCGATCCCGGAATTGCCATCCGTCCGACCCGCTTCACGGGTGATCAAGGCCGCCGTGCTGCCTCCGGCCACGGTGAGCGTGTTGTTGAGCTGATAGTTC
>SYAP01000180.1 GCA_005787565.1 Verrucomicrobiaceae bacterium | reverse complement strand
GCCGCAACCGCCAACCTCCGCGGCATCCTCATCGACCTCCCCCGCGAAACCCTCCACACCCGCATCGCCCAACGCACCCGCACCCTCTTCGACGCCGGCATCATCGATGAAGTAGCACAACTCGGCCCCCTCTCCGAAACCGCCGAAAAAGCCATCGGCATCCGCGAAATCCGCTCCCTCCTCGCCGGCCAAATCGACCTCCCCACCTGCATCGACCTCATCACCTTCGCCACCCGCCAATACGCCAAACGCCAACTCACCTGGTTCCGCCGCGAAAAATGGCTAACCCCCACCCTTAAGGAGGAGGGACCTTACTGTCCCTCTTCTTCCCCCTAAGCCCAAAAGACCTCCCTCTTCAAAAAAAGATACATCCCCCCCGAAATCCCAACCGAATTGCCCCACCACTCAGCAACTCAAAACCTCCGGACTCCAAACCTCTCGCGCCTTTCTAATCTCTCGCGGTGCCCCCTCATATCGCTCCCACGTCGCCAACCCATCAAAATGCCCCTCTCATCCATATCGTATGAACCATGGGAAAGTGCCTACATGTGGTTCCTCATGCCCGGACTGCTGACATGGATCGCCTCCGCCATCTGGTGGACCAAAACCCATCAACACTGGCCTCCCATATTCGTCCAATGCATCGGCGCCATCGAAGTCGCCATCGGCGGAACTGCCGCATTCATGACCGGAATGATCAACATGAATGCCATCGTTCAAAACACAGGCTCCTGGGCCCCGGACATCGATTCCGCAGACAGAGCGTTCCTCGCCAAAATCGCCCTCATCGGCTGGATACTTCACTTCTTCCTCATCATCGGCACCCTAACCATGGCATTCCTCACCAAACGCCGCACCTCCAGAAAACCCATCTGACAAAAAACCAGCACAACCCCGAATCCAAAAATCCGCCATGTCCCCCCTATCATCCAAAATCCAGGCCGCCAACCAAACCCTCATCGCCCAAGCCAACTCCACAGCCATCCCGGACTTCTTCACTCCCGACTACTTCGCACACCTCACCGATCAAAAGCTAACAGGCGGCCACAAACTTGTCCGCGGAATGCTCGATCTCTATCAGCGCGCATTCCCCAACCCCGCCGTCGAAGTCGAAATCCTCCTCGAAGGAACCGATCGCATCTCCTGGCAACGCACCGTCCGGGCCAAACAGGAAGGCCCCTTCAAAGGCTTCCCCGCCTCCGGGCGGACCATCGTCTGGCGCGACGTCGTCACCAGCCGCTTCCACAACGGACTCATCGCCGAAGAATGGGTCATTTCCGACCTGGCGGAACAACTCCTGCTCTCACGCAAAAAATAACGCGAAGCACCCCCATCACCCGCCCATTTTCCCACCCCGCAAAACCCCCACGATTCGGGTTTCCCTTGCCCCTCCGCCAAACCCCCGCTATCCCCGCTCCCGCAACCAGACTTCCTCCCGCGAATGAAAATCCTCTCCCGCCTCATCCTCCTCGCGCTCCTCCTCACCGCCGCCCCTGCCTTCGCTGCCGATGCCGCCAAACCTGAGTTCGTCACCGAAATGGCCTCCTTCCCCGAAAAGGAAGCCGCTCAAAACCTCACCACCATCGGCCAGCGCCTCGCCTTCCGCGCCAAGGAAGCACCCTTCCTCGTCTGCGCCACCGTCATCTTCCTCCTCGCCATCCTCCACACCTTCGTCGCCATCCCCATCACCAAATACGCCCACAAAATCCAGCACGACCACGAAGCGGAGGTACGCAGGAAAATGGCCGCACAAGGACTCCACACCTCCGCAGGAGACCTCGTTAGCTTCAAAGCCACCATCCTCCACTTTTTCGGCGAAATCGAAGCCATCTTCGGCATCTGGGTCATCGCCCTCCTCGGCGCCATGTTCGCCTTCTATGACCTCTCCACCGTCAAAAGCTACATGACGAACGTCAACTTCACCGAGCCCATGTTCGTCGTCATCATCATGGCCCTCGCCTCCACCCGCCCCGTCCTCCGCTTCGCCGAATCCTGCCTCGGCTTCTTCGCCCGCTTCGGCAAGGAATCCCCTGCCGCATGGTGGCTCTCCATCCTCATCGTCGCCCCACTCCTCGGCTCATTCATCACCGAGCCCGGTGCCATGACCATCGCCGCCATGCTCCTCGCCAAAAAATTCTACTCCCTCAAACCCTCCCCCAAATTCGCCTACGGCACCCTCGGACTCCTCTTCGTCAACGTCTCCGTCGGCGGCGTCCTCACCAACTTCGCCGCACCTCCCGTCCTCATGGTCGCCCAAAAATGGGGCCTCACCACACCCGAAATGTTCCTTCACTACGGCGACAAAGCCGCCGTCGCCATCACAGTCTCCACCCTCTGCTACTACTTCTTCTTCCGTGGCGAACTCAAACAAATGGCCGCCCGCGCCGGCGACCACGATGGCGATGGCCAAGGCGACATCAAACAAACCGAACGCCCCATCCCCCTCTTCGTCACCATAACCCACCTCGCCTTCATGGCATGGACCGTCCTCTTCGCCCACTACCCGCCCATGTTCATCGGCGGCTTCCTCTTCTTCCTCGCCTTCTCACAAGCCACCGCCCACCACCAAACCGCCATCAACCTCCGCGGACCCATCCTCGTCGGCTTCTTCCTCGGCGGACTCGTCATCCACGGCGGCCTCCAAGGCTGGTGGCTCGGACCCATCATCTCCTCACTCTCCACCTGGCCACTCTTCCTAGGTTCCACCATCCTCACCTCCTTCAACGACAACGCCGCCATC
>SYAP01000179.1 GCA_005787565.1 Verrucomicrobiaceae bacterium | reverse complement strand
GTTACCTCAGTGCAATCCTCGATCCTTTGGACCTTCGGCCACCCGTGCGTGTTGCAGCACTCACGGGTTCCGCGGGGGACGTTGAACCAAACCTTTCGGTCTGCCCAGCGCCGGTTGCTGAACGACTACATGCCGTCACGGTTTGGTGGAGAAGCCGTAGCGGTTCTCGTTGGCGTAGCCGGAGCTGTCGATGTCAGAGGCGGCGGGGTTGATTCGGTTGCCGAAGCCGTCGTAGGCATAACTGGCCACCGTTGCTCCGTTGGAGTCGGTCAGGCGGATGATGTTGCCATTTCCATCGTATGCCGGAAAAATCGCCTGCCCGGCCTTGGAGCTGCCATTGCCCGCCGCTTCCCGGATCGCCAACAACCCACCCACGCCTCCCGCGCCCTGGAGCGAACCGGAAACATCAAGCCCCCAGACAAAGGTCCGTTTGAGGCTGATCGTGGTCGACTGCGGGGGGTTCGCATACTCCGCCACCGGGTTCCAACCATCGTAAAGCGTGAGTTCGGTGATGTTCCCCAAGATCCGCGCGATCCGCCGACCGAAGGGATCATAACGATACGACACCGTCCCACCACCCCCACCCACGGCCACCTGGGTCAGCCGGTTCTCCGCATCCCAAGAAAAGTGCGACACACTCCCCGGTGCCGAAGGCAGCGGCCCGGAAGTCATGTTTCCATCCAGATCATGCACCACCGCAACCGGAGCCTGACCCGGCAAGGCAATCTGGCCATACTGGTTGACCGGGTTCGCCCCCGCCGCCCCGCCGCTGCTGGCGAAATAAGTGCCCAGATTCGCCCCGGTAGCGGTGGTCGTATTGGTGGTGTGCACCGCTGTTCGGATCCGATTGCCAATGCCATCATACCGGTAACCACGATCCGAAGCCGCCCCTGGCGCATCCTCGGCAATCAGCTCTCCCCGAGTGTTGTAACCCCACTCACGGCTCGCCACCCCGGTCACGTGAAGGCCGGTCTCAGCCATGGAAATGCGTTGCCCAAGCCGTTTCACGAGATAGGAGAACCTCACAAACAACGTGCTGTTAATCGAGCAGAAATCCGAGGCTTGTGAGCTCGTCACCGCTACCGACCGATGCACACTTGGCAAGTAGGTTTCCGGAAGAACCTCTGGGGCTTTTTATTTGCAATCGTTTCGTTTACAGCGCATTTCAAATGTGGATTAGCTCGTTAACCGGACACCCGTTAGGCTTTTCATAGATTTGAATAAAAGGCCGTCACGGCTTCCAAGACAGATGGGCTTTGGGATCACGGTAAAACCCTGCGGAGTCAAGGACGTCCCTCCAATCTTCATTTGCTTGTCCAATCCATTTCCTCAACAAAATCAGATCACCACGCGAAAGTTTGATGACGCCCACTTGAATTCTCTCTATCAATTCTATATCGCTGTCGACCATCGGCAATCCATTAGAACATTCCGCAATGAGAAGAGATTCAGCTTCTACTTGCTCTGCTCGAGCGAAACAATCTTCCAACAATTTATTTACCAACCGAGTAATCATCATGCTTTTTCAATAGATAGCCCCTGGGGCTTTACCATAGAAATCCAGGTTGTGGTAGAACTCCGGGATGCCGGGCAGCACGCTGCGGGAGAAGATTTTGGTGGGATCGACCCGGACGACCGAGCCGTCCTGAAGGCCCCGGGCCAAAACGCCGTGGCCTTTGCTGCGGGTTCTTGCCTGGCTGCGGGCGAGGATTTCCTTTCTCTTTCGTCTGTTAGACATGGGTTGGGGCGGGCTTGTCCAGCCGGTCAGTGCCTCACTGCCTCACTGCTTGAGCGTGCTGTTTTTGGGGGGCTCGCCGAAGGGTTTGATGTCGAGCTTGGGTGTTGCCGGGGTTTCGGCGGGGGTGGGTTTTTCCGCTGGGGTTTCGGTTTTGCTTTCGGCTGGCGCGTCGGGTTTGGGGTCGGTGGGCGCGGGGTCCGCCTCGACGCGGATGGCTTGGAAGAGGAGGTTGTAGTTGTGACGGAGGACGGCGGGGAAGGAAACGCGGCCGGGTTCGACGATTTTTTCGCGGAGCATCTTGGCGGCGATGTCGGCGACGAGGTCGGTGCCGATCTGGACGGCGCGGTCGACGCCGGCGAGTTTCTGCCCGGCATCGGTGCCGCCGCGGATGAGGTCGCTGCTGACGGAGCGGCCCTGGATGGCGATGGTGGATTGGGCAGAGGCGATGGCTCCGGCGCGGTCGATGGTGATTTCGAGGACGGCGTGGTCGTCCGAGGAGAGCCAGCCGCGGACGTGGTCGATGCGGAGGGAGACGAAGAGTCCGCCGTCGGGCGTGGGGGTGATTTCCGGTTTGTAGGTGCGGTAGTTGGCACCGGAGAGCGGGTATTCGGCGGCTTGGCCGTCGCGTTTGGTCCAGCCGCCGAGGGTGTTGCCGAAGACTTCGTGATCGACGGAAACCGCGGCGTCGGAGAGGCCGGAGGTGGCGGCGAAAAGAAGGGTGAGCAGGAGTGACTTCATGGCGGGATGTGCGAAATGAGCGATGGCCACGGTTTTATACCCCGGGAATGGGGATTTTATTCAATGAAATCGGCGGGAGGGGTGGGCTTGGCCTCGCCGAAGAGCCGACTGACCTGGGCGGAGGCTTTGGATTTGTGCTCGTCCTTGATGTAGGCGGTGACGGTGGCGAGGGCTGCGACGAGGGCTCCCCAATCGTCGGTGTAGCCTGCGCCGGGGAGAATGTCCGGGATCATATCGGCCGGGAGGATGAGGTATCCGAGTGCACCGACGATGACGCCTTTGGCCCATGCGGGGGTGTCGCGGTCCTGGAGGCAGTAGAAGAGGATGAGCGCGGTGAGGACGGTCTTGCGGCTGGCGGCGGCGGCGACGCGGCGGAGGGTGCGCCAGAGGCGTGGCGCGGAAAATCCTTTCGCCTCGGGCGGTCCTGAGTTTGGCAGTGTGGCCATGGGGGTTTACTGGCTGACCGACGGGCCCATGGTGCCTTGGCCGGTGCTGGCGGGGGCTTCCGTGGTGGTGGCCGGGGTTTTCGGCTCGAGGGCGATGCCTTCGGCGGCGGCGAAATCGGCGAGGGCCATGTCGGCGAGGGCCTTTTGCTCGGATTCCTTCAGGTTGATGTCGCCGAGGTCCATGCTGTCGCGGGAGACGCGGGCGCGGCCGGCGGCTTTGGTGCGCTCGTCCTCGACGATGTCGCTGAGGCGGCTGAGGGTATCTCCGGATCCGCCGATGGTGGTGATCATTCCGGCGGCCATTTCGTTGAGTTCGGCCATGGCTTTTTGGACTTTCATGTCGTCGATGTCGCGGCGGAGTTTATCGATTTTGTCGCGGGCGGTTTTGACGGAAACGTCGCGGGCGCGGATGAGTTCCTTGTAGCGGACTTCGGCATCGGCGAGTTGTTTGGCGATTTCGTCGTGTTGTTTGTCGACGGCTTGGAGCTTGTAGGCGTTTTCGGCAGCGGCTTCGCGTTGGCCGGCGGTGAGGAGGGCTTTGGTTTTGGCGCGGAGGTCGTTTTCCTCGGCTTCGAGTTTCTTGGCTTGGGACAGGAGGCGCTCGACGAGTCCGGCGTGGGTGGCGAGGCCTTTGTTGAACTCACCGATTTGTTTGCGGAGGTTCTCTTTCTCGACTTCCAAGAGGGCCTCCGGGTTCTTGCGTTCCATGCCGCCGATGAAGAGTCCGAGAAAGCCTTTGAAGAGATTGGAGATGCGTTTGAACATGGCCTAAGTGGCGGGATTATGCCGATTTGGGGGGAGGCTGCAAGTGGAAGCGAGCGCCGGGTTTGGAACCATCAGGGAAATTGCCGGGATGAGAGATTGCGTCCGGAACCCGCCGGGGCATGATGCGGGGATGAAATCACTCGTGTTCTCCGCCATCATCGCAACCTGCGCCTGCCTCCACGCTGCTGAACCGACCGCGCAGGAATGGAAGGCCCCGGACGGCACGGTGATCCGTTATCGGTGGAGCGCTCCGGAGGCTCCAGAGGCCGGAAGAACCTATCCGCTGGTGGTGTTTCTCCATGGTGCGGGCGAGCGTGGCGATGACAACAAAGCGCAGCTCCGCCATGGGGTTTCCGCGATTTTGAGCGGTGCGAGAGCAATCGACGAACCGTGTTTCCTGATCGCCCCGCAGTGCCCCAGCGATTCGTGGTGGGCGCCGATCGACCGCGGAACCATGCGGCTTTCCTCGGCGGAAGAGCCCAACGCGCTGCTCGATGCCCTGGTCGCGAGGATCGATCTGCTTGCCAAGGAACATCCGATCGACACCACACGGCTCTACCTAACAGGACTTTCGATGGGCGGATTCGCCTCGTGGGATTTGTTAGGCCGTGCGCCCGGGAAATTCGCTGCCGTGGTGCCGATCTGCGGTGGCGGTGATCCGACGCTGGTGGCGAAATACAAAAGCACGCCGATCTGGGTGTTTCATGGGGAGAAGGATGATGTCGTCCCGCTGCGAACCAGCACCGAGATGGTCGAGGCGCTGAAGAAAGCTGGCGGCGAGCCGAAATTCACCTGGTATCCGGAGGCGGGTCACGACTCGTGGACCGCCGCCTATCAGGATCCGAAATTGATCCGCTGGATTTTCGATCAGAAACTCGCGGCCAAGGATCCGGGTTGAGGCGGATCAAACCGCCACGTTTCCTCCGCCGGCCCTAACAGGCAGGTGTCCGGTGCTTCCTCGATGAAGCCGCGGCTCAGCAAGCCATCACGCCACTCGACCCACATCGCGCGGCCGGGCGGGACGAACGAGCCGGTGTTCACGATCCGCCGCCCGCGACGCAGCCATGAGCCGTGGCGGTGAAAATGCCCGATCACCAGCAGCTCCGCTTTCGGGAAAAACCGTTCGCAGAACGCCGCGCCGTCGTCCGCCTGGGTCCACCATGCGGCGAGCATGTGAAGCGCGCGCTGCGGAGGAATCGCCGCATCCCACGCGCGCTGGAAAAGATGGCGGCCATGCGGATGATGCAGCGTCGGAAAGGCCATGGAAATCTCCCGGGCCACCTGATGCCTCTCTAACGGATCGGTTTCCGCCGCCGGATGGGCCGCCCAGATTTCGCGCACCTGTTCCGGATTTGTTAGAATCTCGCGTTTCCACGGCGCGCCGTCCTGCAGCAATGTGTCGCCATGGGTGACGACGATCCGCCCATCCGCAAGCTCGATCCAGCCATTTCCCGGCCAGCCGGGATCGTGATTGCCCGGGAGAAACACCACCTCGCACCTGGCCTCCGCCGCCAGCGTGCGGAGCTGGTCCAACATTTCCCGCGACCGATCTAACAATTCCGGCGCGAGTTCCTGCCAGGTATCGCCATTGAACACCACCGTGCCCGCACCCTCTAACAGCGGACGCAGCGCGGAGACGTTCCGGATGCGCGAGACCCTGCTTCCGAGATGCAGGTCGGAGAAAATCCGGACCGGTTCCTTCATCCGACCACCCGGCGTTGGCGCACGGCCTCGAACAAGCAGACCCCGGTGGCCACGGAAACGTTGAGGCACTCGACTTTGCCCGCCATCGGGATCATCGCGAGGAAGTCACAGTTCTCTTCTGTTAGGCGGCGCATGCCCTTTTCCTCGGCGCCCATCACGATGCCGAGCGGGCCTTTCAGATCGAGCTCGTAAAGCTGCTTCGTCGCGCGGTCCGAGGTGCCGACCAGCCACAGCCCGGCCTCTTTCAAGCGCTCCATGGTGCGGGCGAGATTCGTCACCTGCGCGAAAGGGACATGATCCGCCGCACCGACGGAAACCCGGCGCACCGTTTCCGTGATGCCGACCGCCTTGTCCTTCGGCGCGACCACGGCATGCACTCCCGCGCCATCCGCCGTGCGCAAGATCGCGCCAAGATTGTGCGGGTCCTGCACGCAATCGAGGATTAACACGAACGGGCAGGCCTGTTCGGCGACGAGCCGCATCAGATCGTCCTCATCGAGCGATGGGACCTCCTTTTCGGTGACCTGCACATGGCGGTTTTCGCGGGCCTGATGGCCGTGCTGGGGTTTTGACGGGGCGTTTCCTCGGGGACGGGGTTTCACGCGCCGAGTTTGAGCCGTTTCCTCGAGCGGAGTCGAGCGCGAGCAATGGCGGTGGCGGGATTTCAGGCACCAGGACCGAACGACACCTCCGCCTCCGGGTGTCCCACATCTTGGGGACATGACAAATTTCGGAAAATCAGGCACTTTCTTCCCGTCGGCAGCAACTATGGGAATGGTGGTTGCCACGAAAAATTGATTTCATGACAGAATCAACGGGGCCGCGCGAGTGCGCGGCCCTTTTCGTTTTCACGATTCCGCCCCCGGCTCAAGCCACCATCGGCTCGGCGAGGCCGGAGCGGACGAGGAGGGGTTCGAGTTCCGGATCGCGGCCCATGAAGCGGCGGTGGTTTCTCCATCGAAAAACACGCTGTCTATCAAAGCTTGGTTCTCCAGCTTGCGGGTCTGCTTCCTTTTTGCATCCTTGCCGAGTTGCAAAGCCAATCACCATGCCTATTCCAGATTTCCAGTCCCTGATGCGCCCATTGTTGCAACTTCATGCTGACGGCAAGGAACATCTCAACCGCGATTTGGTTGGCCAACTTGCGAATCAATTCAATCTATCGGATGAAGAGCGACGCGAAATGCTGCCAAGTGGCCGAGCCCGCTTGTTTGACAATCGGATCGGATGGGCCAAAACACACCTAATTCAAGCCAGTCTCTTGGCTGCTCCTCGGCGTGCATATTCCACCATCACACGTCCCGGAGTTGAAGCTTTAAACAAGTTTCCCAATCGAATCGATCTGAAGGTGTTGAATGGCTTTGATGGCTATCGCTTGTTTCGTGGCAAGCGCAAGTCCAACGAGGACAAGGAAGATCCAGTGGTGGTCGAAGAGGATTCTCAAACACCAGAAGAATCCTTGGAGAACGCGTATGAGCAGGTTCGCAGGGATGTCGAAACGGATCTCCTCTCGCAAATCATGAGCAATCCCCCAGACTTTCTGGAACGTGTTGTCGTGGATCTTGTCGTTAGAATGGGATACGGGGGCAGCCGTAAGGACGCAGGCCAAGCACTTGGACGGTCCGGTGACGAAGGAATCGACGGTATCATCAATGAAGATCCGCTGGGCCTAGACGTAATTTATCTCCAGGCAAAACGCTGGGAAGGAAGCGTGGGTCGGCCGGAGATCCAAAAATTCGCAGGAGCACTGCAAGGTCAGCGCGCAAAGAAAGGCATCTTCATTACCACGTCCATTTTCACGGCTGAGGCAAGGGACTTCGCTGCCAGAATCGATACCAAAATCATCCTGATCGATGGCCCACTACTGGCTAAGCTGATGTTCGACCATGGCGTAGGTGTCACCACTGCCTCAGTATATGAAGTGAAGAAAATCGACTCCGATTACTTCACGGAATCGTGAATCTGGCGAGGCACCCATCGTTTTCTCGCTTTCACGATTCCGCCCCTGGTTCAAGCCACCATCGGCTCGGCGAGGCCGGAGCGGACGAGGAGGGGTTCGAGTTCCGGATCGCGGCCCATGAAGCGGCGGTAGAGCTCGTCGGCCGGAGCGGAGTTGCCCTTGCTGAGGATGTGCTCGCGGAAGGCGCGGCCGGTTTCCGGATTCAGCACGCCCTCGCGCTGGAAACGGGTGAACGCATCCGCATCCAACACCTCGGCCCACTTGTAGGAATAATACCCGGCGGCGTATCCGGTGGGGCTGCTGAACAGGTGGTTGAACCGGCGTGCCATCGATGGCGCGAGCGTGTTCATCGGGGCGCGGTATTCGGCGAGGATTTCACGATCCACCTCATCGAGGTCGCGGCCCTGATAGGCTGTTAGACGGGTGTGGAGTTCGAGGTCGAGCTTGCCGAACGCGAGCTGGCGCATGAAGGCGGACGCGCTGAGATAATTGCGCGCGGCGATCATTTTGTCGAAGAGGTCCTGCGGGATGACCTCGCCGGATTCGAAATGCCGCGCGAACAGATCGAGCGACTCGCGGTCCCAACAGAAGTTCTCCATGATCTGCGATGGCAGCTCGACGAAATCCCACGGGACATTCGTGCCGGCCAGCGATTTCACCGGCACATCGCTGAGCAGGCCGTGGAGCAGGTGGCCGAATTCGTGGAAAATCGTTTCGACCTCACCGTGCGTGAGCAGCGCGGGCTTGCCATCCACGGGGGGCGACATGTTGCCGATGATCAATCCAAGATGCGGCTCGCCGGGGCCGCCGGTGTGCAGCGAGTTCATCCATGCGCCACCGCGCTTCGACTCGCGCGGGTGCCAATCGGCGTAAAACGATCCGAGGTGGCGGCCGCTGATCGAGTCGTGGATTTCGTAGAATTTCACTTCCGGGTGCCAGACTTCGACCAGTCCTTCGGCAGCGGTTTCGTTGGATCCGGGTTCGAGGAAAACCGTGTCCTTTTCCTTGATCGCAATGCCGAAGATCCGCGTGGCGATTTCGAACATGCCGGACATCACGCCATCGACCGGGAAATACGGACGCAGGATTTCGTCATCGAGGTCGTAGTGTTCCTTGCGTTGGCGTTCGGCCCAATAGGCGGTTTCCCACGGCTCTAACAGGCCCTCAGCGGTGCCGGTTTTCGCGGCCTTGTATTGGGCGAGCTGTTTGCACTCGGCGAGGAAGGCCGGTTGGACGCGGCGGTGGAGGTCTTCGACGAAATTCAATGCGGTGGAACCATTCGCGGCCATCCGGCGGAGCAATGTGAGATCGGCGAAATGGCCGTGGCCTAACAGCTCAGCCTTTTCCTGGCGCAGTTCGAGGATTTTCCAAACCAGCGGTGTGTTGTCCTGCTCACCGTTCGCGGCGACGGAGATCGAACCTTCCCACACCTGGCGGCGGATGCCGTCGTCATGGAGGTGCTGGAGGACGGGAAACATCGAGGGAAATTGCAGGGTGAAACGCCATGCCGGCGATTCATCGGTGGCGATGCCCTTCGCGCGGGCGTTGGCTGCCGCGCCTGCTTTCGCGGAATCCGGCAGGCCATCGAGTTTCGCCTCGTCGGTGATCACCATTTCCCACGCGTTGGTCGAGTCGAGCACGTGCTCGGAGTATTGCTTGGTGAGCTTCGAGAGCTCGGATTCGAGGGCCGCGATGCGTTCCTTTTGCGCGGGTGGGAGGTCGGCGCCGGAGTTGCGGAAATCGGCGAGCGTTTCCTCAACGAAGCGCTGTTTCACCGGATCGAGTGTGGCAATTTCCGGGCTTTCACCCACCGCCTTGATCACGGTCCACAGCTTTTCATTGAGCGGGATCGACGAGAAAAACTCCGTCACTTCCGGCAGCATCGCATTGAGCGCCTCGCGTTGCGCGGGATGATCGCACACCGAATCCAAATGATTCAGGCGGCCCCAGCCGCGGCTCAAATCCTCAGTCGCCGCCTCAAGCGCCGCGAAGGTCGAATCATACGACGCCACCGCCAAATCCTGCGCACAGATCGCCTCGATGTTCGCCTTCGAAAGCTCCAACGCATGGCGGATATCCGGACCTACGGCTTCGGGAACCAGAGTGGACCAACGGATGTGAAACGCGGAATCAAGAAACGGATGCATGCGCGATCTAAATCCGGGAACCCACGCATGAAAAGAGGAGATTCTCGTCGCCAAGTCCGGGTCTTTTCATTCCGCGTGGCGCGTGATAGCCTGCGACCGCGCCAGCGACATCCTCATCTACACCGGCACCCCCGCCACGGGAAACGTCGCCGCTACCTCAAATTCCCCCGAAGGCACACTCCTCAACGCCACCTCCGGCACCCTCTACTGGATCCAGATCAAAACCATCGCGCCCCACACCGTCCGCACCGAGATCAACCTTCACCCCGCCACTCACGAACCCGGATACTTCCAAACCCTCATCGACCGCGGACACTTCGCCCTAACAGGCCCGGACCGTCACCCCACCGCCGACCCCGATGGCGATGGCTTCACTAACGAAATCGCCTGCGGCTCAAACCTCGAACTCCACAACCCCAACTGGCTCCTCGCCCCCCAAGCCTGCCGCCTCTGATAGGCGCAGCACGACCGTAGCTGGTGCATCCTGCTCCAGTCCGTCTTCGGTGCGTCTCGCTCCGAGTCTTCCTCTTCCCTGCTCGCCACCGAAGTGACGGGGCAGCGAAAGCATTTCGCCAGAGCCAGCATTCTCCCATCCCATTCGCGTGAATTGGCGTGGATTCGCGGTTCACCTTCTCCCCGATCACGAAACCCTCACCCTCGGCCAGATCGTCCAGCTCACCGGCGGCAAACCCAGCACGCTCAAACTCCGTCTTCGCGAACTCGTCGCAAGCGGCCACCTCCTCCCAAAAGGCCAAGGCCGAGGAGCCTACTACCTCAGAGCCCGGCGGCCGTAGCGCGGTGGAAGGAAAAACGTGTCCCGACTGTCTCAGTCGGAAAACTCATCCCGTCTGGAGGATCCGAACACCTGGGTTTCGAAACTTCGCCTCTCTATCAAAACGATGCAAAACCACCCACAACGGCGGACCGTGGCGGAAGATTGGCTTGCTAGTGAACGCGTCGCCGGTAGATTTCCGCCATCATCCCCTCGGCAATATGCCGAGCGCAGGGCCGCTTTCGGGCGGCCCTTGCTATTTGTTCCATCCTCACCCCTGCTCCGACCCCATCTCACCAAACCGCAAACGCTTCGCGAAACCGGGCGCTTGATTGCCTCCCGGTGACGGTTCAGCCTCCGCCCATGTTGGCAAAGGAACAGATTTCCCGGATGTCATCCAGCGAGCGCATGGAAGCCATGGAGCTTCTCTGGGCCTCCTTCGCCACCGAAGGAATCGATTACCCAACTCCCGATTGGCACGAAAAGAGGCACAATCGAGAATTTAGTGGGGAAGGGCAAACGGGGTGCGGAGCCAGATTCTAACACGCCCAATGAGCGCCAAGAATGGGTGAGGACAGCGCTTTGTGACGGGAAGCCCCCTGATAACCTTGATCCGTGGCCCTCTG
>SYAP01000013.1 GCA_005787565.1 Verrucomicrobiaceae bacterium | reverse complement strand
GCGGGCTCCATCTTTCCGGTTCGGGCCGAAGCGTTCTCGGGCGGCTTCGAAGGTTTGGTTGACGAAGGCTTTGCTGCCGATGACGGCGCCGTCGGTGAAGTGGCGGAGGCGACAGAGGAGGATGTCCGCGATTTGCAGGTCGGGGAGGGCGGTTTGGTTGTTGCCACTTTCTAACATTTCGGCGGTGTTTTGGGTGATGGGCCCGGGGGATTTGGCTTGGGATTTGCCTTTGTTTTTTCCGAGGGCGAGGCCCATGAGGCGGCGGTATTGGCGGGAGGTTTCGGGCCATTTGGTGGAGTCGAAGCCGATGCCTTGGTGGCCAAGGAAGGCTCTAACAAGGCCTTCGCGGGATTTTTTGCCGTTGCCTTTAGGGCCGCCGCCGATGGCTTCGCCGTAGCCGGACCAACGGTATTGGGCGGGATCGGCGACGATGCCGGCTCTAACGGGGTTGAGGTCGATGTAGGCGGCGATGGTTCTTGCGGCGGTGCCGTCTTCGACGATGACGCTTTTGTAGCGCTCTTCCCAGAGGGTGCCGGTGCGGTCGTGGGTGCGGTTGAACCATTTGGTGAATCGCTCTAACAGGGATTTCATGAATTCGCTGAGGTCGTGCATGCGGCGGGTGTAGCGGTTGCGGATTTCGTCGAGGCGCTGGGTGGCTTGGGCGCGTGCGATTTCGGCTTCGCGTTCGGGGGTGAGGGGGGCGCCGGTTGGGTCGAGGCGGGGCATTTCGAATTCGGCGAGGGGGCGGATGAGGAGGGCGTCGGCCATTTCGTTTTTGATTTGGGCAAGTTGGGCTTCGCTGTAGAAGGCGGCGAGTCGCTCGAAGAGTTGGTCGTCGGGGATGCCGTTGGGAGGTGGGGGAGGAACTTCGAGGAGGATGTGGAAGTGATTGGACATGAGGCAGTAGGAGAGGACTCGGCAGCCGGTGAAGGTTTCGCATTTGCGCATGATTTTGCGGAAGTGTTCGCGTTCGTTCTCGTTAAGGACGAAGCGGCGGTCGACGATGCGGGAGATGCAGTGGTAGAGGGCGGGTTTGGTGGGGGAGTTTTTCCAGGGGGCTAGGAAGCGTTTGCGGTTGTTGGTGCTCATGGGAGGAGGGAAGCGGAGGGGTGGGGGGAGGGCAAGGGGTTTTTGAGAAAAAGTCTGGCTGATATAAGGAGAGCTTGCAATGGAGGGGGCTGTGGAGGTTAGGCGGCTTCTTTTTCTGGGGCGGGGGCGGGTTGGGGTTTGGGGATGTCCCAGGCGGTGATCCATTCGTGGGTGGTGCGTTTGAAGCCTTTTTCGAGGAGGCGTTTTTCCATGTCTGGGAAGTGGGCGGCGCCGTAGAAGATGGCGAGTTTCTTTTTGCCGGCGGCGATCTCGCGGTTGGTGACCTCGATGGCGCGGATGTTGCGGTCGGTGATGATGACGCTTTCGCCGGCGAAGGCGCCGATTTGGTCATCGCCTTGGCCGAGGGTGTGGATGAGTTGGAGTTTCACAAGGTTGGAGTTGCCGGCGAGCATGGCGGTCATGAGTTTGGCCATGTCGGGTTGTTTGGCTCCGGCTTGCTGTTGTTTGGCGTTTTTCATGGCAAAGCCGAGGAGGGACTCGCCGCGTTCCTTTTGCATGGCTTCGAATTCATCGTGGGTGAGGTCGGCGTGGACGAAGTTCTTTTTGGTGTAGTCGATGTGGTCGGTCTGGCCGGTGAGGGCGAGGAAGCGGGCGACCATGCCGTAGATTTGGTGGAGGCCGGACATGTCTTTTTTCTCTTCTTCTTCGGCGGGGGCGTCCTCCGCAGCGGGAGCTTCGGGCTCGGCGGGTTTTTCGGCGGGGAGGTTGGGTGCGGCGGCGGCTTCGCGGGCGGCGTTGAATTTTTCTCCGCCGATCATTTCGTAGAGGAGGGATTCGTAGCCTTCGAAGCGTTTGGAGAGGGTTTCGTAGTATTTTTTGTCGGCGATGTGGACGGCTCCGATGAGGTCGACGGTGACACCGTCCTTTTCGTAGCGGGTGATGCCGGTTTGGAGGCGGGCAGCGTTGTCGTCCTCATCGACGCGGATGAATCCCGGGGCGGGTTCTTCGGCGGCGCAGAGGAGGGTGGTGGCGAGTACTGCGGCGAGGAGGCGGAGGGGTTTCATGAGGGATGGAGATGGGGGCCTTGGGTTAAACGTAGCGGGTGGGGTGATTTGTTCGGGAAAGCGATGCGGCGATTGCAGGCAGGTGGATTCTCGTTTATGCCTGTGGCGATGAGCCATTCCGCGTTGTTGCGCTATTGTCCGGACCTTTTGCATTATTCCCGCCGTGAGAGCCGTGAGGTGATGGTGGGGAATGTGGGTGTGGGTGGGGGGAATCCGATCCGGGTGCAGTCGATGATCACCTCGGATACGCGGGATACGCCGGCGTGTGTGGCGGAGGTTTTGGCGTTGGCGGAGGCGGGATGTGAGATTGTGCGGATCACGGCGCAGACGCGGGTGTATGCGGCGAATTTGGAGAATATCGCGCGGGAGGTGCGGGCGGCTGGGTGCTTCGTGCCGTTGGTGGCGGATATCCATTTCAAGCCGGATGCGGCGATGGAGGCGGCGAAGTGGGTGGAGAAGGTGCGGGTGAATCCGGGGAATTATGCGGACAAGAAGAAGTTCGAGATCCGGGAGTATACGGATGAGCAGTATGGGGAGGAGTTGGAGCGGATCCGTGAGGAGTTTGTGCCGCTGGTGAGGGTGTGCAAGGAGCTTGGGCGGGCGATGCGGATCGGGACGAACCATGGTTCGCTTTCGGACCGGATCATGAACCGTTATGGGGATTCTCCGTTAGGGATGTGTGAGAGTGCGCTGGAGTTCGCGCGGATCGCGCGGGAGGAGGGGTATCATAATTTTGTTTTCTCGATGAAGGCATCGAATCCGAAGGTGATGATCGAGGCTTACCGGTTGTTGGTGGCGCGGTTGGAGGCGGAGGGGGCGGATTGGAATTATCCGATCCATTTGGGGGTGACTGAGGCTGGGGATGGCGAGGATGGGCGGATCAAGAGTGCGATCGGGATCGGTTCGCTGTTGTCGGACGGGATCGGGGATACGATCCGGGTTTCGCTGACGGAGGATGCTGTGCATGAGATTCCGGTGGCGCGTGCGATGGCGGAGCCTTTCAATGCCAAGTCTCATAGCAATTTCAACGGAGCAGACGAGCCGCTAGGTGAGTGGGGTAGTTCCCATCTTGATGTTGATGCGGAGCAAGTTCGCCCGGATTGGGATCTGCTCGAGAAGCGGGATTCTTCGTTCTTGCCGCATTGGAGGATTCCAGGTGCGACTTATGCGGTGACGTTTCGTCTAGCTGATTCGATACCAGCGGAATCGTTAGAAGAATATTGTCGTCGCATGGGTGTTTTGGTGGAAAAGCTTGAGAGTTTGAAGTCGGGAGCGGGATCGAGGAACGCGATGGGGAAGTTGTTGGCGTTGCAAGACGAAATTGCTGAGTTTGGGCAGGGATTTATGGAGAAACAATTGAACGCATGCCACGGTGAGTGCCATTTGGCGAAGCCCGAGGTTGCCGAGATGGTGGAATCTGCCTTGAAGCATTTTGATAGAGATCGCTACGAGCTTTTGGCATGGTCTGTGATGCCAAACCATGTTCATGTGGTGGTGCGGCCAATTGGGGGGCATGAGTTGGAGGATATTTTGCATTGCTGGAAGTCGTACACCGCGAAGGAGGCAAACAAGATGTTAGGGCGATCGGGTAGTTTTTGGCAGGTCGAATACTATGATCATTTGGTGAGAGATGGCGAGGATTTGAAAAATCAAATCATGTATGTGTTGAATAATCCTAGGAAAGGGCGGGCTTTGGGGACGTGGAGTGGGAGCAAGTATGGTGTGCTTGGTTCGGAGCGAGACGCTCCGAAGACGAACTGGGGCAAGATGCCCCAGCCACTTTTGTTGCCGTCTTATGATCCGTTTTCGTACGAGAGACGCCGTAGTTTGCCGGTGACGGTGATGGGGCATGAGATGGGTGGAGACAAGACGGTGCGGGTTTTCACGACGCAGGAGCGGTGGAACGCGTTGGCGCACAAGATCGCTGGGATGGGAGATTTCAAGCCGGAGGTGATTGTGGAGAAGTCCGGGGTGGTGGAAGTGGATCCGCGCGATGGGGCTGCGGTGGCGGCTTTGAATGACGGGACGGATGTGAGGTTGGTGACGGTGGCGGACGGGTTGGATATCGAGGTGATCCATGCGTTCCGGATGTTGGCGTTCCGGGTGGATCCGCGGCATCCGATTTTGTTGAAGGATACGCTGCATCCGCCGGTGGGTGAGACGGATTTCTTAAGGGCGTTGCTGCCTGCGGCGGCGAATCTGGGGTCGCTTTTGTGTGACGGGGTGGGTGATGCGATTTTGGTTAGAGGAGAGACTGCGCCGGGTCAGTCGCTGCGGTTGGCGTATAACATTTTGCAGGCGGCGGGGACGCGGATTTTCAAGACGGATTATGTGGCGTGCCCGAGTTGCGGGCGGACGTTGTTCAATTTGCAGCATACGACGCAGAAGATCCGGGCGGCGACGGGGCATTTGAAGGGTGTCCGGATCGCGGTGATGGGGTGTATTGTGAACGGGCCGGGTGAGATGGCGGATGCGGATTTCGGATACGTCGGCGGTGCGCCTAACAAGATCAACCTGTATGTGGGAAAGACGGCGGTGAAGTTCAACATTCCGGAGGCTGAGGCGGTGGAGCGGTTGATCGATCTGATCCGCGAGCATGGCAAGTGGGTGGATGCTCCGGCGGAAGCGGCTGTGACTGTCTGATAGAAAGGGATTGAAATCGCATGGCTGAGACCGACACGCTGACTTTGACCCGGACGACGCCGTCATTGGATGTGCCGTGGAATGTGATTGTGCATGATGATCCGGTGAATCTGATGGATTATGTGACGATGGTTTTGATGCGTGTGTTCGGGCATGAGGCGGCGGTGGCGGAGCGGATGATGATGGAGGTTCACACGAAGGGGAAATCGGTGGTGTGGAGCGGGGGGCGGGAGAAGGCGGAGTTTTATGTGCAGCAGTTGCACTCGCATCAGCTGAAAGCGACGATGGAGAAGGTGGCATGAAGGTGGGGCCGACATTGGACGGGAGGTTGCGGATCGATGCGGAGGATGAGGATGATTGGTTTTTGTTAGGTTGTATTGCGAAGGATGCGGCGGGTGATTCGCTGGCGGAGCGGTATGGGGAGATAATGGATGGGGAGGTGGCGGAGGATTGGCGGGAGTATGTGGTTCCGGATCTGGCGGAGCAGTTCGAGGGGAAGGTGGTCGGGGTTCAGCGTGCGATTGATGAGGCGCGTGAGGGTGGGAGCGGGCAGATTTGGGTGACGCGGGAGACGGCGTTTGATTGGTATGGGGCGTTGAATTTGGCGCGGTTGGCGTTGGAGGAGCGGTATCGGTTCGGGCCGGGAAGGGTTTTGAAGCGGGCGAATCAGGATCCGGAGCGGTATTTTGCGTATATCCGGTCGGGGTTTTACTCGGCGATCCAGTCGATGTTGCTGGGGAACCTGATGAAATGAGGTGTGGGAGGAGCTTGCGTCGGAATGGGAGTGGTTCATAGTGCGGGGGTGATACGGATTTTCCAGAGAGTGATGCTGACGGCGCTGGCTGTTTTGCTGGCGTTTTCCGGTCCGGTGGTGGCGCAGGAGGAGCGGGTGGAGGAGGTTGAGGCGGAGGCCAAGCAAGATGGGCCGGCGAAGGTGGTGGTGATTCCGATTCGTGAGGCGATCACGGAGCCGGAGTTGTTCATTTTGCGGCGAGGGTTGAAGCAGGCGATCGATGAGAAGGCGGACACGGTGATTTTGGACATCAACACGCCGGGTGGATCGGTGGCGGTGACGTTTGAGATGTTGAAGGCGATGGACAAGTTTCCGGGGAAGGTGGTGGCGTTTGTGAACAGCGAGGCGATTTCCGCAGGTGCGTTGATTTCCGCGGGGACGGATGAGATTTATTTCACGCGGGATGCGGTGATCGGGGCGGCGGCGCCAGTGTTGGCGACGGGTGCGGATCTGGATGACACGATGCGGCAGAAGCTGGTGAGTTATCTGAAGGCGAAGGTGCGGGCGATGTCCGAGGAGAAGGGGTTCCGGGGCGAGGTGATCTCGTCGATGATTGACGAGGATTATGAGTTCAAGATCGGAGATGTGGTGATCAAGCCGAAGGGTGAGTTGTTGTCATTGACGGCGAGTGAGGCGATGAAGGAGTTCGGGGATCCTCCGGTGGCTTTGTTAGGGAGCGGGATTGTGGAGGATCTGGATGCCTTGGTGAAGAAGTTGCATGGCGAGGGTGCGCATGAGGTGAAGCGGTTGGAGGTGACGTGGTCGGAGCGGACGGCGCAGTATTTCACGGCGTGGGCATCGGTGATGATGGGGATCGGGTTGGTGTTGTTGTATTTGGAGTTCAAGACGCCGGGGTTCGGGTTGCCGGGGATTGCGGGTGCGTTGTTGCTGTTGTTGGTGTTTTTCGGGCACCGGGTGGCGGGTTTGTCCGGGCATGAGCCGCTGTTGTTTTTCCTGATAGGGGTGGTGTTGGTGGTGGTGGAGCTGGTGTTTTTTCCGGGGATTGTGGTGATGGCGCTGACGGGGATCGCGCTGATGCTGGGATCTCTGGTGTGGTCGATGGCGGATTTGTGGCCGAGTGAGCCGGTGGAGTTTTCGGCGGAGGTGTTTTTGGGGCCGATTTACAGTGTGATGACGGGTGTTGCGCTTGCGGTGGCGGGTTTTCTGGTGGTGTTGAGGTTTTTGCCGCGTGGCGGGTTGTGGGGTAAGATGGTGTTGGATGCGGAGGTGGGTGGCGAGATGACGGGGCCGGTGGCGCTGGCTGGCGGGACCGGGGTGGCTTTGGGTGGGAGTGATTTGTTAGGAGTTGAGGGAGTGGCGGTGACGCCGTTGTTGCCGACGGGGCAGGTGGAGATCGGGGGGCGGCGTTATGAGGCCCGGTTGGAGATCGGGCATGCGGAGCGTGGTGCGGCGGTGAGGGTGGTGAGGCGTGGTGAATTTGTTCTCGAAGTGGAGGTTATCGAATCATGAGCTGGATCATTCTGTTGTTTTCGTTGGGTATTCTCTTCATTGCGGTGGAGGTGATTGTGCCGGGGGCGATTTTGGGATCGATCGGGGGTTTGCTGATGTTTGTGGGGATTGTGCTTTCGTTCATGGATTATGGATTTGGCGGGGGGATGCTGGCGACGGGGTGTGCTTTGGGTGTGGCGGGGTTGGCGTTTTTCCTGGAGTTCCGGGTGTTGCCGAGGACGGCGATGGGGAAGCGGGCGTTTTTGACGAGCGAGATTACGGGGGTTAGCAATCCGAGCAGCAAATCGTTGCCGGAATTGGTTGGAAAATCCGGAGAGGCGATTACGGTGTTGTCACCTACGGGGTATATCCGGATTGGCGACCGCAAGTATGAGGCGTTTTGTCAGTCCGGGCAGGTTCCTGTTGGTGCTGGACTGGAGGTGATTGGTGCTGATTCTTTTCGACTGATTGTGAAGCAAACGAACTAACCCAATTTTAAGCCATGGATATCAAACTGATTGTCATTATTGTACTCGCGGTTCTAGGACTTCTTTTGTTCGGGATCATTCTATCGTTTTTCAGCGTTTGGCTTCGTGCGTGGCTGGCTGGGGCGTATGTCGGGTTTACGGAGTTGATCGCGATGCGGCTGCGGCAGGTTCCGTATGGTCCGGTGGTGGATGCGCGGATCACGGCGAAGAAGGCGGGGATTGAGATTCCGATTGATGACATTGAGGCGCATTTCCTGGCAGGGGGCAACGTGTTGCCGACGATTCAGGCGTTGATTGCGGCGCGTAAGGCGGGGATTGAGTTGGATTGGAACCGTGCCTGCGCGATTGATTTGGCGACGAAGGGCTCCGGGAAATCGGTGGTTGAAGCGGTGCGGACGTCGGTGGATCCGAAGGTGATTGATTGTCCGAATCCGGCGTCGGGTCGGACGACGATTGATGGTGTGGCGAAGGACGGGATTCAGGTGAAGGTGCGCGCGCGGGTGACGGTGCGGACGAATTTGGATCGTTTTGTGGGTGGTGCGAAGGAGGAGACGATCATTGCGCGGGTGGGCGAGGGGATTGTGACGACGATTGGTTCGGCGGAGACGTATAAGACGGTTTTGGAGTCGCCTGATAGTATTTCGAAGGTGGTTTTGAACCGTGGGTTGGATGTGGGGACGGCGTTTGAGATTTTGTCGATCGACATTGCGGATGTGGATGTGGGCGAGAACGTGGGAGCGCAGTTGCAAGAGGCGCAGGCTGAGGCGAACAAGAACATGGCGCAGGCGCAGGCTGAGATCCGGCGTGCGGCGGCGGTGGCCTTGGAGCAGGAGATGGTGGCTCGGGTTGCCGAGATGAAGGCGAAGGTGGTGGAGGCGGAGGCGCAGGTGCCGTTGGCGCTGGCCGAGGCATTCCGCAGCGGGCGTCTTGGGGTGATGGATTATTACAAGATGGAGAATGTGAAGTCCGACACCGAGATGCGGACGAGCATCAGCAAGGGTGAGGGCTGAATGAGTTGATGGGATTTTTTTCCGCTGCCTTTCATGGACTGGGTATTAGAGAACTTGCAGGTTGTCGGCGCGATTGTCGTGGCGGCGGCCTATTGGTTGAATCAGGCCCGTGAGGCGAAGGCGGCGGAGAAGGAGCGGCAGCGGCGTGCGGCGGAGGGGTTGCCGGAGGAGGAAGAGGAGTTTGAGTTTGAAGAGGAGGAGATCGAGGCGGAGGTGATGGGTCGCCGGGCGGTGCCGCCGCCGTTGGTTCAGGTGAAGCCGCCGGCGTTGCCGGTGCCGCCGGTTTTGACGCAGGACAATTCGACGGAGTTGCAGCGGCAGGAGCAGTTGATGGATCGGTTGCGGCAGGTGAGGGCGGAGCGATCGGCATCGCCGGCATCGGGTGCAGCGGCGACGCAGCGGAAGGTGGCTGCGAAGGGGAAGGGTGTGGTGAGTGCGGTGCCGATCGGGTTGAAGGCGCGGTTGAGGAACCGGGGCGAGGTGCGGCGGGCGATGGTTTTGAAGGAGATTTTGGGGAAGCCGATGGGATTGGAGTGAGGTTTTGTATGGAGGGAGTGTGGGGAGATGGTGTGGGATATGGATGGGTTTTGGAGTGGGTGGGGCAACCGTATCGGTTAGGCTGGTTTGGGCGAGGAGGTAAGCGGGTGGTTTTGAAAGGACGAGATGC
>SYAP01000178.1 GCA_005787565.1 Verrucomicrobiaceae bacterium | reverse complement strand
TGGGGAAGGTGAGGCGGCCGAAGTCTTCCATGAGGGCGTGTTCCCAGAGGAGTTTGCCATCGGGGGAGTAGGCGACGGAGTGGCCGTTGCTGAGCTGGAGGTAGACGTTTCCGGTTTCGGGGTCGACGGCGGGAGCGCCGATGCCGTAGCGGCTGTAGATGACGTCGCTGAGGTAGTCGCTGAAGCGGGCTTCCCAGAGTTTTTTGCCGGTGACGGCATCGAGGCAGAGGAGTGCTTCCTGGACGTCCTCGCCTTCATCGCCGTAGAAGCCGAATGCGTAGAGTTTGCCGTTGGCGATGACGGGGGTTCCGGCGCCCTTGATGTCGTAGGACCAGAGTTCGCTGCCGGGTTCGCATGTTTCGGGGAGGTTGGATTCGAGCGAGGCGCCGGTGTGGAGGGGGCCGCGCCAGTTGGTCCAGCCGTCGACCTGGGCGAGAGCCGGGGCGGCGATGAGGAGTGAGACGATCAGGGAGCGCATGGTTCGGGTGGTGTTGTTAGAAGGTGGTGGTGAGGCGGACGCCGAAGACTTGGGGTGTGCCGGGGGATCCGGCGAAGATCTGAGGATTGATGAAGGTATAATATTCCTCATCGAGGAGATTTCTTCCGAAAAGTGCGATGGTGTAGTTTTCGGTTTCGTAGCCGATTTCGGCGTCCCAGATGAGGTAGGAGTTTTGGCTGAAGGCGGAGGCGTTTGCGGCGTCGAAGTTGGTGGAGCCGGAGACGCGGGCGGAGGTTTGGGCGTAGAAGCCGCAGTCGAAGTCGTAGCGGATGCCGAGGCTGCCGGTGTATTCGGGGATGAAGGGGACGTCGTTGCCGTTGAAGGAGACGAGGGGATTGAAGGGGTCGTCGTAGGAGTCGAACTGTGCGTTCACGTAGCCGAGGCTACCGCGGATGGTGAGGCCGTCGACGGGTGCCCATGCGGCGTCGAGTTCGAAGCCTTTGGAGGTGACTTCGTTGGCGTTGAGGATGATGAAGTCGGATGAGCCCGGGACGCCTTGGTTGAACTGGTAATCGTCGATTTGGTCCCAAAAGGCACGGAGGCCGACGCGGAGGTTGAGGGATGAGTTGTCGTATTGGACGCCGATTTCATTCGACCAGTTTTTCTCGCGATCGTAGCGGGCGAGGGCGGGGTTGTCGCTGTAGGCGGAGTATCCTGCGGGTTTGTTGCCAATGGATGAGCGCACGAAGGCGTCGATGGATGGGGTGACGGCGTAGGTGAGGCCGAGGACGGGGGAGATGAAGATCTCGTCCTGATCGCCGCGGACGATGTCATCGCCGGGGAATGGGTCGGTCTGGATGCGATCGATTTCCGATTCGTGGTAATCGGCGCGGAGTCCGGCGTCGACGGCGAGTTTGTCGGTGGCTTGCCAGGTGATGTTGCCGAAGGTGGCGACGTTGAATTGTTTGATGTTGAAGTCGGTGTTTTCGACGAAGAAAGGGGCGAGCTGGCGTGAGGCGAGGCCGTCGTTTTCGATGGCCATTTGGAAGAGGCCGGCTTTCCAGCGGAGGGTGGCGTCGTCTTGTGAGGAGAAGCGGATTTCGTTGGAGAAGAGATCCTGCGACTGATCGATGTTAGAAAGGGTGTCGAAGAAATTGGTTAGATCGAGATCGACGGTGGATGGGTTGAGATCCCAGGTCTGAAAGGAATGGATGGTTTCGAGTTTGCCCCAGGCGAAGTCTTTTCTGGAGTGGAGGGACCACTGGTAGCGTTCGAGGTTGGTGTGGCCGAGGAAGTTCGAGGTGTCCTCGAAGAGGTCCGGGCTGAAGAGTGAGCTGAGGCGTTGTGAGCCGTCGTTGATGTGCTCGGTGTAGAAGCGGAGGCGGAGTTCGAAATCGTCGGAAGGATTGTAGAAGAGGTTTAGGAGTCCGCCGGTGGATTGGCGGTCGTCGGTGTGTTGGTCGAGGAAGGTGTTCTTGATGTAGCCGTCGCGTTCCTCGTGGAAGAGCTGGAGGCTGTAGGAGAAATCGCCGGCGAGGGGGCCGAGGGTGCGGAGGGCGAAGCCCATGTGGTTGTAGGAGCCGTATTCGGCGGAGAGTTCGGTGGAGCGTTCGGAGGTTGGTCTCGGTGTGAACATTTCGACCATGCCGGCCGGGCCATTTCTGCCGAAGTTGGGGCCTTGTGGGCCGCGATAGACGCGGACTTCGGAGAGGTCGAGCATTTCGGACGGGTAGCTGTAGGCATCGCCGAGCGGGACGTCGTCGATGGTTAAGCCGAGGGCTGGTGGGCCGAAGAAGAGGGTGTTGGTGGAGCCGCGCATGACGACGACCTGGCCGTAGCCGCGGGAGTCGGCGGAGACGACGTTGAAGCCGGGGACGATGCCGGAGAGGTCTGAAAAAGAAGTGGTTTGAAAGAGATCGAGGGAGTCAGCGGAGATGACGCTAACGGCTGAGGGTTCGTCGTCGATGCGTTCGGCTTCGACGATGGTGGGGGGGAGGAGGTTTGCGTCTTGGGCGAGGACGGAAGAAGAGACGACGAGGGCGAAGGAGGCGGATTTCAGTGGTTTCAGGGATGATTTCATCAAGTGGCTGTGCGTGAGTTTGGCGGATTCTGGAAATCGGGCGGCGCGGGTCAATCCTAAGCCAATAAAGTCGCTTGGCGGGAAAAATCACCGACAGGGATCGGGCTTTGCGGGTTTAGGAGGGGTTGGCATAACGGGGTTTTCCTACGTTTCTTCCAATCCGGGCGAGGAAAGTGAGGATGCGTGCCGGTTTTGGCGTTTCGGGATGGTGGGGGATTTGGAGGGGGATTGGGATTTTGATCAAGTGGGTTGCCGGGAAGGAAAGGTCGGCTAGATTCTGCGCTGATGAAGACGTTCGCTCCGTTGTTGTTCGCCGCAGTTGTTCCGGGTTTCGCGTTTGCGCAGGATTGGCCACGGTATTTGGGACCGGATGGTGCGGGGCGGGTTGATGGGGAGATCCGGACGGATTGGAAGGCGGAGAAGCCGGTTGAGTTGTGGCGCAAGGAGTTGGGGCAAGGGTGTTCGAGTTTTGCGATTTCGGGATCGAAGGTGGTGGTCATGGGAAATCAGGATGATACGGACATTGTGTGGTGTTTTGATACGGAGACGGGGAAGGAGTTGTGGACCCATCGTTATGCGGAGAGGCTGGATCCGAAGATGTATGATGGAGGGCCCAACTGCACGCCGACGATTGATGGGAATTTGGTTTATGCTTTGAGCAAATCGGGGAAGTTGTTCTGCTTATCTTTGGCAGACGGGAAGCCGAAGTGGCAGAAGGATTATCGGGAGGATTTCGAGGGGAAGGTGCCGAGTTGGGGGTTTTCGGCATCGCCGGTGGTGAAAGGGGATCTGCTTTATTGTTTGCCGGGTTCGCGGGATGGGGGGCTGTTTGCGCTGGATAAGAAGTCGGGCGAAGTGCGGTGGAAGTCCGGGGATCGGCCGAATCCGGGTTATGCCGCGCCGGTGTTTTTCGAGTATCAAGGCAAGCCGGTTGCGGCGGCGTTCCATGGGCGGGAGTTGGTTGTTTACAGTTTGGAGGAGAAGGGGAAGCCGGTTTTTGATTTCAAGTGGCGGACCTCGTACGATGTGAATGCGAGCAATCCGCAATATCATGACGGGATGATGTTTTTGGCATCAGGTTATGGGATGGGATATGTGGTGATTGATGTTGCGGGCGATGAGCCGAAGATTCTGCATAAGGATGAGGATTTGAGGATGATTTTCCAGAACAGCATTCTGGTGGATGGTGATATTGTCGGAGTGTTCGGTGACAAGAATTTGGATGCGGAATTGATCCGGATGGAGATGAGGAGTGGCAAGGTGTTGTGGCGTGAGCGGATGCCGGGGACTCGCGGGAGTTCGGTGATGGTGGGCAAGCAGATGGTGATTCTATCGGAGACGGGGGATCTCATTTGCGGTGAGCCGGGCAAAGGTGGGTGGAAAGAGCATGGGCGGGTGAAGGCGCTTGGGGGTGTTTGCTGGGCTCCGCTGGCGTTCGGTGACGGGAAGATTTTCGCGCGGAACAACAAGGGGGCGGCGGTTTGTTTTGATGTGAAATGAGGTGATTTTTTCCCGGAATTTCTTGTGTGATATGCGGTTGCCGTGTCGTATGGGCACGTCATGAATGTCACATCGATTGGATTTCGTTTGATGCTGTTGGGAGTCCTGACCGGGCCGTTGTGTGCGGAGAACTGGCCGACTTGGCGGGGATCGAGTTACAATGGTGTGGTTGCGGGCAAGCAGCCGCCGTTGGATCTTGCGGCGAACCAGTTGTGGAAGGCGAAGTTGCCAGGGCGCGGGTGTTCTACGCCGATTGTGTGGGAAGACCGGATTTTTGTGACGAGCCCGATCGGTGAGGAGGATGGGTTGATTGCCTTAGATTTCGATGGGAAAGAATTGTGGAAGAAGACTTTTGGTAAATTGACACCGGGACGCGGGCAGCGGGTGGGGAGTTCGGCGAATTCATCGCCGATTACGGATGGGGAGATTGTGGTGGCTTATTACAAGTCAGGCACGGTGGTGTGTGTTGATTTTGATGGCAAGCCGTTGTGGCAGGTGAATTTGCAGGAGAAGTATGGGAAGGACACGTTGTGGTGGGATCAGGGGACTTCGCCGGTTTTTGCGGCGGGGCGGATTGTGATCGCGGTGATGCAGACGGGTGGGGAGTCGTATTTGGTTTCGCTGGATCGCAAGACCGGGGAGGAAGTCTGGAAGACTGTTAGGAAGTATGATGTGGCGGAGGAGTCGGGTGATTCCTACACGACGCCGCATGTGGTGAAGGTGGATGGGGTTGAGCAGATCGTCAGTTGGGGTGCGGATCATTTGACCGGGCATGATGCTGCGACGGGCAAGCTGATTTGGGAGTGCGACGGGTTTAACCCGAAGCGTGCGGGGATGCAGCGGGTGATTGCTTCGGCGGTGGTGGAAGATGGAATGGCGGTGGTGCCGTTCAATCGTGGTGATTCACTTGCCGGGGTGCCATTGAATGGGAAGGGCAAGCTTTCAGCAGATCATTGGTCGTGGAGGGATGACCAGCGTGGGACTGATGCGGTGACGCCGGTTTTGCACGAGGGGAAAGTGTATGTGCTCAAGGATGGCGGGCCGCAGCGTGGGCGCGTGACTTGCATGGATGCGAAGACCGGGAAGCATCTGTGGGAGAGCCAACTGCCGAAGGGGCCGCAGGTTTATTATGCTTCGCCGGTTTTGGCGGGTGATCGGTTTTATGCGGTCCGCGAAGATGGAATGGTGTTCAGCGGGACGATCAGTGCTGAGGGATTGGTCGACATCAAATCCCACGCGTTGGAAGAAGGGGTCATTGCCTCGCCGGTCGCGACGAACGGGCGGCTTTTGGTTCGCACCGACAATCACCTGTTTTGCTTCGGGGAGAAGTGATCCCCGAAGCTTGATGGGTTGAGGCTTATTTGCCGCCGAACATGCCTTTGAGGCCGCCGAGCATTCCGCCGAGGCCACCGAGGTCTGGGGATTTGCCGGCCATCACGTCGTCGAGCATGCCGTGGAGGTTCTCGGGGAGTTTGGATTTCGCGAATTCGGCGACGGTGGAGACGGCTTTCTGGGCCATGTCTTCGCTGAGGCCGAGGGCGGTGAGCTTTTCTTTGAGTTCGTTCATGATGTGAGAGCTTGAATGGAAAAGTGAAAAGTGCCGGGAACAGGACTCGAACCTGCACACCTTTCGATACCAGAACCTAAATCTGGCGCGTCTACCAATTCCGCCATCCCGGCTTCGGGGGGGAGGCTATTGAGGAATTGGCGGGGTGCAAGAACGCAATGCGAGGCGGAGCAGGTCTGTGGGGGGGAGGGGGG
>SYAP01000177.1 GCA_005787565.1 Verrucomicrobiaceae bacterium | reverse complement strand
CCGGCACCGCCCTGGATCATGTCGATGGTGAAGTGGTCGTGCCATTTGCCGGCGATGATTTCGTCGCAGGCGGCGATGATGGCGTGTGCGCGATCGGGTTTGAGGACGCCGAGTTCGAAGTTGGCTTGTGCGGCGGCTTTTTTGACGAAGGCGAGGGCTTTGACGAAGTGTGAGAAGTGGCTGAGGGGGATGCCGGAGATGGGGAAGTTTTCCATGCCGCGGAGGGTTTGGACGCCGTAGTAGGCGGTGTCGGAGAGTTCGCGTTCGCCGAGGGAGTCGTGTTCGCGGCGCCAGGTGCCGGTGATGGATGGGGCTGCGCCGCCGATTTGGCGGATGGTGTCGTTGAGGCGTTGGCTGAGGCGGCGTGCGACGTGGCCGACCATGCGGTAGAAGGACTCGGGTTTTGAGGTGCGGAATTCGTCGAAGACTTCGCGGGGGATTTGGAGGATGGTGGTTTCTCCGACGGCGACGGCGGAGGCGGCGTGTGGGAGGTCATCGAGCATGACGCCTTCGCCGAAGGCGGTGCCTTCTGTGAGGGTGGCGAGGGTGCGTGAGCTGCCGTGGATGCCGGTGAGGATTTGGACTTCGCCGCTTTCGACGATGCCCATCCAGAGGCGTGGGGTGGACTCGTGGAAGAGGTAGGTGCCGGAGGGGTAGGTGCGGGAGTGGCCGCGGGAGAGGAGGTCGGTGAGTTCTTCGGGTTTGATGCCGATGATGCCGGCGATGGCCTTGATGCGGGTGTGGGAGAACTTCATGGAGGAAGCGTAGCATCGCGGCGGGCGGTGTCACTTCCTGTGAGAGGGGGGCGAGTGGTGTTAGATGAGTTCTGCGGCGATGGGATCGACGAGGGCGCGGCCGCGGTGGATGAGGATGAGGTGGTGGTTTTGGATGTGGGCGAGGGACTCGGAGACGAGGTGGTGGGCGCGTTGGAGTGCGGGGGCATCGAGCCAGGCGAGGGGGATGCCTTGGTTGGTGCGGAGGCCGAGGGCGATGCGTTCGATGCGGAGGGATGGGGCGTCGAGGGATTCGGTTTCGGTGATGGCGTTTCCGATGGAGGCGATGCGTTGGACGTATTGTGCGGTGTCCGGGACGTTGCGGGAGCGGATGGCGTGGAGGGTGGAGACGGCGGAGGGGCCGAGGCCGAGGTAGTCGTGGCCTTGCCAGTAGCCTTGGTTGTGGCGGGAGTGGTGGCCGGGGCGGGCGTAGTTAGAGGTTTCGTAGTGGTCGAAGCCGGCGGTGGTGAGTTTTTCGACGGCGAGGTGGAAGTAGCGGGCGTCGATGTCTTCGTTTTCGGACATTTCGCCGCGGCGGAGGGAGTCGAAGAAGGCGGTGTCCTCCTCGTATGTTAGATTGTAGGCGGAGATGTGATCGGGTTGGAGGGAGATGGCTTGTTGGAGGGTGTTGAGCCAGTCATCTGGAGATTGGCCGGGGATGGAGAACATGAGGTCGATGTTGATGGAGGGGATGCCGGCCTGGCGGAGGGTGTGGACGGAGGAGGCGGCTTGTTGGGGTGTGTGTTCGCGGCCGAGGGTGGCGAGGACGTGCGGGGTGAAGGACTGGATGCCGAGGGAGACGCGGGTGATGCCGAGGGCGCGGAAGAGGCGGGCTTTTTCGAGATCGAAGGTGGCGGGGTTTGCCTCGAGGGTGATTTCTTCGAGTGAGGGGAGGTGGATGATTTCGCTGAGTCCGGCGAAGAGTCGCTGGAGGTGGGCTGGGGAGAGCATGGAAGGGGTGCCGCCGCCGAGGTAGAGGGTGCGCGGGGTGTTTCCGGATTGGGGAATGCGCTGGCGGGCCTCGGCGATGAGGGCGTCGATGAAGGCGGGGATGGGGGTGGAGCCGGGGGTGTGCTTGTAGAAGGAGCAGTAGGGGCAGACCCGGTGGCAGAAGGGGATGTGGAGGTAGATGAGCACGGTTGGGCCGGTTCAGAGTGGCGAGTGATAGATGAGCCAGGTGAAGGATGTGATGGAGAGGTTGTAGAGGGCGTGGAGGGCGATGGCGTGGATGAGGGAGCCGGTGGCGCGGTAGACGAGTGCGGCGGATAGGCCGAAGATGCCGACGCTGATGGAGCCGTAGAGATCGTAGTAGTGGCAGAAGATGAAGGCGAGGGTGGAGATGAGTGCGGCGAGCCAAAATTTGCGGCTGGAGGCGAGTCCACGCATGAGGGTGCCGCGATAGAGGAGTTCTTCGGCGATGGGCGCGGCGACGCAGGCGGAGAGGAGGCCGTAGAAGAGGCCGGGCCAGCCGTATTCCATGGGATCGAGGCCGCCGGTGGGATCGATCCCGATGTACGGCTGCATGAGCTGATAGAGTCCGAGGTCGATGACTCCGAGGACGGAGTAAACGCCGAGGATGAGTTTCCAGTCCGGCTTGCGGTTGAGGCCGAAGGAGCGGATGGCATGGGATGGCCGGCGGAAGAGGATGACGAGGATGAGGAGGATGGGGATGAAGCGCCAGAGGAAGTCGACTGCGACATCGAAGCCGAAGTTGAGGATCTGGAGCGGGGCGAACTGATAGGCGAGAGAGTAGAACCAGCCGCCGATCCAATCGGTGATGACGAAGAGGGCGAGGATGAGCGTGGTGGGCCATTTCCAGCCGTAGCTGCGGACGGGCGTGAGGGGTTTGCGCAGCCCGGTGGAGAGGGTTTTCCAGGCGGCGGGGACGAAGCAGAGTCCGATGAGGAAAATTCCCCACGACAGGCAGTTTGCTGCGATGGCGCGGTGGAGGATTGAGCGGTTGAGTTGTTGGTCCTGTGCGCTCATTTTCGCGACCAGCGATGGTGGCAGCTGGGACGCTGCGTGGGCGACTGCTTCATGTTGCCACCAGAGGTTGCTGTCATCGATGAGGGCGGCTTCGAGGAGTTCGATGGTTTCAGCGTCCTCGACGTCGATGAGCGGGGTGTCATCGGTGGCGATGCCGAGTTTCCGTCGGAGAACGTCGCGGGCCAAGGTGCCGTTCCCGCCGAGAGTTGTGACTGTTTTGAGGGCGTTGAGGCTTTCCAGCGAGGTGGTGAGGGTCTCGTGGTGGGACTCTTCCAGAAGGAACCAGCGGAGTGGTTCGGGCTGTTCAGCGATGGCTTCGGCGAGGCGCAGTTCGCGGTCGAGGTAAAGAAGGGCGAAGTCGACGGAGTTGTTATCCCAGGTTTCCTCGGGTTGGTAGTTGTAGCCTTGATAGACATCCCAACTCCAGAGTCCGATGAGGAGAACGACGAAGGGAATCCTGACGTGCCAGCCGAGGATGACTTTGTAGTAGGATCTCGGCGATCGTGGCGGGGGGGCTAACGACGGTTGTGGATCGCGGGTGTTTTGCGTTTCCGCCGGCAGGGGAGGTGGTGGAGAGGCGTCATTCATGCCTCGGGGGGGCGGAGGGCGGCGCAGCGGGTGCGGACGCGATCTAGCAGGGAGGGGTCGGCCTCGAGGTCATCGGCGACGGCACGAATGACATTGAGGGTGGGGCGGGAGACGTGGTGTTCCATGCCTTCGACGTCGTGATAGATGGTTTCCTCATCGAGTCCGAAGAGGCGGAGGAAGCGGGTGAGGGTTTCGTGGCGTTCTACGATGGCGCGGGCAATGCGGCGGCCTTCATCGGTGAGGACGGTGCCGCGGTATTTCTCGTGTTTGACGAGGCCTTCGGCATCCAGCTTGCGGAACATGTTGGTGACACTGGCCTGGGAGATGTTGAGCTTTTTGGAGACATCGATGGCGCGGGCGTATCCCTTTTCCTCGATCAGATGGAGGATCTGTTCGAGGTAGTCGTCCATGGCGACGGAACCGCTGGTGCGCCGGGCGGGTGTGGTCATGCGGGGGTGAGGTTAGGGAGCGGGGGGCGGAAGGGAAAGCTTGGTTTCCCGATAAAGTTCCGCATTGGATGCTTGGAATTCGGCTTTGAGGCGGACGCGGAGGGTGGAGAGATCGACGAGACGCCAGCCGAGGAAGGTCCATGCGCCGTCCTTGCCATCGTGTTCGATGCCTAACAGGAGATGGGTGGCGTTGTCGGTGATTTTGAGGGTTTCGTTTTTGGGTTCGAAGTAGAAGGTGCGGAAGGTGCTTTTTTCGGAGCCTTGTTCGACGAGTTTGGGGTCGAGGTAGAAGATGGTGTTGGAGGCGGTGTGGGTGATGCGGAGGTCGGGGTAGCCGGAGCGTTGGGCATCGCCGGCGCGGGTGGGGGGGAGGTCGCAGGATAGGCCTGGGGTGGAGTTGATGCGTTGGAGTAGGCCGTCCTCGAAGAAGCGGGAGGCTTCGTTGATGCGGCGGAGTGCGCGGACGGGGGAGTCTGGGCGGTTGAGGTCGGCCAGGGTGGCGGCCATGGCGGATTCGATGGCGGCGATGACTTGCTGGTGGGTCTCGGATTGGTCGAGGGGGATGACTTTTTTACCGGAGCAGGCTTCGGTGACGGTGGCGAAGGAGAAGGTGCGGGTGGAGAGTTTTTCGCCTAACAGGGAGCGGACGAGGGCGGCGTCGGGATCTGTGGACGCTGAGGATTTCTCCGCCGTTTGGGGTTTTGGGAAGGTATCCCAGCGTGGGTATGAGGGGCGGGAGGGTTTTCTGGTGACGACGAAGGCAGCCAGCCCGGCGAGGATGGTGAAGAAGATGATGGCCGGGATGTTCTTTTTCATGACCGGGGGAGGATTCACCGGTCTGGCGGTGGGGGCAAGCTCAGGCGGTGCGGCGGGTGCGGACGGCGGCGGCGAGTTCGTCGAGGACGGTGATGGTGTCTTGCCAGCCGATGCATGCGTCTGTGACGGATTGGCCGCGGGTGAGTTTGGCGAGGTCTGGGACGAGCTTTTGGTTTCCTTCGACGAGGTTGGACTCGATCATGACGGCGGTGATGGCTTTTGAGCCTTCGGCGATTTGTTTGGCGACGGCTCCGGCGACCATGGGTTGGTTGCGGAAGTCTTTCATGGAGTTGCCGTGTGAGCAGTCGACCATGACGTGGGGGGGGAGGTTTTGCTCGACGAGCATGGCGGTGGAGGCGTCGATGGCGGCTTTGTCGTAGTTGGGGCCGGTTTTTCCGCCGCGGAGGATGAGGTGGCAGGATTCGTTGCCGGTGGTGGAGACGATGGCGGAGACGCCTTGTTTGGTGACGGATAGGAAGTGGTGTGGCCGGGAGGCGGACATGATGGCATCGAGGGCGATCTGGATGGAGCCGCCGGTGCCGTTTTTGAATCCGACGGGCATGGAGAGGCCGGATGCGAGTTCGCGGTGGATTTGGGATTCTGTGGTGCGGGCACCGATGGCGCCCCAGGCGATGAGGTCGGCGATGTATTG
>SYAP01000176.1 GCA_005787565.1 Verrucomicrobiaceae bacterium | reverse complement strand
TCCGTGGCCCTCTGGCCCGCCTAACCTTGAGGGGGCGAGGCGGGGTTTCAGGGGGCTTGGGACCCGGCACCAAGCGATCCCGCAACCCATTTTGGGCGCGGATTGCCCCCCGGCTACCCACTAAAAGTTCAGCAGCGCCATAATTAATCGCCATGCTCAAAACCCGCGTATTCCCCGCCGCCTTGATCTGCCTGTTAGCCGGGACCTTTTCGTCCTGCACCGCACCTCGCCCCTACAATCCGCAACTCGGCAACCAACTCGAAAACATCGAACGCCAGGCCCCCGTCTCACCCACCCCCGTCGTCCGCAAACCCCTGGACGACACGAACTACGGCTACGGATACTACGGCGCGCCTCGCTGGTAACCTCAACCCTCATCGGCTTCCCTAACGGACCCTCCGTCCCCGTTCCAACCCAGAACCCACAACCCTCACCACAGCATCCAACCATGAAACCATCCCTCCTGCTCGCCGCACTCGCTACCACCTTCCTCGCCTCCTGCGCCAGCTTCGATACCGGTGCCCAAGCCGACTACAACGGCGATGGCGTCATCTCGGATGCGGAATACAAACAATACGGCAAACAACACGGCGTCGTCCGCACCGGCATCGACA
Organism: Verrucomicrobiaceae bacterium; assembly: GCA_005787565.1. Lineage (GTDB taxonomy): Bacteria > Verrucomicrobiota > Verrucomicrobiia > Verrucomicrobiales > Akkermansiaceae > Luteolibacter. The sequence continues at coordinate 15,140 of SYAP01000176.1, read as the reverse complement.
CCGAACGCGCACGCCGTGAAAACGTCCGCGACACCGTCTGGGACGCCCGCAGCATCGTCGACGGCATCCGCGGCTTCTAACCGCCGCGCCCCTCTCTTCCCGAACCGGGAAACCAACCGGGACATCCTGAACCTACCAACAACAGGACTCCCACACCCACCGCACCGGGGACGACCCCGGTGCGCGCACCGAAATCAACCCAGGGACGACCCTGACCACCCGTCAATCCATCGTCTATGCCCTGGGTCATCCTCCTCATCGCCAGCCTCTTCGAAATCCTCTGGGCCATCGGCCTCAAATCCACCGAAGGCTTCACCCGCCTTTGGCCCACCCTCGGCACCATCGCCGCCCTCGCCATCAGCGTCGGCCTCCTCGGCATCGCCGCCAAATCCCTGCCGATCGGCACCGCCTACGCTGTCTGGACCGGCATCGGAACCGTCGGCACCGTCATCTGCGGCATGATTTTCTTTGGCGACCCCATCGCCCCCGCCCGCCTCCTCTGCCTCACCCTCATCGTCCTCGGCATCCTCGGCCTCAAACTCACCTGAGAAAAAAAGCCGAAAAAACACGACCACCCCACACACCTCCGCCAGATCGCGGTCGCCCTTCATCTACCACCAAAACCAAAGCCGCGGCCCGCTCCTTCCCCCGATCGAGTAATCTCCATCACCTCGTTCCATATCCGCGACTCCCTTCAAAATCAGCTCCGGAAATTCCCAGGAACAAGTCAGCCCCTCCACCTCCGCCCAAACAAACGTGCCCGGCTCAAGACCCGGAGCAGTCTCCACCCGAAACCGCTGGGCCGCCAAAACCCTCGCCCTCCCGCCCAGATGGTTTGGCACACCCAAAACCCCGGCATCCGGAGCAACCACTGGGAGTGAAACCGAAAACACCCCCGCCCCACCCACCCGCCCCACCCGCTCCCGAATTACCCCACAACCCTCCCCGTCCGCACTCAAATGATACCCGGGAAAATCCCGCAAACCCTCCAAATAGCGCCAAACACAAATCCTCACGCCCCGAACCAACCAAAAAACACACCACTCAAAAAATCCAAACCACCCTCTCCCCATGACCTCCCTTCTTCGCCAAGCGCCAGGAAAATGCCAGCGCCGCCGAAAGACGGATCCCGCTGCAAAGCTCAGACCAACCGCTCGGCGAGGCCGTTTTCCCAAAGTTTAGCCACGATGGCTTCTTGTGCGCTTTCCATTCGGGTGCGTTCGTCGTTGAACCCATCTTCATGCCCGGCGAGGTGAAGAAGCCCGTGAACGAAATATCGCAGAATTTCCCTGCCGAGCGGCTCGCCATACTCGGCCGCTTGGCGCTGCGCCACTTCAGCTCCAATGACGATCTCACCGTGGTGGAATGTGATCACGTCGGTGGCTCCTTCGATTTCCATGAAGTCGCGGTGGACCTGGTCGCTCGTGGCATCGTCCACGAGTGCAACCTCCAAAGTCGCCAGATGGACGAGGGGACAGTCCGGGTCCACCCCTTGTTCCAGTGCCAGGCGCACGGCGTCCACGCCAATCATCTCAAGGGCGGTGAGCCAACTCTCGGGAATTTCGACGGCTTGCTGGTGATTGCCGATGATGACTTCGTAAGGCATGGCGTTAAGGAAAAAGGCGGAAAATTTCAGCGACCCTCCATCATCAGCGCGGAGGCCAGACGACCGCCCCCTTTCGTGCCGTCTCCAGCAGGGGGGCGGGGCGTGGCATCCGGTCGCCGGGTGGCGGTGGAGGGACGCTCGTCGTCCTTCGGATAGTCGATGCGCGTGTGCAGCATGCTGCGGAGCGTGCTGGTGAAGGAGTCTTTCACCAAGGCCAGTTCGCGCAGGGTGAGCGGGCATTCGTCAAGCTGGCCATCGTTGATTTTGGCGCGAACCAGGTCTTCAACGAGAGTCCGGATTTTCGCAGGTGTCGGCTTGCGCAGGGTGCGGGACGCACTCTCGATCGTGTCTGCCAGCGCGATGATGCCACTTTCACGCGTCGACGGGCGATTCCCCGGATAGCGGAAACTCTTCTCCTCCACATGCGGCAAATCCTCCGGATTCTCTAACCGGCTCGCCACCTTCTCCAACTCGGCCTTCTTCTGCTCCTGCGCCCGTCGATAGAAATACAGCACCAGCGAATCCCCGTGATGCTCCTGAATCACATCAATGATGCGCGGGTTCAACTTATGCTTCACCGCGAGGTCGATCCCATCCTTCACATGCGCGATGATGATCAACGCGCTCATCGTCGGTGTCAGCAAATCATGCGGATTCTCAGCACCATCATGCTGATTCTCGATGAAATACCCGGGCTTGCTGAGCTTCCCGATGTCATGGAAATACGAGCACACCCGGCACATCGGCGCATTCGCACCAATCTTCTCTGCCGCCGCTTCCGCCAGCGATGCCACAACCAGACTGTGGTGGAAAGTCCCCGGCGCTTCCAACTGCATCCGTCGCAGCAACTTGTGGTTCAAATCACTCAGCTCCAACCACGAAATATCCGTCGTCAGGTGGAAAAATCCCTCAAACAACGGCAACAACCCGCTGATGAACAATGACGTGAAAACTCCCGTCGCAAACGCGATCCCCACCCCCGACCCCAACGTCTGCAGCCGATCCATCGCCTCCGGCCCGAACTGATAGGAAATGTCCAGGTTCCCTGAAACAATCGCCAGCACCAGCGTCACCACGCCCACATAAATCCCCGCGCGCAGCAACTGCACCCGCTTCCGGATTTCCTGCGTCAGCAGCACCGCCGTCATCCCGCTTACCAAACTCAGCAAAAGGAAACTCCGGATCGCCGCCTCAGGCACCAGCAACGCACCGATCAGGCTCACATAAACCGTCGAAAATCCCCCCACAATCCGCCCCAACAAAACGCTGTGCAACATCGGAGCCAACGCAAACGGCACAAACAAATACCGCTGACCATCCGGAATCGTCCCGGATTGCGCCAACAGCATCACCAACCTCACCACCAGCAAATGCCCCAGCATCCCGCCCAACACCAGAATCACCCGGCTGTTCCGCCGACAAGACGGTTGGTTTCCCGCATGAAACGTGAACACCGCCGTCAGCGCCAAAATCAACCCATACAGCGCACCCTTCAGCGGATCCGGTGAAAACGCCGCATCCGTCGGAGCCTTCAGCACCAACACCCCGGTCCCCACCGCAAACGTCGCATACAGCGCCAGCTTCACCCAAAAACTATCCTCCAACGCCTGCACCATCGGATTCTCGCTGTGCACCCGGCGTTTCTTGCCAGACGAAAGGCCCTGTCGGGCCAACCGCCAGCGTTTGATGGCATCCACGAATCCCACGACGGTATTTGCGCTGTTCAGGCCGGTCCCGCAGTGGCGGAGCGCGGCGCGGCGGTTGGTTTAGCCCACCCGCCCACCCTTGGCAATGGGCAAATCACCGCCCCACCACCCGCTCCCGCAGCCACGGCATCATCGGCTCCAGCCGCCTCAAAAACGTGTCCCCGGCCACCAACCGCTCCAGCCACGCCAGCGCCTGCGGATGCTCCCGGAAAGCCCCAACCACAGCCTCACGCCGCTCCACCTCCAGCAGCCCCTGCGCCAGCTCCGCGAAATGCAAACCCGCCACCGTCATCAAATCCCGCTGCGACGGATTCGAAAGCACCCGGTCGACCAAAAACAGCGCCTCACCCATCCTCCCCGCATCCATCAGCGCACCCGCCCGCAACAAATCCACATCATCCCGATACCGCCCCTTCGGAAATCTCGCATCGTGCTCATCCAACGCCGCCAACACCATCTCCGGCCGCCCCTCCGGATCATTCCGCGTCACCGCCACCCGCTTGTATCCCCCGAAAATCGGCGCTTCCGGAAACGCAAACGCCGCAACACTCACCCGGCTCCGCTGCTGCCGCGCCACCAAACGCACCATCCGGAACGACGCCACCTCCGCCTTCGGACTCTCCGGATACCTCTCCAAAAACTCCCGCCACCCATCAATCGTATCCCGCCGCTTCCCCACCTCCATCCCATCCCCATCCAGCACCGGCTCCATCCGCCGATCAAACTCCAGCAAACTCGCAAACGACCCCGGCAACTTCTTCCTCTGCCCACCCACATAATTCCGGAAATCCTCCATCGTCACCCCCGGCACCGCCAACACCGCCGCCAGATCATCCAACCGCCCGATCACCGCCAGCACCCCGCCCTGGCTCGTCGGGTCCGTCTTCGCCCGCAGCTTCTGCACCTCCGCCCGCGCCGCATCCAGATCCCTCCGCAACTTCGCGATCCCCATCCCGGCCTCAGGATCCTCAAACTTCGCCGGCATTGCCTCGATCTTCGCATACGCCTCCTCTTCCTCCGGATCATCCTCCCAGCGGTCAAAATCCCTTCCCGTGAGAGCGGCCACCATCGCCTCGGCAGATCGCCACGGCGTGTAATCCCCCGGCATCCACGCCCCCACCGCCGGAGTGAACCAAAACCCCACCGCACGCTTCGCTTCCGCCGACTTCGGGAAACGCCGCCGCAACTCACCCGTCAGCTCGGCCGAAAGCCCCGTCGCATCCGTCTCCAGCGCCCGCGCCCTCTGATAGAGCGAAAACTCCGATCTCCGGAACAACCCCTCATTCGCCAACTCCAGCGCCGCCGCAGCCACCGTCCCATCCTCACCCTTCGCCGCCTCCCGCGCATGCCGGATCGCATGCGTCAACTCATCCCGCCCGTCCAGCTCCTCCATCACCGCATCCCGCCCAAACCCCAGCCGCACCGCATTCTCCCGCCGCAACAACCCCTGCTTCTCCCACTCGCTGTTCGCATACGCCGAAATCTCCAGCGATGGCAAAGTCAGCCTCCCGCGCTGCGCCAACCAATGCCTCGCGATCGCCAGATGAATCCTCGCCACCTCGCTCGCCGGCGGACCACTCTCCAACTCCTGATAGAGCGCCACCAGCGGCTCCACCCGCTCCGCCCATCCCGCCTCATTCAAAAACAACGCACCCATCGGATGATACCCCCGCTCCCATGGCATCGCCTCCGGCATATCCCCCACCGACAAATGCCGCCGCGCCCTCTCGAAATCCCCCACCGCCAGCGCCCTCGCCCGCAGCACCTCCCGGAACCGCACCAACCGCCGGTCCCCCTCCTTCAACGCCAGAACCGCCTTCTCCACCTCATCCAACGGCGCAAACTGCAACAACGTATCCTGCCACTGCACCAAATGAAACTGCGGCTGCAGCAACAAAACCTCCGGATCCCCATCCCGCGTCATCCGACCCTTGAACTCCAACTCCACCTGCGTCGAAAACTCCAACAACGCCTCCGCCATCCGCCCCGCATGAAACTGCGAAAACCCGCGCCGATACCCCAGATCACCTAACAGCCGGCTCTCCGGCCATGCCGCCGCCAACGCATCAAACGCCTCCACCGCCTCCCCATGCCGCCCCGCCCGCTGCAACATCACCGCCCGCGCATGCATCGTCTCATCCCGCGGCACCTTCGCCGCAATCCGGTCTAACAAAGCCACCCCCTGCCCGTGCTCACCCTCCTCGCTCGCAGCCCACGCCAACAAACACAACATCGTCTCATCCGCCTCCCCGCGCACCTTCACCATCTCGCTCCCAAGCTCCCTCAACGCCGCCCTGACAAACGGCTTCGGCCGGAAAATCCGCCTCTCCAAAAAACGAATCGTCGCACGGTCCCCAGACGTGTTGTCCCCACCCTCAATGTCATCCCGCACCGCCGGATCCAGCGCCGCCTGCACGAACAACCGCGCAATCAACGGCTGTCCCGCCAACTCCTCTGCCGGAAAACCCCTCTCGCTCAGCCAATACCCGCCATCTCCCTGATCCTCCGACTCCATCTCCCGCTCTAACATCATCAAAAATGCCTCATCGCACTGCATCATCACACTCCGCAAAATCTCCCGCGTCGGCTGCCGCTCATACCTCGCGATCTGATGCCGCACCACATTACCAAGCTCCCCCCGGTCAAACGCCACCGCACCCCGCCACCCATGCGCATCCGCCGTGAACCGACCCTTCGGATACCGCTTGATGAACTCCTGCAATCCCGTATCCGCCAGATCATACAACTCGGCAACACGCTTCCGATCCTCCCTAATCGCATCCTGCTTCCGGCTCAACGCCCGCGCCTCCTCGATCAAACACCGAGCCGTCATCAACCTCGCCACCTCCGCCCGCGGATGCTCCGGAAACGCCTCGATCACCGCTTCGAAAATCCCCCGCGCCTTCCCCGCCTCACCCTTGCGGAATAAATCCGCCCCCTGTTGCACCTGCCAATACGGCTTCAGAAAATCCTCCGCCTTCCCCAACCCATCCTCCACCAACAACCGCCGCGCCTCCACCCCCGCCTCATACGCCGCCCACCGCGCGTCAAACTCCTCCTGCTCCATCGACCACGGCTTCTCCGCCGGCGGCCTCACCGGCAGCGGCTTCATCAACTCGAACCGCACCGAGAAATACCCCATCACCGCCTCAAACCGCTTCCCATCCCCTAACAACTCCCTCAACTCGTGCAGAAAATTCGCACGCTCCACCGCATACGGACCCTCGCGGTTCACTTCTAACAGCCGATCCACCTCCGCCACCCGCTTCCCCGGCGCCAGCTTCGCCAACCTCTCCGGCAACGCCAAACATTCCGCATCCAACGCCGCCGCCACCGGCAACTTCGGATCCAGCGGAGCCCGCTCAAGAAACAAATCCGACCACCGCTTCGCCGGCAAACGCTCCGGATACTCACCGATCGGCGGCGGCGCCTGATAAAACATCGGCCCGCAAGCCAACAAACCCGCCATCCCAAGCCAAATCACACGTCGCATGGCCACCGCTTACGCCAACGCCAAACGCTTTCGAGCAAAATCATTCGGAAATCACAACTCCCTTCAAGCCCAACCCCTCAACCCGGAAGTTAACATCCCCCGAAGATGATAAAATCGGCCCCGACCTCACCTCCTCACCCGCCCTCAAAGATGACACATGCAATCTCATCGTCTCCGCAAACTCACCCGGCACCCCTCCTCCCGTCCCCACCCACGCAAACCCACCCGCAGAACCCGACCGGAACACCCCCGCACCATCCGCCCTCAACTCGATCACCCACCCGCGCGTCTCCAAATTTCCCACATCCGCCCCATCCACCGCCCGCGATGGCAAATCCACCTCACCCACATTCCGCACCACCACCGATCCATCTCCCCTCCGCGCCACCACCAACTCCGGCTCCACCTCCCCACGCTCCAAAGCCACCGCATCATACGCCGCCACCAATCCCGGCCCATCCAACGCAAACCAAATCACCGACTCCGCCCCAGCCTCATCCGCCGCCTTCACCAACCTCCGCAACGCCCCACGCTCCGGCATCCGGTGCACCACCCACCCGCCCTCCTCCAGCCGCGTCCCGCACAACACCCCAGCCCGCCGCACCCGATACACCGTCACCCCATCCCGCGACCTCACCGCCTCCAGCCCATCATGGAAAAACACCTCATCCCGCGTCCACCCCCGCACATGCCCGCGCAACCTCCCATCCGCCGCAAACACCGTCACCCGCTCGAAATTCGGCAACCCCGCCCGCCACTTCACCCCGCACCGCCCCCACTCCCGCACCCACCCCTCCGCCTCGCCACCCGCCATCGGCACAAACCGACCCGCCACCGCCTCCTCCGGCGCATCCGCTGTTAGATCGTAAAACATCGGAGCCATCTCGCACACCACCGCACACAACTCATCAAACTCCGCCGCCCGCACCCACCCCGCCAACGCCGTCACCGAAACCCTCGTCCCACCCAGCCCCTCACCCAACCGCCTCACCCATCGCGCGTATTCCCCTAACAACCGCTCCGGACAGTCGAAATCCAACTGCACCTCCGCCAACTTGCCGCCCTCGCCCTTGAAACGCCCCTTCCACTCCAAAATCCGCGCCGCCAACGCCTCCGCCGATCCCTCCACACCCAAAAACCCCGGCTCCGGCTTCAACCGGAAAACCGGCACCACACCACCCCCACGCCACGGTGCGATCTCCACCATCCGCCAAGCCCCATCCCGCCATCCACCCTCCGCCACCTGCCAGCACAACCGCTCCACCCCCGCCTTCTCCAACCGCCCACGCTCCCCCTCCGTCAAATCCGACTTCCGATGCCACACCCAGAACGCCCCCACCCCCATCTCCCCGCTCCGCTTCCACGATGCCCGCTTCTTCCCACACCCACACACCGCCACCGCAAAAAAGATAAGCCCTAACAGAAACCGTTTCATCAACTCCCTTCCTCCTTGAGCGCCACCTCATCCGTCGCCCCACAACTCCGGCACCGGAAAATCCTCACATAAGGAAAAAACCAACTCACCAGCGAAAGGATCATCCCCGGAATCAACGGCACACCGATCACAAACCACGCAACCCCCCGCTGCAACTTCGACCCCTCCTCCACCGGCCAAAAAGCAGCATAGCCGATGCAAAACACCAGAAACAAACCCGTCCACCAAACCGTCACCGGAAACACTAGCCCCTCGATCCTCCGCCCCATCCGCGTCCGCACCACCGTCAGCCCATCCGTCGGGCCATAAATCTCCCCACACTCCGGACAAGCACGCGAAAACCGTTTCTCCGATGCTTCAAATCTCATCCCGCCACCACCCTCCGCCGCCCTCCCTCATCCCACAAGCCCATTCACCAAACCCGTGGCCCGGCCATCCTGGCCGGAGCCCCCAACCAAAACCCCAGCCCCAAAACCCCAGCCTCCCTCCCCAAAAACCTCAGCGCCCTCAGCGCCTTCGCGGTTCCCCTCTTTTCCCCCCAAACCCCACCCACTCACCCCAAACTCTCAATCCGGAACACCACCGGCTCGCTGTTGATACAATCCAACCCCTCAATCTCCGCCAGCGCCTGCTTCAACTTCCCATACGCACACGTGTGTAGCAGGAAAACCATATCCACAAACTCCGCATCCGGATTCGCAGGATTCACCGGCGAGTGCGTCCCCGAAATCCCGATCCGGTGATCCGCCAACACCCGCGCGATCTCCGCCACCACACCCGGCCGGTCCGTCACATCGAACCGCACATAATACGCCGTCGAGGTCTCCTCCACCGGCACCAACCGACCGTTCTCCCGATAGAGAAGAAATCCCCGGTGCCCGCTCGCCTGCCGCAGAGACCTAGAAGCCTCCACCAAATCCGCCACCACCGACGACGCCGTCGGATCCTGCCCCGCACCCCGCCCGTAAAACAGCGCCTCACCCGCCGCATCCCCATGCACCGCCACCGCGTTGAACACCCCATGCACCGATGCCAGAATGTTCGTCTTCGCGATGAACGACGGCTGCACCCGCAACTCCACCGAGCCATCCGCATGCTCGCGGATCACCGCCAGCAGCTTCACCACATATCCCAGATTCTTCGAAAACGTGATGTCGATCGGCCTCACCTGCTCGATCCCCGAAACATGCACCAACCCCGGATCGATCGGAAATCCATACGCCAGCGTCGCTAACAGAATCGCCTTGTGCGCCGCATCCCACCCGTTCACATCCAACGCCGGATCCGCCTCCGCATACCCCAGCCCCTGCGCTTCTGCTAGAGCCGTCTCAAACGTCAGCCCCGCATCCGTCATCCGCCCCAGAATGTAATTCGACGTCCCGTTGATGATCCCCGAGATCGAGTGAATCCGGTTCCCGATCAGCGAATCCTGCACCGTCCGGATGATCGGAATCCCACCCGCCACCGCCGCCTCGAAATGGATCGGCACATCCATCTCGCGCGACAACGCGAAAAGCTCCACCCCACGCTCCGCCAGCAACGCCTTGTTCCCCGTCACCACCGGCTTCCTCGCCCGCAGCGCCGCCGCCACGATCTCGAACGCATCCGTCGTCCCGCCGATCAGCTCCACCACAATGTCCACCGCCGGATCCTCCACCAGCTCCCGCCAGTTCGTCGTAAACCTCTCCGCCGGCACCTCCCCGGTCGCCGCCCGCGCCTTCGCCGGGTCCCGCACCAGAATCTTCGCCACATGCAGCATCACCCCGCCACCCGTCCGTCCGGTGATCAGATCACCATTCCGTTCGAGCGTATTCCAGACCCCGGAACCCACGGTTCCGAAACCAGCCAATCCAATGCCAAGCGATGCGCAGGAGTTCACGCCGCGGAATGTGCCCGCCCCGCCACCATCCTCCAAGCCGTATCCGCCACAGGGCGAAAAATCCTCACTCCCCCTGCGAAAGCTGCCGCTCCGCCTCCAACCAATCCCCATCCGAATCCCCCGGCAACCCCTGCTCCACCCGCCGCCGGTAATTCAAATACGCCGCCCGCGCCAATGCCTCCACCGTCACCACCGGAACCTTCGCCACTTTCTTCACCGCCGCCTTCTTCACCCCTGCCTTCTTCGCAGCGGCTTTCTTCGCCGGAGCCTTCTTCGTGGTCTTCTCAGTCTTCGTCGTCTTCTTTGCAGCAGCCATAACGGGATCAAGTTCGGAGTTCACTCAGCAAACCAAATGCCAATGCGCCGCTTTACCAAACCGCATGCATGATTGCCAGCACGATTCCCTCGCGTATACTCACCCCGTGGCTGACTCCTACACTTGGCGCGACATGCGCGACGACGGCTCCTACCGCCTCCCCGGCCCCGATCATCTCGGCTGGTGGGCCGCCGCCGCCATGATCGTCTCCGTCCTCCTCCACGTCATCCTCTTCTTCGCCCTAGACCACGTCCAGATCGCCCTCGGCTTCAAAGCCCCGGAAGACACCCAAACCGGCACCGTCGAAGTCCGGCAGGTCGTCGAGGCCGAGCCCCTCCAACTCGAACCCCTCACCCCGGAAGACATCATCGTCCCCCCCGCCGAAACCTCAGCCCTCCTCGAGGAAATCGACATCCTCGAACAACTCCCCAAAGACCAGGAACTCGACATCCTCCCCGAACTCGTCGAACCCGAATTCGCCATCCGCATGGCAAACCCCGCCCAGGAAGGCGAACCCGAAGCCCTCGCCATCGAAGCCGCCACCGGCTTTGAAATCGACGCCGACCTCCCAGAACTCGGCCGCATGGAAACCGACCTCCCCGCCGCCGCCGTCGGCCAGGTCACCGTCGACCCCGGTGCCGTCCAGGCCGACGACCTCGACCTCACCAAATTCACCGAAGACCTCCTCAAAGCCGGTGCCAACGGCAAAGTCGACAAAGGAGCACTCGACGGCATCACCTCCCTCGACGAACTCCTCGGCCTTCCCGAAAACGTCCTCATCGGCAAAACCACCATGCTGCCCAGCGATCTCCTCTTCGAGTTCAACAGCCACGAACTCCGCGAAAGCGCCAAAGTCGGCCTCATGAAACTCGGCCTCCTCATGGACCTCAACCCCGGCCTCCACTGCTGGATCGAAGGCCATGCCGACCTCGTCGGCGGCGACCAATTCAACCTCGATCTCTCCCGCAAACGTGCCCAAGCCGTCGAATCCTACCTCGTCAAATCCATGGCCATGGACGACAGCCGCATCCACCCCCGCGGCTTCGGCCGCTTCAAACCCCTCGTCCCCGGCGGCTCCGTCGACGAACAAGCCCCCAACCGCCGCGTCGAAATCCGCATGCGCAAAACCCCGCCCCCACCCGGCGATCCCATCAAAGTCACCCCCGCCCCCACCGCCCCACCTGCCGCCGAGACCCCGCCCCCCAAGGCCATGATCGTCAGCCCCGGCCGTGCCATCCCCGTCGAGGACCCCAACAACCCCGTCCCGCCCAAAGCCGCCCCCGTCCTCGAAGAACCCACCTTCCCCGAACTCCCCACCCCCCCGCGCGCCACCCCCGTCGAACCCGACGCCCCCCCCGCCGCCGTCCCCCGCGCCGAACCCGTCCAAGAGTAGCCGCCGTGCGTGGCCCGGCCATCCTGCCCGGAGCCTCTCCTCCACCACCCCACCCAGCGACCAAGCAACCGACCAAGTAAGCGACCAAGTAAAAGCCCTCCTCAAAGCCTTCGGCAGCGACCTTGAATTGACCTCCGAAGAACTCCTCCACCGCCTCGGCCTGCGCCACAAACCCACCTTCCGCAAAAACCACCTGCTCCCTGCGCTGCAAGCCCGCCTGATCGAAATGACTGAGCCCACCTCACCCCGCAGCCCCACCCAGCGCTACCGCCTCACCCCAAAACTCAGCCAACCAGCGCATCCAATCACGGGTAACGATCCAGCTTGATATCAGGCTTTCATTGCCACCTCGAATCACCCTTCCATTTCCCCAATGAAAACAACGCTGATCGCTCTCCTGTTGATGACCAAGCTCTATGCATTGGATGCCGAAGCGATACGGAATATCGCGAACAAACCGCACAGTCGGGACAACCTGGTGGCCGAGCTTAAGCTCTATCCTAACGCCAGAGAATACAAACTCACGGCACAGAGCGGGAAGTCCCTCGACAAAATGGAAGCCGGCCCGGAGATTCTCGTAACGGAGAAAACCGTCCAGGGACGCTACCTGGTTTCCCAAGCGATCCTGCCGGGTGCGAATGATCCGTTGATCATGGTGGTGACTTACCAAAAGGACACCGGAACATTCAAAAAATGGGTTTTGCTTCCGGATGGTGTCGTCGGAACATCGACAGGAATCGCTGATTTTGAAATGCGGACGATCGCATGGGTATCGGACACCCTACCAGCAGATCCGACCTCCGTGGCGTTTTCGATCGAACGTCATTCGGATGAGAAAAGCACGTGGAAGGAAACGACGGTGCAGGATGGCAAGGTCATTGCCATCGGTCAGGGAGTCGCGATCAAAACAAAGTAGCGTCGGACACGTTAAAGATGGTAGTGCCGCGGATGCCGCCCTCCATGCCCCGGGCATCCTGCCGGTATGCGTTGGTGAGACGAATCTCATAAAACAACTTGTATCCTGGCCGGAGCCCCCACCAAGCTCCATCCTCCGAATCCCTCTCTCAAACCCCGCGCCCTCCGCGCCTTCGCGGTTCACCTCTCTTCCCCCACACCATCTCCCGGCATCGCCAACGATTCAGATTGCCAAACCCAAATTTCCCCCGAAATTCATTTCGTATGACAACTTCCATTTTGTCTCCCAAATACCAAATCGTCATCCCAAGGGAGATCCGCAAAGCCCTGGCACTCCACCCCGGCCAGCGCCTCAGTATCGTTGAAAAGGACGGCCACATCGAACTCCGCCCCATCCTCACGCAGGACCAGATCCTCGGCTTCCTCAAACACAAGGCCCACATCCCCTTCGAGCGGGAAAAAACCGACCGCCCCCTCCCATGAGCCCCATCCCTCCCACGGGCGCCATCTGCCTCGACTCCTCCGCATGGATTGAAATCACCCACGCCGGCCCCAACGCCCAAACCTTCGCCGCCGTCCTCACCACCGGCCCGCCCGTCATCGTTTCCACCATCAGCCTTTACGAGATCGCCCGCTACACCACCCGCGTTGCCGGGGAAGCCGCCGCCGAGGAACTCCTCACCTTTCTCCGGCAACACACCATCATTCCCGTAACGGACACCATCGCCGCCCTCGCCGCCACCCTCGGTGCCCGCCACCAACTCGCCATGGCGGATGCCATCATCTACGCCACCTCCCAAAACCAAAACGCCACCCTCTGGACCCAGGACGCCGACTTCAAAAACCTCCCACAAGTCCAATACCTCCCCAAATCCCAACCCTAACCGCACCCCGTGGCCCGGCCATCCTGGCCGGAGCCAAAATTCGTTAGATCCCCCTCCCTCTAACCAACATCCAACCGCCCCGGTTTACCACCCCATTTCCGTCCATGAACATTGAGCCCGATATCGGAAGTTGCTGGGGGAGCACTTAAGAATTCGACCACCGATGACTCAGATTTCTGTTTTCGGGTTCAACCGGGTTCAGGGTTTCAGCTCGCGGATGCGGAGGTTGCGGAAGGTGCATTCGTCGGCGTGGTCGGTGAGCATGAGGTGGCCTGGGATTTTTTCGGCGAAGGCTGGGGCGTTTTTGAATTTGCTTTGGGCGATGGCGGTTTTGAGGGGATCGGAGGCGAGCTGATAGGTGAGGACTTTTTTGTCGTTGAGCCAGTGTTCGACGGTGGTGCCGAGGACGAGGATGCGGGATTGGTTCCATTGGCCGGCGGGTTTGAGGGCGGCGGCGGTGTCGGCGGGGAGGATGTCGTAGAGGGCGGCGGTGAGGCGTTTGGTGCCGTTTTTGCCATCGGGGTGGCCGGTGTCGTCGAGCATTTGGTATTCGGGGCCTGGGGCGTCCTTGCGGGATTCGGTGACGAGGTATTTGACGCCGTTGTTGCCTTTGGCGGCGATTTTCCATTCCCAGGAGAATTCGAAGTCGGTGTAGGTTTTTTCGGTGATGATGTTTCCGCCGTTGAGGCCTGCGGCTTTGACGAGATTGCCATCGACGACTTTCCAGCCGGGGCCGGGAGGTTTTTCGCTGCCGAAGAGGCGCCAGCCGTCGAGATTTTTGCCGTTGAAGAGGGATTGCCACTCGCCAGCGGTTTGAGCGAGTGCGGAACCGGCGAGAAGCATCAGGAAGGCGAGGGTTTTCATGATGGCGGAGGCTCGGTGATACGCGGTGGGGTGTCGAGCGTGGAGGTGTGGCGGGTTACCAGGGGAGGGACCAGGTTTTTTCGTGGGTGAAGAATTTGATGGCTTCGATGACGCCTTCTTTCACGCCGAGGCCGGAGTCGCGGGTGCCGCCGAAGGGGGTCATTTCGAGGCGGTATCCGGGAACTTCGTTGATGTTGGTGGTGCCGGCGCGGAGTTCCTTGCAGGCTTTCATGGCGAGGGTGAGGTCGTTGGTGACGACGCCGCCGCTGAGGCCGAAGGGGCCGGAGTTGTAGTAGGAGATGGCGTCGTCGAGGTCGCGGATGGGGATGATGGGGGCGAGGGGTCCGAAGCTTTCGAGGGCGACCATTTCGGCATCGCGTGGGACGTTGGCGATGATGGTGGGCTCTAACAGAGCGCCGCGGCGGGTGCCGCCGTGGAGGAGTTGTGCGCCCATGGCGGTGGCGGCGTGGATGCGGCGTTCAAGTTCGGCTGCGGAGGCATCGTGGATGACGGTGCCAATGACGGTGGCGGGGTCTTCGGGATCGCCGCAGGGGTAGTCGCGGCGGACGATGTCGAGGAAGCGCTGGGTGAAGGCGTCGAGGATGCCGTCCTGGACGAGGATGCGTTTGACGGCGGTGCAGCGTTGGCC
>SYAP01000175.1 GCA_005787565.1 Verrucomicrobiaceae bacterium | reverse complement strand
TCTATCCAACTGAGCTACAGGCGCGCGGGCGGAGGTGTAGCAGGTGGGTTTGAGGAAGTCAAAGGGGGGATGGGTGGATTATTTGAGGGAGTGGAGGTAGGCGATGATGTCGGCGAATTGTTCCATGGTGAGGGCGTCCATGAGGTGGGGGCCCATAAGGGTGGAGGCTGAGGTTTTGATTTCCTTGACGTCGGCGGGTTTGAGGGTGGTGGGGATGCCGGCGATGTTGCGGACGATGACCTGGGTGTCGGATTTTTCGACGAGGGTGCCTTGGTGGGTGGTGCCGTCGGTGGTGGTGATGTCGACCCAGGATTTGGCGATGTCGGCGTCCGGTTTGAGGATGGCTTCGGCGATGGCTTCGCGGTTGAGTGAGGCTCCGATTTTGTTGAGGTCGGGGCCGCGTTTGGGGTCGGCATCGGCGACGCTGTGGCAGGCGGCACAGGCTTGGGTTTTCATGAGTTCGCGGCCTTTGTTAGGGTCGCCTTTCATTTTATCGAGGGTGAGCATGATGTCCTCGATGGAGATTTCGCCGATGGTTTTTTGTTTTTTGCCGCCGGTTTTTTCGACTTCACCGATGCCTTCGAGGTTCATGCGGTGTTTGTTGGCGAGGTGGGTGAGGAAGGCTTTTTGGTCGGCGTCCGCGGTGGCCCAGAGGTCGCGGAAGCGTTTTTCGATGTCTGAGGATTTGGCCCAGAGGATGGGTTTGTAGTAGGGGCCGCGGGTGTCTGGTTGGGTGCCCCACCACCATGAGCCGTCGTATGGCGCTTCCTTGGTGTAGAGGCGTGCGAGGGCGGTGAGGATTTTGTTTTTGAGTTCCGGATCGGTGGTTTCGGCGTGTTTTTTGAGAAGTCCATCGACGACGGTTGGGTCGTGGATGAGGTGGAGTGTGCGGAGAGCGCCATCGCGGCTGACGCTATCGACGGCGGCGAGGGCGGGTTCGATGGCTTTGAGTGAGACGAGTGAGTGGATGGCGAGGTGGGGGATGATGACGGCGGGGTTGGGTGTGGCGTGGGGGCCTTCGTTGGATTTGGCGAGGCTAGCAGGGGGTTCTGCGAGGATTTTGAAGTTGACGATGGAATCGGCGTTTTGGGTGGAGCAGAGTGCGGCGGTGACTCTGAGTTTTTGCATGGCTCCGGGGATGACGTAGTGGATGACGGAGTTGGCGTGGGTGCCGATGCCTTGAGTGTGGGGTTTTCCGTCGGCGCGTTTGAGGGGGGCGCCGGTGGGGGATTTGTTGATGGCGGTGGTGCCCCAGCCTTGGGTGGCGGATTTCCACTTGAGTTGGGTGAGGGGGATTTCCTTACCTTCGCGGTTGGTGAGGACGGGGTCGAACCAACCGCCGTGGTCGCCACCGTCGCCGTTGCCGCCGTCTTCGACGACGAGGTAGAGGTTATTGACGCCGACGAGGCTGATGTCGATGTCGACGCTTTGGTTGCCGGTGATTTTGGCGCTTTCGAAGAGCGGGGGTTTGGGGGCGGAGGTTGGGGATTGGGTGGTTGCGGGTGGGATGGCGACGGTGAGGAGTGCTTCGGCGGCTTCTTTTTTGCCGATGCGGCCGAGTGCGACGGCGGCGACGGCTTGGACGCGTGGGTTGGGGTTGGTGAGGGCTTTTTGGAAGGGTTCGAGTGGGAGGTTGGTGTTTTGTTTGAGGCGGTCTGCGGCGGCGCGGAGTGCGAATTCGGTGAGGGCGGAGTCGCCGGCGAGTTCGATTAGGGCGGGGTTTGCCTCGGTGCCGAGGAGTTGTTTGTAGGTGAAGGTGGCGGCGACGCGGGCGGCGAGTGAGTTTTTGGTGTCTTTGGCGATGGCGAGGATGGCTGGGGCGAGGGATTTGTCGGCGCGGGTGAGGATTTCCTGCTGGGTGGCGAGGCGGGTGGTGGCGCTGAGGGTGGCGAGGCCTTTGACGAGGGCGTCAGGGGCGAGTTTGGCAAGGTCTGGGAAGGGTTTGTAGGTCCAGCCATTGGGGACGGCGCGTTGGACGAAGCCGCGTTCGGGGTTTCCTTTGTAGCCAGCGCCTTCCCATGCGGCGATGTAGAGGCGGCCGGAGCCGTCGACATCTAGGTCTGCTGGTTGGGAGAGGCCGATGAAGTCTTCGGGTTTTTGGGTGAAGGAGGGGCCGTCCGGGGTGAGGCGGTGGATGTAGATCTGGTTGCGGCCCCAGTCTGCCATCATGGGAGTTTTGTTGTATTTTTCTGGCCAGGTGGGTTCGTCGAGGAAGAGTGCGCCGGTTCCGGATCCGCCGCCGAGGTCTTCGAGGGCTGGGATGATCTCGTTGGTGAAGTTCTTGAAGAGGATGGGATAGCCGTACTGACCGGTTTGGATGTGGTGGGCGAAGCGGACATTCCAGCCGCCGCCATCGTTGGTGTTTTCGCGGCTGAAGACGTTGAGGAAGGGGTCGATGGCGACGTCGTAGACGTTGCGGTGGCCGTGGGTGTAGGTTTCCAGTTCCGAGCCATCCGGGCGGACGCGGACGATGCCGCCGCCGAGCATGGTGAGGGTGGTGCCGTCGGTGCCTTGGGCGTTGACGAAGCCGAAATCGCCGACGGAGATGTAGATCCAGCCGTCGATGCCCATGCGGATGCCATTGGTGGTGTGGTCGGCGCCGCGGTCCTGGTTGTGTTTGGGGACGGAGATGTCGCGGACGAGGATTTTGGGCGGTCCGTCTGCGATGCCGTCGTTGTTTTTGTCTTCGAGGACAGAGAGGTGCATTCCGGTGAGGATGCCGGTGTCTTTGGGGATGACGGTGTGGAGGACGTAGAGTTTGTCGCCGAAGGAGATGAGGCCGCGTGGGTTGTCGATTTCGGCGAAGATGGTGTGTTTGTCGGCTTTTCCGTCGTTGTCGGCATCGACGAGGCGGACGATGCGGCCTTTTCCGGGGCCTTTTCCGAGGGAGCCGAGGAGGTCGACGCCGACGTAGACTTCGCCGGTGGCGGAGGCGGCGAGGCAGGCTGGGGAGGGGGTGAGGTCGCTTCCGGCGTATTTGGAGTAGGTGAGGTCGGCTGGGTTTGCGGAGGCGGAGAGGGCGGAGAGTCCGGAGAGGGTGATGGCGGAGAGGATGCCGGGGATGCGCTGGGTCATGGGTGTGAGGGGTGGGTTAACGTTGGGCGGTTGTGAAGACTTTCAAGGGTAGGGTGAGGGTGAAGCGAGCGCCGGGGCCGGTGGGGTTGGGTGAGTGGATGAGGGTGGCGCGGAGGGATTTGGCGAGGCGGCGGGAGAGTGCGAGGCCGAGGCCGACGCCGGGTTTGGATTCTGCGGCTTGGGTTGCGGATTTGTGGAAGGCTTTGAAGATGCGGGTGCGGTCTTTTTCGGGGACGCCGGGGCCGTTGTCGGTGACGTGGATGGCGAGGGTGTCGTGGGAGGTTTCGGCGGCGATGAGAACGGTGGGAGGGTGGGCTTGGCCAGCGTATTTTGCGGCGTTGTCGATGAGGTTGAAGAGGATGTGTTCGACGGCGTTGGGGTCGGTGTGGAGGGTGATTTGGGGGAGTTGGGTGATTTCGAGGTGCATTCCGGCGGTGGCGAGGCGTGCGGCGAGGCGTTCGCGGAGGTTTTCGATGAGGGTGGGTAGGGGGATGGGGGT
>SYAP01000174.1 GCA_005787565.1 Verrucomicrobiaceae bacterium | reverse complement strand
GTTGAACTTACGGATGAGTTCCTCGAACACGTAGCCCATGCCGAGGTTCGTCAGGCCCGGGAGCTTCCGGCCGTCCGGGCCGACGGTGTCGTGGAGCGAGAGATTGATGTCCGGGGCGGTGAATTTCTCGATCACGCCGTGGAGCGCGTCCGCCTCCGCCATCTTCCGGATCTGGTTGCGGAGGTCGAACTTGGCGATGATCTCGCGGACGTTGTCCGAATAGCCGTCGAGGTAGTGGTTGAAGTTCGCTTCGAGCTGGGAGGGGTTCCCGAGCAGGCTCTTGAGGGTGAACTTGGAGGTGTTGTAAAAGACCTGCCCGGACGCCTCGCAGAGCCCGGCGGGATCGAGCACGGCCATCTTTGCCTCGGTTTTCTGGAACTTCACCTCGGCCAGCACCGCGTCCTTGGTTTCCTCCAGCAGGCAGTCGATGCGCCGGAGGACGAACATCGGGAGGATGACGTCGCGGTATTTCCCGCGGACGAAGACATCGCGGAGGCAGTCGTCCGCGATGGACCAGATGAAGGAGACGATCTTGTTGTGGGTGGCGTGGTCCATGAGATTGATCGACGATGTTCGGTCTATCAAAATGGGTCAAGCTCGGTGAGGAAGCCAAACATCCCACCACCCGCCTCCACCTCACCACCGTTCCTTGATCCATCCGTTCGGATACGCCCCTTCGGCGGAAACATCCTGGTCGCCAAGATCGCTACCCTTGGAAACAACGACGATCGTCCGGTTCTCCACACCGGCCACCGAGGTGATGCGATATCCCTCCGCCTTGCGCTCCTCGATCCAATCCGCAGGCCATGGTCCCGGGCCGGCGAATTTCTGATCCGTTAGACCGGATTTCTGCGACATCACAAACAGCCACCCATCCTGCGCATCTTCCGGAACATCATCCCCAGCCACCGCCGTGATGCGGTATCCTTCCTCCCAACGCTTGCTGATCCAATCGCGACGGCTGTCATTCAGCGGCGTCGGAAGCGTGTAACGCTGCTCGCCCATGCCCGTGTCCGTATCCATCACCACCAACCAGCGGTCCTTCCAACCCGCCACATGCGTGATCCGGAATCCTTCCTTCATCGATGCCGCGATCTGCGCCTGATCCAGCGTGTATCCGTAAACCGATTGGTTGCCCTCCACCCCACGGCTCATCACCACATTCCACGTATCCTGATCACCGGAAATCGACGTGATGCGATATCCCTTCGACCACCCATCCTCCACCTCTTCACCCGGCCACGGTCCCAGCCCGAGGTGCATCTGATCGGTAAATCCGGTATCCTGGGACATCACCACCCGCCACTTTTGGCCAAACCCGGCAACTCCCGAAATCCGCCAAACCCCGCCTTCCTCCTCCGCATCCGGTGCCGGCTTGTTGTTAGGCCCGCGCTTCGGCTCCTCCACCGGCGCGCTCGCCAGTTGCGGCACCTTGATCTTCGGACCATCACGGCCCGGCACCTTCGCCCGCCGCACTTCCTCCACCAACATCGCCAGATTGTCCCGGCTCCAGGAAGCCGCCATCGTCCGCGCCGCAGCCGCATCCAGCACGCCGGAGGTCGAACAAACCTTCGCCAACGCATCGGACCGCCGCGCGGATGCTTCTAACAAACGCCTAACATCGGATGCACCCAGCGCCGGAAAATCCGCACGGATCCCCGCAGCCGTCCCCGCCACCACCGGCGACGCCATCGACGTGCCGGACATCGGCGCACGCAAATGCGCCAACACCGTCGAGTCAATATCCTCACCCGTCGCCGCAATCTGCACCGACCGCACGCCGACGTTGGTGAACTCCGAAGGTTTCCCCTCATCATCCACCGATGCCACCGTCATCACATTCGGAAAAAACCGCGAAAGATACTGCGGCGATGGCAGCATCTCATCGTTGTCCTCGGACTCGTTGCCCGCCGCGATCACCACCAACACATCCGGATTCTCATAAAACGCCAACGCAAAGGCCGCAGCATCGGCAATTGTCAGCTCTAACGGAAGATTCGCCAGCAACTGCGCCGATGCAGCGGGAGGCGGCGCGTCCACACTCTTCGGGTTCTTGCCATGCTCCCGATAGATGTTCGCCAGCTCCTCGGAAATCCCATCAAACCAAGGCCGCGGACGACCCCAGCTCATGTTCGCAACGCCCGCACCGCACGCCCGGAGATAATCCGATGACCGGCGCCCCTTCGCGATCGCCTCGCCGCGATAACGGTCGATCAACCCCACAATGAACGAAGCATAATCCGGCGAACTCTGCGCCAACTTCACCACCCCGGGCAGATCGCTGAACACCCGGCCCGATGGCGGCGTCGTCATGCCGATCGCCGCGCCATGGATCTTCGCCTTGTTCTCGCTGAAGCGCGTGATGATCCCCGCCACGTGCGTCCCGTGCGATGCGGAATAAAGCATGTTCGCATAGGCGAGATCGTTCAGATCAATCTCCGCGCCAGCCAGCGTCCCGAAGCCGATCTGCCGCACCAAAGGATTTTGGTAACGCCCGCTCAGAATCGAAGCGATCTTCTCATCACCCTCATTCGCCGCGAGGAAATCCTTCATCAGATTCTCCAGATAGGTCCGGGTCTCCGGCGAGTTGTCGATCGAAAGCTGCGGCGCACGCAGCGGCTCATCGTTCTGCAAGTTCCAGCCGAAGATATCATCAATGAACCCGTTCTTGTCGTCATCCACACCACCCTTGCCTTCCTTCTCAATCGTGTTGATCACATAATGCGGCGCAAGATCCGGATGCGAGGGATCCACCCAGTTGTCATTGATCAACGCCAGATGCGGCACCCGCGCCGGCCCGCCCGGCCGCGCATACTCCTTGCAAAATGCATAACAACGCAGGATCAACGTCAGCGGTGCATACGCCTCACCCTCGGGATCCAGAAAATCCCGCGCCATCTTTCCCTGATTGTCTTTCAACGCCGCATTCGCACCACCCCACAACAACCTCCGCACCGATTCGAAATCCCCCGCCTTCGCCGCAAGCATCAGCGGCGTCCGCCCCTCCTTGTCCCGCGTGTCCGCCGGTGCCTCGGAAAGCGCCAGCACGATGCGCGGCGCATCGCCTTTCGCCGCCGCGTCTAACAAAGCTTGCTCCGCCTCGCCGGCGGAAAACAGCGGACCGCTTGACAGCAGCAACAGCAGGGGGAGAAGTCGGTGGGGTGCTTTCATGACAGGTGAATCACACAGGGTCCTAGGGACTTTTCACCCCGAGGGCAATCCCGGGATGCGGAAAATGCCCCCCGCCCGTTTCCATCGTCCCCTCCCCACCACACCGCGGCGTTGCATCTCCCACCCGACCTGCCAAGCTCCCCCGCCGTGTTCTTCCGTTCCCTCTTCTGCCTGCTGGCCATGACGCTCGCCGTCATCGCGCGTGATCCGCTTGAGAAACCCAACGTCGTCATCATCTATCTCGATGACAGCGGATACGGCGACTTCGCCCATAACGGAAACCCGGTGATCGAAACCCCTAACATTTCCCGCATCGCCCACAACGGCGCCAATTTCACCCAGTTCTGCGTCGCCTCACCCGCCTGCAGCGCCTCGCGATACGCCCTGCTCACCGGCCGCTACCCCGGCCGCTCCGGGCTCGGATCATGGGTCGTCAACCCGGACAGCAAACCCCACCTCAAACCACAGGAAACCACCATCGCCGAAGGCCTCGCGGAAGTCGGATACACCACCGCCATCTTCGGCAAATGGCACCTCGGAAACCCCAACCCTAACAACTCCATGACCCCGGACGCCCTGCCACTCGCCCACGGCTTCAGCTCCTGGCTCGGCACCAACGTCTCCCACGATTACAACGACGCCCTCCTCCTGAAATCCGACCCCTCAGGAAAAGATCCCGTGCCCGGATACTCCGTCGTCGCTCGCAACCTCCCCTCCGACGTGCCCGCATCCACCTCTCTAACAAAAAGCTACACCGATGCCGCCGTCGACTTCATCTCCACCCATCGCGAAAAACCCTTCTTCGCCTACATCGCCCACAACCAACCCCACCTCGGCCTCTTCGCCGACGCACCCTTCCACGGAAAATCCCGCCGCGGTCTGTTAGGCGATGTCATGGCCGAGATCGACGCCTCCGTCGCCCGCATCCTCAAGGCACTCGAAGACAACGGAATCGCCAAAAACACCCTCGTCATCTTCTCCTCGGACAACGGCCCGTGGCTCCTCTTCCAGGACGCCGCGAAATCCAAATACGGCGAGGCCCGCCTCCACGTCGGATACGCCCACCCCTTCCGCGATGGCAAAGGCTCCAATTGGGAAGGCGGCCACCGCGTCCCCGGCATCTTCTACTGGCCCGGCGTCATCGCCCCCAACCGCCAGCTCGAACCCGCCAGCACCCTCGATGTCCTCCCCACCGTCTTCGCCCTCTGCGGCGCGAAATCCCCGGAAAATATCGACGGCCGCGACATCCGCCCGCTCCTCGCCCCGGACCGCTTCAAGGACCCCGTCAAACCCTTCGAGTTCGCCTACTCCGGCCCCGCCAACCAGATCAACGCCTTCCGCGAAGGCCCGTGGAAACTCCACATCGGCCTCACCAGCCAGATCCGCGAAAACCACGGCTTCACCGCCACCCGCAAAAAACCCCTCCTCTTCCACGTCGAACAAGACCTCGGCGAACGCATCGACCGCGCCGCCGAACACCCGGAAACCGTCCAACGCCTGCTGAAAAAAATCACCGCCCTCGAAGCATCGATGAAGTGACGCCCACCGTCACCCGCGCGGATGGAACTTCGTGTGCACCGCCTTCAACCGGGCCCTGTCCACATGTGTGTAAATCTGCGTCGTGGAAATGTCGGCGTGGCCTAACAATTCCTGGATCACCCGCAGGTCCGCACCACCCTCTAACAAATGCGTGGCGAACGAATGCCGCAGCAGGTGCGGATAGAGATTGATCTCGATCCCCGCCAGCTTCGCCCGCTCCTTCACGATCTGCCGCACCCGGTCCGGCGAGAGCGCACCACCGCGCACGGAGAGGAACAAATGCGATCCCGTGCGCTTCTTCACCAGCGCAGGACGCTCGTTTTTCAGATAGTCCTCAATCGCCTCCCGCGCCTTCCCGCCGAACCGCACCAACCGCGTCTTTCCCCCCTTGCCCTGGATCCGCAGAAAACACTCATCAAAGTCGATGCTCTCCAACCGCAGCTTGCACAGCTCCGAAAGCCGCAGCCCCGCCGCATAGAACAACTCCAGAATCGCCCGGTCCCGCCAACCCAACAACTGCGTCCCATCGATCGAATCCAGCAACGCCGCCACCTCCTTCTGGCTCAACGTTTCCGGCAGCGTCGCATCCGGCCGCGGTGCCAGCAACGGCTCCGCCGGATCCATCGGCAACCGGCCCGTGTTCGTCATCCAGCGGAAAAAAATCTTCAAATGCACCGTCGTGATCCGCAGCGAAGAGGCGATCAGCGACTCCTGCTTCCGCAGCCCGAGAAACGCCGCCAACTCGTCGGTCCCGATCTCCGCCAACCCGCACTTCCGCGCCTTCATCCACGCCGCGAAGGCATCCAGGCTTTGCCTAACAGACGTCTGATAGGCATCGGAAAGCCCCCGCTCGATCGCAAGAAAGCGCAGGAATCCGTCCATCGCCTTTTCCATCTCCTTCTCCGCCGCTCCCGCTTCACCCGTGTCACTCATCCGGCTTGCCGAGAATTTCCGTTAGACGCTCGCTGTTGCTGATCTCCAGTTCCGTCCAACCATCACCCGCACCCGCCATCAACCGCGCCAGCGGCTCCGGCGCGAGCTGACTCGCCGCCGCCGCATGCGCCGCCAGCACCGCCTGCGGATCCAGCCGGTTGCGCAACGCCGGCGCGAAACCCGTCCCATGGGCGATGCCGAAATCCTCGATCACCTCGAAATGCAAATGCGCCGCGTGATGCCCATTGGCCGTGCCCACCGTGCCCACCTTCGCCCCGCGCGGCACCAGGCTGCCAAGCACCACCGATACCTTGTCGAGATGCCCGTAAAGCGTCTGCACCCGCTTGCCGTCCGGCAGAATGTGCCCCAGCACCACCACGTTCCCCCACTCCTCGGAGACCTCACCCGCATAAAGCACCAACCCGTTTCCCGCCGCATGCACCGACTCACCCAACGAGCTGTTAGGCCCGCCGATCCCCGTCACATCGATCCCCGCATGCGCACCTTCTTCCCCACCCGGCTCCTGGAATTTCCTCGTCACCGTGGACAACGCCCCATTCGCATTTCCCAACGGCGGATCCAGCCGCACCACCTTCGGCAACTGCGCCTGCTGCCACGCGCTCAATTGATGGAACCGGAAATCCAACTCGCCATTCGCCGGCATCGAAAGCGGCACATCCGCCCCCTGAAATCCCGTCCGCGGCACACTCGGCCCATGGCTCGACCCCGCACGCCACATCGCAAAACCAATGATCGCGGCGGAAATCGCCAGCGTCGCGGGGAACAGGTGTTTCTGGGAAATTTTCAGCACGGCCGTCGGAAGATGAACCCACCATACGCGGAACCACCGCGCAAACTAACCCCAAAATTACCGCAACGCCCGATACGCCATCAACCCGTCATGGATCGCCCGCGCCGCCGTGATCTGATAAGACCGCGTCGCACAACGCGCCCGCTCCCCCGCATTGCTGATGAACCCGCACTCCACCAGCACCGCCGGATGCTTCGATTGCACCAACAGCGTGAACCCCTTCCGATGCACCCCGCGGTTCACCACCCCCAACCTCGGAGCCAACCGCCGCTGGATCGCATTCGCAATCACCCCGCCCGACGCACCCCAGTGAAACGTCTCCGCGCCCCGGATATGCGTCATCGTGCTCGCATTGAAATGAATGCTCACCAACACCGCATTCCGATACTGATTCCCAATCGCCGCCCGCTGCGGAATCGAAACAAACACATCGCTCCGCCGCGTCATCACCGTCCGGATCCCGCTGTGCCGCAGCATCCCCTGCAACTGATTCGCCACCGCCAAATTCAAATGCGACTCCCGCACCCCGCCCCAAAACGCACCCTTGTCCCGCCCGCCATGCCCCGGATCAATGATCACCGTCGTAAACCTCGCCGCCGAAGCACTCGACACGCCCAGCAACAGCGCCAGCAAACACAGGCCAATCCGTGAAAACAACGTGAGCGTGGGGTGGTTCTGCATCGCTTTGTAAAATTTACTTAGGAAACCTAAATAAAATCCCCGGCTACGGCAAACATCTTTTTAAAAAATTCACCAAACCCCACCCAAACCACCGCCCACCCCATCAATACACATACTCCACATCCTCCGGCACACCCCCGGCAGGACCCGCAGGCAACCCCGCGCTCGATGCCCCCGGCAGCGCCGCCTGGAAATCATCAAACGCCTTCCGGAAAGACCGCTCCGCCACCTTGTCCCGCCCGATCAACGGAATCCCCGAACCCCGATTCCGACCCTCCGCCAAAACCGTCCGTCCATCCTGCAAAACGATCGTCGTGTCCGTATTGATCGGCCCCTCCTCAATCCGGAAATCCAACCGCAGCTCCCCCGCCCCATGCCGCACCGGCACATAGCCCGCCCCCCGCAGCGCCGAATCCACCTCCGTCATGTAACCCCGCTCCCGATCCGTCAGCTCCGCCGGCATCCCCACCGTCACCGGCCCACCATCCGGCGTAAACTCCGTCCGCGTCGCACACCCCCCAAAAAAAACCAACCCCACACCCACCGCCACCAAACGCATGATCAACTTCATGCCCAAACCCTAAACCCATCCCCACCCCCATTTCAAGCCCACCCTCAAGCCAAGAAACCTCACGCCCCCTCATTCCCCCCACACAAACCCTCAACCCATCCCACCCCCAACCCAGGGTCTCGACATTAGGGAGAAAACCCGATTAAACGAGGAATAGAACCACAGATGGACGCTGATTCACACAGACAAGACTCGGCTTTCAATGGATTTCTGACGACTCGAAAGATGACGAAACCTCTATTACCAAGGTTGAAGTCCAATTCTTATTTCGTTTGATCCGTGTTTATCCGTGTTCATCCGTGGTTCGAATTCTTTTCGTCCCTGGTGTAGGAGCCCCACCCCCCAACCGCCGATTTCCTCCTTCCCACCCTAACGAAACCTGATATCCCTTCGATCATGTCAAAAGGGAATCGCACGACCATCATCCTTGCTGCCCTCATGCTGCTCGTCGCGGTTTTCTGGGCCGGCCGCACCTCCGCGCCGCGAGCGGTGGAAACATCAGACGCCAACTCGCGCCTTCCCACGCGCCTCACAGATCGGCCCGACCGCCGTGCCGCTGGCCGCTCCGGTCCCGGCGCGGGCGGGATGGCCATCACCAGCGCCATGCAGCTCCGCGATGTCTTCAAAAACAGCGGCGGCAACATGCAACTCGGCAGCGCCATGGCCGACGCCGCCCTCGCCCGCATGAATGCCGACGAGCTTTCCCAGCTCGTCGCGGACCTCGCCCAAGCCCAAGCCAGCTCTCCCGGCTATGGCTTCACCCTCGAAATCCAAGCCGCCTGCGCGCGCTGGGCGGAAGTCGATCCCCAGGCCGCCTTGCGCTTCGTCCTCGCCAACCGCCAGGCATCGTTCCGCTCCGCCGCCCTCGGCAGCGTCTTCGCCGGCATGGCAAAAATCGATCCCGCCCTCGCCCGCGCGGCCCTCGCCCAGATCGACGACCCGGCCCTCCGCCGCGCCGCACAAACCAGCCTGCTCTCCGCCCTCGCCATGGCCGATCCCGATGCATGGGTCGCCTCCATCCTCGCCGATCCCTCGCTCCACGGCCAACAATACGGAACCGCCTCCATCATCTCCGAATGGGCCATGGACGATCCCGCCCTCGCCGCCCAACGCCTCGCAAAACTCCCCGCATCCATGCAATCCAGCGGCATCGTTTCCCTCGCGAAAATCTGGGCCAGCAAAGACCCCGCCGCCGCCCAAGCCTGGGCCCTCGCTCTCACCGATCCCAAACAGCGAAACACCGCCCTCGGCGCCGTCGCGGGCGGTCTCGCCGCGCGCGATCCCGATGCCGCCCTCGCCTCGCTCGACGCCCTCGAAGGTCCCGCCCGCCAAGCCGGCATCAAAGCCGTCTTCTCCACCCTCGCGGACCTCGATTTCGACCTCGCCTTCCAAAAAGCCACCGCCCTTTCCGATCCCTCCGAGAAAAACGCAGCCCTCAAGCTCCTGACCGGAGCCGAATACTACTCCAGCGATGATCCATTCGCCTCAAGCCACCTCTCCTACGTTCAGCGGAACTCCGAGCAACTCGTCAAACTCCTCGCTGAGCTTCCCCCCGGCCAAGCCCGCTCCTCCGCGCTAAGCCGGCTCGCCGAACAACTCGCCACCGCCAGCCCCGAAGAAGCCGAGCGCATCCTCGCCGCCTACTCCGGCCAGGATCACACCGTCCTCCGCTCGCGCATGCTCGAACAAATGAGCCAAGCAGATCCCGCACGGGCGCTGGAATTCTTCCAATCCCTCCCGCCCCAGCAGCAGGACGCCTCCACCTTCGGAAACATCCTTGCTAAATTGGCATCCAAGGATCCCGAGACCGCTCTCGCACTCGCCCTAAACAGCAAGGCCGACGAAATGCGAAGCAACGTCGTCAGGGAAGCCTTCTACCACTTGGCCGCAAGCGATCCTCAAGCCGCCAGAGACCGGCTCGATTCCCTGCCAGCCGGCTCGGCGGAATACTCCAGCGCCGTCCTCGCCACCGCCAGGGTATGGGCGGACCAAGACCCCGCCGCCGCCGCCGCATGGGCAGCCGGCCTCGAACCCGGCATGCGCGCCTTCGCCCAGAATTCCATCATCCAAGCCATGTCAAACAAAGACCCCGTCGCCGCCGCAGACATGCTGGGAGACCTCGTCCAACCCGGAGCGAATGCAGCGGATCAAGCGGATCTGAACCACCTCACCGACACCGCTTCGAGCCTCATCAGCCATTGGGTCGGCAGCGATCTCGGAGCCGCCGCCGAGTGGACCACCGCACTCCCGGAAAACCCCGTCAAAGATGCCGCCGTCATTCAACTCGTCTCCAACTGGCACCAACTCGATCCTGATGCCGCCATCGAATGGATCGACACCCTCCCCGCCGGAACCTCCCGCGACACTGCCGTCCGCTACATGGTCAACTTCTCCACCGGCACCGACCCCGCCACCGCCTTCGAATGGGCCGCCACCCTTTCCAATGACGAGCACCGCTCCAACCACATGCAACACGCCGCCTCCCAATGGCTCGCCCGCGACCCCGAACCAGCCAGCGCCGCCATCCGCCAATCCGACCTCCCCCCCGAAATCCGCGACCGCCTGCTAGACGCTGCCAACTAGCCATCCGGCCCCGCAACGGCCCGTCTTAAAAAGGGCAGGGACCGCCCCCCAGGCGGTCCGGCGAATGGAAAGAAAGCGCGCTCCCCATGGGACCACCTAGAAATCCACCCATGGGAAATCGTTCACACCCCATTCCCGCACACAGCCCGATGGACGTTACTTCCCCTCATCCATCCACAAACTCCCACCACTTTCTCTCCTCCTCAAACGCCTAAACGCCTCGCAAAACCGGGCGCTTGATTGCCTCCCGGTGACGGTTTAACCTCCTCCCATGTTGGCAAAGGAACAGATTTCCCGGATGTCATCCAGCGAGCGCATGGAAGCCATGGAGCTTCTCTGGGCCTCCTTCGCCACCGAAGGAATCGATTACCCCTCGCCCGATTGGCACAACAAGGTCCTCGCCGAACGCACCGAAATCATCGACTCCGGAAAAGCCACCTGGTTCTCCGTGGATGAGCTCCAAGCACGCCTGATCCGCTGATGAAAAAAGACGTCGTCGTCTTGGCGGAAGCGGCGTCCGACATCGAGCGCGGGATCGACTTCTACAACGCGATCGAAGACGGCGTCGGGCTCTATTTCAGGGATTCCATCATCGCCGATCTCCGGCGACTCCAAGTTTACTTCGGTGAACACCGGATTCACCTCGGATACTTCCGGGCACTCTCCGCCAAGTTTCCCTACACCATCTACTACCGGGAAAACGATGGCACCCGGCAGGTCATCGCTGTGCTTGACCTCCGGCGGTCGCCTGAATCTCTTCGGGAGCAGCTCGGCGAGCGATAGATCAGCCAGCAGGAACCCGCCATCTGGCCTCACAGCACCCTTAAATTGAGAGAGACAGAAACAATCAAATTCATGCTTGTGCGGCCCAGCCCTGACCGGTAGAACTCCATGCATGGCACGCGCGCGATGGATTGTTCCCTGGGCGGATTCCGAAACCAAACCGGCAATTTACCACTGCATCGCCCGGGTGGTGGATCGCCGATTTGCCTTTGGCTCCGACGACAAGGAACAGTTCCGGATTTACATGCGGATGATGGAGAATTTCTCAGGCTGCCGCGTGTTGGCCTATTGCATCATGTGCAACCATTTCCATCTGTTGCTCGAAGTGCCACCAAAACCCAAGGATGGAATCTCGGACGAGGCGTTGTTGAGGCGGTTGGGCGCGATGTATTCGAAGCCTTTTGTGGCGGGGGTAGCCAAGGAACTGGCGGAGGCACGAGCAATAGTCGCTCAAGGCATGGCAAGGGACGGTGAGGATTATGTGCAGCGGATTCATGAGCGTTTCACCTATCGAATGCATGATCTTTCGGAATTCATGAAAACGCTGCTGCAACGGTTCACACGCTGGCACAATCACCGGACGGAGCGGCGGGGGAATCTATGGGAGGAGACGTTCAAGAGCGTGGTGGTCGAGGATGGGTTGGCGTCGCGGACGATGGCGGCGTATATCGACTTGAATCCGGTTAGAGCGGGCATGGTGCAGGACCCGGCGGAATATCGCTGGAGCAGTTATGGCGAGGCGATGGGCGCGACAGGCCGCAGTGGAGCAAAGGCCAAGGCAGGGCTTGTTAGAGCGATCATGGCGGACAAGGGCTGGGAGGCGGATGCGCGGCATTGGGCCGGAAAAGTATCGAAGGGATACCGGATGCTGCTTTTGCAGGAAGGCATGGAGGTCTCGAAAGAGGTGGTGACCGCAGAAGGAGAACTGGAGAAAAAAGTTTTGAAAAAGGGGATGGAACGCGCAACGGCGAAGGAGGAATTGGAGCGTCTGGAAGCGGCCCGGGATGTGGCTTTAGGCCAAATGCTGCGATGGAAAGTCCGGTACTTCACGGATGGCGCCGCAGTCGGAAGCCGGGCGTTTTTGGACGGGCTATTCGAGCGATGTCGCGAGCGCTTCGGATCGAAACGTAAAACCGGCGCAAGAAAGATGCGCGGCAAGGCTGCGGGCGCGGCAAAGGAATTGTGGTCATGTCGCGATCTTCGGAAGGAAATTCTGTGATGTTTGAATTTACACAATTCAGGGCGACCCAGTGAATGGTAGCTTGGACCGGCCGCGTGTGTCACCGGCGCAAGGTTGGCGCGGCTCCGCGCGTTGTTATCCGGATGCGGTCATCCGCCGCCGCTCACAACCCACCATGAAACCGCTCCTCCTCCAGGTCTCGACCGCCTTCGTCCTGTCCGTGTCCCTCTGCTCCGCGGAAGGCCCTTTCCTCAGCCCGGTCTTCACCGACCACATGGTCCTCCAGCGCGATCAGAAGGACGCGGTCTGGGGCTGGGCGAAGCCCGGGGACAAGGTGACCGTGAGCCTGGCCGGCCAATCGGCCGACGCCGTCGCGGGGGCCGATGGCAAATGGCAGGTGATGCTGCCGCCACTGCCCGCCGGCGGACCGCACACCATGACGGTTTCGGGACCGGAAACCGTGACCTTGCAGGACATCCTCGTGGGCGATGTCTGGATCTGCTCCGGGCAATCGAACATGGAATGGTCGGTCGCCAATTCGAACGACGCGCAGGGCGAGATCGCCGCCGCGAATCATCCGCAGATCCGCTCGATCACCTTGCCGCACGTCACCGCCGCGCAACCTCAGACCACTTTCTCCAGCTCCGGCTGGCAGGTTTGTTCTCCGCAAACCGTCGGCGGATTCACGGCGGTCGGCTACTACTTCGGCCGGAAGCTGCACGAGGAACTCAAGGTGCCGGTCGGGCTGATCCACACCTCGTGGGGCGGGACCATCGCGGAAGCCTGGGCAAGCAAAGAAGGGCTGGAACCGATTGGTGATTTCAATGCCGCAATGGCAGCGCTTGAGGCCGAGGCCGGAGCTACCGGCGCGAACCCGCAGGAGGACTGGTTCGCCAAACACGATGCCGGGGTGAAAGAAGGGTGGTCCGCCGAGACCTTGGACGACTCCGCGTGGACCTCGATTGGCCAGCCGCTGCAGTGGGACGGATCGCCGGTGGCCGAGCTGGCGAATCTCGACGGCGTCGTGTGGTTCCGCCGGGCGCTGGACATTCCGGCCGATGCCGCAGGCAAGGAAGCCGTGCTGGAACTCGGCGCGATCGACGACGAGGACACGGTCTGGCTGAACGGCCAAAAGATCGGCGAGGGCGAAGGCTGGCTGAACCAGCGTTCCTACAAGATTCCCGCGGGCGTGCTGAAGGCGGGCAAAAACACCATTGCCGTCCGGGTCCTCGATCACAGCGGCGGCGGCGGGCTGACGGGTCCGGCGGACCGGATGAAGCTTGTGGCCGGTGCCACCGTCGTGCCGCTTGCGGGAGATTGGCGATACAAGATCGGGGCCGACCTCGCGAAGAATCCTCCATTTCCTCGCCGCTCTGGAGGCAATCCGAATGTGCCGACGGTCCTCTACAACGCGATGATTTCGCCGCTGCTGCCGTATGGCATCAAAGGCGCGATCTGGTATCAGGGCGAAAGCAATGCCGGCCGTGCGCAGCAGTATCGCAAGGTCCTGCCGGCGATGATCGGCGACTGGCGCAAGCGTTTCGGCCAAGGGGATTTCCCGTTCTACATCGTCCAGTTGGCGAACTTCATGCAGAAACAGCCCGAGCCCGGGCCGTCGGAGTGGGCGGAATTGCGCGAGGCCCAGGCGATGACCGGCAAGAACCTGCCTAACAGCGGGATCGCGGTCACGATCGACATCGGCGACGCAGCCGACATCCATCCGCGCAACAAGCAGGACGTGGGCAAGCGGCTCGCCCTGCAAGCACTGGCGAAAACCTACGGCAAGGACATCGTGGCCGCGGGGCCTGAGTTCAAGTCGGCAACGGTCGAGGGCGGCGCGATCCGCCTGAGCTTCGACTCGGTCGGCGGCGGATTGGTGGCGAAGGATGGGACTTTGAAGAGCTTCGCGATCGCCGGAGAGGACAAGAAATTCGTGTGGGCCGAGGCGAAGATCGACGGCGAAACGGTCGTCGTTTCCTCACCGCAGGTGGCCAAGCCGGTCGCGGTCCGCTACGGGTGGGAAAACAACCCCGACGCCACCCTTTTCAACAAGGAAGGCCTACCCGCCGCGCCCTTCCGCACCGATGACTGGCCGGGCGTGACCGACGGCAGGAAGTAGAGGCCTGCGGAAATCGGTGTGGGATTTGGCGGGGCCGTTCCGTAGTAGGCCGGTTCCAGTCCCACATCCGATTCCCGCCATGCGCTCCCTTGCCTTCCTGATCCTCGCCGCGTCCCCGCTCACCGCCGCCGAAGCCCCACTCCGCGCCCTGCTGGTTTGCGGCGGCTGTTGCCACGACTACGAAACACAGTCCGCCCTGCTGCGCGACGGCATCCAGGCCCGGGCAAACGTCCAGGTCGACGTCATCCGCAGCGAGGACAACGGCACCAAACCGTGGTTCCCGATCTACGAGGACAAGGACTGGGCGAAAGGTTACGACGTGGTGATCCACGACGAGTGTGCAGCCGACGTGAAGGACATGCCTTACGTCCAGCACGTCATCGACGCCCACAAGAACGGCGTCGCCGCGGTGAACCTGCACTGCGCGATGCACAGCTATCGCACCGGCGACGACCGCTGGTTCGAGTTCCTCGGGCTGCAGTCGACCGGCCACGGCTGGCAGAAGCCGATCGAGATCGACTTCACGGTCGCCGAGCATCCGGTGACGAAGGGCATGGCGAACTGGACCACGGGGGACGAGGAGCTTTACAACAGCGTCAAGGTCTTCGGCACCGCCACCCCGCTGGCGCTCGGCAGCCAGATCCAGGGCGATGGCAGGAAGGACAGCGCGGTGGTGGTGTGGACGAACGATTTCCACGGCACGCGAGGCTTCGGCACGACGATCGGGCATAACAACTCGACGGTCGGCGATGCCCGATACCTCGACCTGGTGACGCGCGGTCTGCTTTGGAGCTGCGACAAGCTCAACGCGGCGTACTTGAAACCCTACGCCGGTCCGAAAGGCCGCACCACGCTGGTCCCGCCGAGGTCCGAGATGCGCGGCGAACCGCCGGCGAACGCGACCTTGGTCACCGCCACGGCATCGAGCGTCCAGCCCGACAACTGGATCTGGAAAGCGCTCGATGGCGCGCCGGATACCCGCTGGTGCGCGGAAGGTCCGTCGTTTCCGCAGTGGTATCAGCTCGAGTTCGACAAGCCGCAGAAGCTGAGCGGCGTGAAGATCATCTGGGAAAGCGGCAGCAACGCGTATCGCCACGTCATCGAAGGCTCCGCGGACGGCAAGCAGTGGACGGTTCTCTCCGACGCGAAAGACAGCGACATGCCCGGCGATACCTCGGCGGAGTTCGATCTAACAGAGGTGAAGTTTCTCAAGATCACCTGCAGCGGCACCTCGCAGGGCGGCTGGTCGAGCATCCGCGAAATCACGGCGGTGGGCGAGGGCATGGGGCCGCTGTTCGCGAAGATCCCGGACGCGGAAAGGAAGAAGGTCGCCGATCCCTATCAGAAGCGCGGCAACACGATCCCGAAGATCGAAAAGCTCACACCGGAGGAAGAGGCGGCCATTCTCAGCGACGTGAAAGTGGCGGAGGGCTTCGACGTTTCCCTTTTCGCGACCGCGTCCGCGGCGAACTATCCGGTCTATGTCGCCGCCTCGCCGGGCGGCGACCTCTACGTGGCAAGCGATGGCAACGGTTCGGTCGGCCGCGAGCCGAACCGCGGGCGGATCGTGCGGCTGCGCAACACCGACAAGGACGGGCGCGCCGACCAGGTGAGCGAGTTCGTGAAGGACGTCGATTCGCCGCGCGGCATGGTGTGGGACCACGACCGGCTCTACGTGGTGCATCCGCCGGATGTCAGCGTGTTCATCGACCACGACCGCGACGGCCAGGCCGACGAACAGAAGACGCTGATCACCGGCATCGCGTTCGGCTTCAAGGATCGTCCGGCCGACCACACGACCAACGGCCTCAGCCTCGGCATCGACGGCTGGCTCTACATCGCGGGCGGCGACTTCGGCTTCATGGAGGCGACCGGCACCGACGGCAGGAAGGTGCAGCATCGCAACGGCGGCGTGATCCGCTTCCGGCCGGACGGCAGCGGGCTGGAGATCTTCAGCACCGGCACCCGCAACATCCTCGGTACCCCGATCAGTCCGCTGCTGGACCTGTTCTCGCGCGACAACACCAACGACGGCGGCGGCTGGGATGTGCGGTTCCATCATTTCACCGGGCTCGATGACCACGGCTATCCCCGGATGTACATCAACTTCGGCGACGAGATCGTGAAGCCGCTGGCCGACTACGGCGGCGGCTCGGGCTGCGGCTCGGTTTACATCTCGGAGCCGGGCATTCCGAAGGCGTGGAACGACGCGCCCTTCACCTGCGACTGGGGCAGCGGCGCGCTGTGGAAGCACACGGTGGAACCTCGCGGCGCGACCTTCGCCGAGACCGCGAAGCCGGAGCCGCTGATCCGGGTCACACGGCCGACCGATGCCGATGTCGACGGCATGAGCGCGATCTATCAGGCGAGCTGGAAAGGCGCGACCTTCAACTGGGAAGGCCCGAATGTCGGCTACATTGTCCGCGTCACGCCGAAGGGCTACACGCCGGAGCCGCTGCCGGATTTCGACAAACTGAGCGATGCGGAGTTGATCAAGCTGCTCGAATCGCCGAGCCAGGTCCGAGCGATGGAAGCACAGCGCGCGCTGAACCGCCGGCCGGCGAATGCCGCGATGGCGCAGGGACTGGTCGCGCTGGCCCGCGACGCTTCGAAGCCCCTCACCGGCCGGGTTGCGGCGGTGTTTGCGCTGGCCGACCGCGGGCTGAAGGCGGACTTCGCCGGGCCGGTGATCACCTTGCTGACCCCATTGGCGGCTGATCCGCAGTTGCAGCGCTTCGTGCTGCGCGCGCTGGGGGACATGGGTTTGGATCAACTGGCATTGGGCAAGTCGACGGCACCGGCCGAGGTCTTCGCCGCCGGATTGAAGAGCGCCGATCCGCGGACGCGCTTGGAAGCGATCGTCGGGGCGACGCGGCAGAACCTGAAGGTGCTAGGAAATGAGATCGCCACCCAGCTCGGTGATGCCGATCCGGTGCTCGCCCACACCGCCTTCCGCAGTCTGGCGATGCTCGGCGCGGCGGAGGCCTGCTTCGCGGTGGTGGATCGCACCGATGCGCCTTCCGCCCAGCGGACCGGCGCGCTGCGCGCCCTGATGCGGATGCACCAGCCGGCCGTGGTCGACGGCCTGCTGGCGCGGCTCGATCAACCGGCGCAGGCCGCCGGGCGCAACGACCTGTTAGGCGCGCTGTGCCGCCTTCACTTCCAGGAAGGTACCTGGAAAGGCGACTCCTGGGGCACCCGGCCGGACACCCGCGGACCCTACTATCAACCGGAAGCTTGGAGCGAGACGCCGAAGATCGCCGCAGCGCTCAAGGCGGCGCTGGCCAAGGCGACGCCTGCCGAAGCGGCCTTCCTGGCCCGCGAGATGAAGCTCAACCGGATCGAGTCGAACGACGCGCTCGACCGCTTGCTCGCGCTGGCAAACGACAATGCCGGCCTGATCCCCGATGTCGTCGCGCAGCTCGCGGCAAGCGACCATGTTCCCGCACCGGCCATTCCGATCCTGCTGAAGGCCGCCGCGATGGACGGACCGCCGGACATGCTCGCGCGGACGATTGCGATTCTCGCCAAGACCGATTCCGCCGAAGGCTGCGAGGCCTCGCTGGCCGCCCTCGCCAAGCTGCCCGCCGGCAAGGAACGCGATCAGGCACGCCAGGCCTTCCTCGCCGCGCCGAAGCTGGAGAATCACCACCTCTTGTTAGAGAAGCGGGCGGAGAAGATGGACGGTGGAACTGCGGCCTGGGCCGATGCCGCCTTGCTCGCCCTGAGCGCCCGCAAGGAAGGTAGCCCCGAGTCGCGCGAGCTTTCGGGGAAGGCGATCGGCAAGGGCTGGCTGGATGCGAAACGCCGGATCCAGATCCTGCAGGCGATCCGGCTGACCGATTTCCGCGGGCTCGACGAGCAGGTGCAACTCGCGGTGAACGATGCCGATGCGGCGGTCGCCAAGGAAGCCGCGGAGACGGCGAAGCACCTCAAGCTGGAGAAGCCGGTCGAGGACAAGACGCCGCTCGTCAGCACGCTCAAGCCGGAGGAAGTCGTCGCGGAGATGCTCAAGACGAAGGGCAGCGTGGCGCTCGGCCAGCAGCTCTTCACCCGCCAGACCTGCACCGCCTGCCACGCGGCGAGCATGGACGAGCCGCAGAAGGGGCCCTTCCTCGGGACCATCGCCCAGACCTACACCCGCGCCGATCTGGCGATGAACATCCTCGATCCCGGCAAGACCATCGCGCAGGGATTCGCGACGGAGATGTTCACGCTGAAGGACGGCACGGCGCAGACGGGCTTCGTCACCTTCGAGAGCGCGGACGAGGTCAAGATCCGCAACATCGCGGCGCAGGAGTTCACCTACAAGACCGGCGACATCGCCAAGCGCGAGAAACTGCCGGTCTCCCTGATGCCGCCCGGGCTGGTGAGCGGCCTCACGCTGCGCGAGTTCGCGAGCCTGCTGGATTACCTGGAGAGCTTGTCGAAGAAGTAGTTCACAGCCGCTTCACCCGGATGTTCCGGTATTCGATCTTCATCGGCGGTCCGACGTGGACCTGCACGCCTAACAGACCGCTCATCCGCCGTTTCTCCGGATCCTCGTCAAGGACTTCGGACATCAGGACGCCGTTGGTGAAATGCTGCATCCGGTTGCCTTTGACGATCAGGTGAACCTGGTTCCAGTCGTTCTTCTTCACCTGCTTCTGGAGTTCCGCGCGGTCGCCGAGGGACTTCACGACCTCCGGCTTCTGCCCGGGCTTGATGACGACGCTCTGGCCGCGGTAGGCGAGGAAGGTGCGGCCGCGCTCCTCGTAGTTCTGGCCGCTCCACTGGTCCTGGCCGTCGATGTCGGCCTGATAGCCCTGCATCGCCCATTTCGTCGCGGGGTCGGGCACCTGGATGCTGCGGTAGTTGATGCCGCTGTTGCCCTTTTCGGAGACGCGGTATTCGAGTTTCAGCTCGAAGTCCGCGAGCTCGCCGCCGCGCCAGATGATGAAGGAGTTCTTCTTGAGCAAGGTTTCCGGCGTCACCTCGCCGATCAACATGCCGTTCTCCGCCCGCCAGTAGGTGGGATCGCCTTCCCACTGCTTGAGCGTGCCGTCGAAGATCGATTCGAAGCCGGCCTCGGGTTCCGCCGAGAGGGTGGCGGAGGCGAGGCAGAGCGAAAACAGGAGGCGTTTGAAAATCATGGACGCTTTACGAGCGTCGCGTCCCGGATCTACCGGATGAGTGAAACGCGACCCGCGCCGAGCCGCCGCCGACGGGCTTTTATGAAGATGAGAAGCCCATGGGGTTTTCCCACCGCGTCCGCTGGGGGTGGTTTCTAACATCATTCCCTGCCTTCTGAATGACCAACCACCTCGCCAGCCATCCTTCCCCACGCCAAGCACCCGATCCACGCCAGACAAGCAATTTTCAACAATACCCCTTGGGGCTTTTTATTTGGTTCGCCGAACTCGGCATGATCGAAAAGAGCCGCCCTGTTCTGGTTCTGGCATTCCCAGGAAGCGACGATGCCCGCGCTCTCGCCGTTGTCGCCCCGCTGACCTCGCAAATCCGAGGCATGAGAGGCGAGATCGATCTCGGCAAACCCCGCTGGTTGCCCAAACACTCCGCAGTGAACGTGCAGGGACTCGCCAGTTTCGATCACCGCAAACTCGCCCACCGCATGGGCCAGCTCAGCCCCACCCAAATGGCTGAGATCAAAACAGCCATCCGCGATCTGCTGGGGCTGTGATGTCCTGCCGATTCCGCAAGTTTATCCGTAAAAACCCTGGCTGGGGCTTTGAGCTTCCAATCCGGTGGCTGCATCAAGATGATCAGTTGAATTGATTTAGCGGTCAAATGACCGAATGATTCGGTCATGAAACTTTTACCTTCGACCGCTCTCCGGGACCTTTTCGGAGGAAAGGCCGCCGAAGCAGTGCTCTTTTGACTGTTCCATGATGGCGAGTCCCATGGTCGGGCGATCTCAAGAGATTTTGCGGTTTCGCTCGATGCCGTCCAGCGCCAACTCGACCGCATCGGGAAATCCGGAACCCTCGTCTGCAAACAGCAGGGCCGGACACACGTCTATTCCTGGAACCCGAAATCCAGGCTGGCGGCCCGCCTCCGCGACTTGACCGGAGTCATCTACGACGGCCTCTCGCCCGAGGCGAAACAGGCGTTGTTCCCCGAACGCAGGCAACCCAGAGCCAAAGACAAGCCCGTCATCCGCTGAGCCAAAACCTCTTCCTGTTCCCCGGCTCCCCATACTCCGACAGTTGATCCCCATGCATGGCAGGCAATCTCCCGGTAAAACCCTTGGGGCTTTTTATCGGACTTTTCAGGAAACTTCGAACTCGAGGGGACTCGTAACGCCACACAAGGCGAGATCGACGATATTGCGTGGAATTCCAGCGCTGTCGCACTGTGTTAAGAATTCCTTTAGATCTTGATTATGCTTTTTCATGCTGCGTACTGCCTTATTTGCGATTGCGAGCATCAAATCTTTATCGTGCGATGCATCCATATCGTTATCACGTCCTGATTTCAGAAGTGCTTCTCCTGTTCTTCTGTTGAATAATTGCTTTTGGTCAAACTCCAATTGACGAAGGCGTCGGTCCATACCTCGAACATGTGCGAGGACTTCATCAATTTTGTTTTCTTCGGTCCGCTCCGGTAGATGTGGGACCTCTGGCAATTCGTCAATGATCTTCTCAAAACGGGCTTTGAATTGGGGCCAGTAGGTTTCAAAAACGCTGTCAAGCGTGCGAGAGCTGATTGCCAGCTCTCCCAATCTCGTGTTGATTGAGGTGACCAAACTGCGGAGACCGGCCTCGTCCGGTATGGTGTGGTTGAACTGGGCTAGCGGATCGCCGATATCTGTGGGTGAAAGGTCCACAAGGAAGGTCATTACACGCTGACTTGAGAGGCCGCGGGCGAGAGCACCTGATTCGAAGAGAATCCAAGGTCGGTCCTTGTTCTCCTTGGTGAGGCACACGATACCGGTGGTTACCTCCTTAAGTTGGTCGTTGATCTCCGTGAACCACAGCGAGCCGCGATCAATGTCACGGGCCGACATCCACGGTTTCACAGCTTGGAGGACGCATTGGATCCAATCGTCGAGAAGCTCCGCAACCGCCTTGCTACGTGGACCTGACCACGAGAGAAATACTTTCATTGCCGTTGTAGTAGGGCATTTGGCGGGATAAGTCTAGCTACAAACAAAAAATTTATATTAAAAAGCCTCAGGCACTTTGCCAAGCAGTGTTCTGTTAATACTCTGAGCCGTCTTATTGCCCCTTGGTAGTTTTATTGGCCTTATTCGTCAATTTGATCTCCGTAATCATTAGCAATTTCCAGCATCCGTTCATGCGGAATGTGCTTAATTTCCATGCTTTCCCGGTATTGCCGAGCCTCTGCCAAAAGGGTCCACTTCGCTTCGATTCCGATTCGGGTCATTTGTTCTTGGATTTGTGGAATATCCACTGCAAAAAACTCTTTCCTAAGATTGATTTTGTTGAGCCGAAGATCGTTGAATGTCCGATGAAGTGTAGCCTCAAGGTTTGGAGCGTCTTCGGAATAGATCATGGCATGCACGTCGAAATCAAAAGGCACGCTGGCGTCTCCGAGTTCCTTGATTCGATCAAGTGGTTCAAGCCGTCGCGTGAGACCTATTTTGAAGACGTTTTCGCCAAAGGAACCAATATTTGAAATC
>SYAP01000173.1 GCA_005787565.1 Verrucomicrobiaceae bacterium | reverse complement strand
GGGGGCACCGCGAGAGATTAGAAAGGCGCGAGAGGATGGAGGTTGGTGGGTCGGAGGTTGGGAAGAAGTGGTTGATTGAGGAAGGCAGGAATGGAGGAAGGGGAGATGGGGCTGGGGATGAGAAAGATAGAACTTATGGGACTTATGGTTTGGTTGGTGGGTTAGCGGAGGGAGGTGTGGAGGCGGTAGAAGCGTTTGGGGAGGGGGGTGGGGTCGGTGATTTCCAGCCAGCCATCGGTGGGGAGGGTGGGGGTGGTGGTGGAGTCGAAGAGGATTTGGGGGTTTGTCCAGTTTGAGAGGTCGGAGGTGGCTTGGACTTGATAGATAAGGTCGATTTTGGCGGGGTCGTATGGGAAGCGGAAGGTGATGCCGGTGGGGGTGGGGTGGAGTTGGGGGAGGTGGTTGGCGGGGTTTTGTTGGGCGGTTAGGCCGAGGGCGTGGCGGAGGAGGTTGGGGATGCCTTGGCGGGTGGGGTCGGCATGGGGGCCGGAGATTTGTGGGTCGGCGAGGTCGGCGGGGGAGAAGTTTTCGGCCTGCCATGAGGCGAAGTGGGTGGGTGGGCCATCGAGGCGGATTTCGAGGAATTCGGCGTGGTAAGGGCCTTCGCCGAGGTCGGCAGTGATGGGGGTGCGGGTGAGGCGGGGGTTGGGGACGAGGGACCAGGTGCGATCGGCGTGGAGGTGGGTGCCGAGGGGATCTGGCTGATAGACGAGGGGGGAGGGTGTGATGAGGAGGGGTGACCAATCTGAGCCTGCGGGGAGAAGGAAGCCGCCGCGGAAGCGGTGGGTGGGGAGGAGGGGGGCGTCGAGGTAGAGGTGGAGGCTGGCGGGTGGGGCGGTGATGAGGTTGGTGGCGAGGAGGGCGTTTGCGGTGGCGGATGGGTTGGTGAGGATGGGGTCGCCGGATTGGGTGAAGTGGATGCGGGTGTGGAGGCCGCCGAAGGATGGGGACTGGAGGAGGGTGTTGTCTAACAGCAGGGTGCCGGTGCCGGTGATTGGGCCGGTTTTTCCGTGGCCGGTGAGGGTGGCGGTGGGGTTGGCGGTGATTGAGGATGGGATGTGGGCGGCGAGGTGGAGGGTGCCGTTTTCGAGGAGGATGTCGGAGGTGAGGTCCGGGCTATCTTCTGATAGAAGGAGGGTGCCACCGCCGGATTTTGTTAGGATGGAGGGTGGGGAGGCGGTGATGGGGCTGGTGAGGTCGAGCTGGTTTGCGGAGCCATCGACGTGGATGTGGGTGGGTCCGGCGAGGGTGATGGGGTTGGTGAGGGTGGCGCGGCTGGGGGAGGTGGCGGGTTGGTAGCGGAGTGCGCCGAGGACGCCGAGGCCGGAGCCGGGGTCGAGATTTCTGCCGGTGCCGTGGAGGGTGACGGGGCCGCCGAAGGTGTGGATGCGTGGATCGATGAAGGTGCCGGCGGAGGTGAGGCGGAGTTGGCCACCGGGTTGGACGGTGAGGGAGGTGGAGGCGGTGGGGGTGGAGGGTTGGGTGAGTTGGAGAACGCCTTGTTGGATGAGGGTGGGGCCGGTGTAGAGTTTTTCCTCGCCGGTGAGGGATGCGATGCCGGCGCCGGTTTTGGTGATGCCGCCGGTGCCGGTCCAGCGGCCGCGGAGGCGGAGTGCGCCGAACTCCGGGTGGCCGAGGGTGTGGTGGACGGCGAGGGTGAGCGGGGAGGTGAGCTGGATTTCGGAGGCGAGTTCGAACTCGACCCAGCCGGTGCCATCGCCTTCGACGGTGAGGAGGGCTTCGCCGTTTTCGTTAGAGACTTGAAGCGGGTTGGCGAGGGCGAGGGCGCGGATGCGGTTGCGGAAGGGGGTGGCGAGCTGGTTGAAGCGGATTTCGCCGATGGTTAGAGGGGCGGTGAGGTCGATGTTGCGGTCGGTGGAGGCGGGGGCTTGGATGAGGGCGCGGGCGGAGGTGGCGTTGGGGGTGGCGTTGGTGTTCCAGTTGGAATCTAGGTGCCATGGTTCGCTGGTGCCGGGGAGGAATTCCGCGAGGGGGACTTCGGTGGTGAAGTCGGCTTCTAACAGAGCGCTCCAGGTGCCATCGGTGTGTAGGGCGCGGGCTTTGATGGTGGTGGGTGCGGTGATGGAGATGGGGGTCTGATAGACGGCGCTGGTGGTGGCGGGGGTTCCGGTGGCGGGGTCGCGGGGATCGGAGCCATCGGTGGTGAAATGGATGGTGCCGGTGGGGGCGGAGATGGTGAGGGTTTGGCCGGGTGTTAGGATGCCGCCGTGTTGGGAGAAGGTGGGGGCATCGATGGTGGGGTAGAGGTTGACGGAGCGGAGTTCCTGGATGAGGCCGCGTGGGTCGGTGGGGCTGAGGATGATGGGGAGGTGGTGGGTGACGATGTTGTCCCGTTCGGCGAGCCATGAGTCCTCGCGGGTGAAGTAGATTCCGCCGGGGTCGGTGGTGTGGGGGGCGGGTGGGTAGGCGTCGTGGTCGCGGTTGGTGAGGGGGCTGGGTTGTTGGACGGTGGAGCCGTAGGGGGTTTTGGCCTGGACGTCGCCCCATCGTGCGGATTCGGCGACGATGGCTTTGTCGATTTTCGCTGCTAGGTCGAGGTAGCGGGAGGAGGCTTGTGGGAGGGAGAGTGCGCCGTTGTCGAAGAGGTGTTTTTTGACGCGGTCGGCGAAGAGGAGGCGGAACTCGGGGTTGAGGCGGAGGCGTTGGAAGAGCGGGCCGGGGCTGTTGGCTCCGCTGTTAGAGGCGTAGCGGTTCCAGGTGAATTTATCGAGGGCGATTTCCTGATCCCAGACGAAGAAGCGGAATTTCCCATCGCCGGAGATGGGGTTTGCGGCGGCGTAGCCGTTGTGGTGTGGCCAGTCTTCGGAATCGGCGAAGAAGTGGAGGAGCATGTAGTCGGCGAAGTTTTCGAGGTCGAGGTAGGGTTGGATGGCGGCGTATCCGGCGGGGGTGGAGATTGAGGAGGAGTTCGCGACGGCCATCATGGCGGTCCAGCGCGGGGTGGTGGTGGAGAAGTCGGCATTGACCTGCCAGTGTTCGGGTTCGCCGCCGAGGTGTTCGGCGTAGAAGTCGTCCTCGATGCGTTCGGTTAGATCGTGGAGGCCGAAGTAGAGTCCGTTGACGTAGAGGTGGACGAAGCGTCCGTGAGAGCCTGGGTTGCCCATGTCGCGGATGGATTTTTTCATCCAGACATCGCGGAGGTATTGGGAGTCGTTGGGGCGGTAGCGATCGGGAGCCCAACTGGCGAGTGCCCAGGAATCGGTGAAGCAGGCGCGGAGGACGAGTTTGTTGAATGAGTTGACGGTGGTATCGGGGAAGAGGGGGTAGTCGAGTTTTGCGGGGCCGACGGTGGAGGAGAAGGAGAGGCGGAGTGAGTGTTTCTGCATGCGGAAGGGGCGGCGGGAGCTGTTGCCGTGGATTTCGACTTTGCAATCGGCCTGGAAGCCGGTGGAGCCATCGACGGGGAGGAACTCGACGGAGCCTGATTTTTCGACGCGGGCGAGGGGGCTGGCGTAGATGCCGGCGGGGGGGGTGATGACGTCTGCGATGGGGAGGTTGATGGAGACGGAGGGGATGTCTAA
Source organism: Verrucomicrobiaceae bacterium (assembly GCA_005787565.1). Lineage (GTDB taxonomy): Bacteria > Verrucomicrobiota > Verrucomicrobiia > Verrucomicrobiales > Akkermansiaceae > Luteolibacter. Next base: position 6,251 of record SYAP01000173.1, on the reverse strand, counting down.
CAGGGCGTCTCGGATGCCGTAGCCGGGGAGGGTGGAGTTGACGACGCGCGGGTCCATTTCGTAGTCGGAGGGGACGATGCTGTTGGCCTCGGGATCGAAGCCCCAGTTGGCGGGCCAACCGGGAGGGTTGGCGGGTTGTTGGGCGACGTGATCGATGAAGATGTAGGAGTGGGTTTGGACGGGGCGTGAGAGCCAGCCGGGGCGGTGGGCGAGGGCGCGGAGTTTGCTGGTGGTGGTGATGGGGATGGGGGTGCCGGTGTAGGCGGTGGATGAGGGGGTGGGTGGGGAGCCATCGAGGGTGTAGGTGATTTCCGCGAGGGGGGTGGGGGAGGTGAGGGAGACGTCGAAGGGTGCGTCGTGGAAGCCGCGGGTGACGGAGAAGGAGGGGGCCTGGACGACGCCATCGTAGCCGGATCCGTTCGAGGTGCCGGGGGTGGGAGGGGAGAAGAAGCGGAGGGAGTTGTTGGTGGGGTGGCGGCCGTAGGAGACGTCGTCGAACTGCGGCGGGTAGGTTGGGGAGAAGTGGTCGTCGATGGTTCCGTTCGGGCGGATGATGGCGAGGTATTCACCGGAGGCGGAGAGGCTGAAGTTGGTGTGGAGGTTTCCCGAAAGGTCCGGTGTGTTGTTGCCGGAGGCGAAGACGACGATGGTGCCGCCGGGTGGGAGGAGGAGGGAGGGGAAGGTCCATTTGGCGAGGTTTGCGGCGGAATCGGTGAGGCGGTATCCGGCGAGGTCGATGGCGGTGGGGTTGGGGTTGCGGATTTCGATCCAGTCGTTGCGGGTGCCGTTGCCGTCGCGGATGCCGGTGGTGTTAGAGGCGGAGAATTCGGTGATGCGGAGCGGGAGGGCGAAGGAGGGGAAGCTGGCGTTGTCGTTGGGGTCGGTGTTTTCGGAGATTTCGATGGCGTCGTTGTAGGCGTCGCCATCGGAGTCTTCGAGGAGGGGGTTTGTTAGGTGGATGAGGATTTCATCGCCATCGGAGAGGCCATCGCCGTCGGAATCCGGGAGGAGCGGGTTGGTGAAGTGGGTGAGGATTTCATCGCCGTCGGAGAGGCCGTCGGTATCGGTGTCTGCGATGAGGGGGTGGGTTCCGGCGGTGAGTTCCTGGAGGTTGGTCAGGCCGTCGGTGTCTGGGTTTCCGGATGCGGTGGCGGAGAGGTTTTGGAAGTAGGTGAGTTCCCATGTGTCATCGAGGCCGTCGTTATCGGAATCGTTGACGACGGTGAGGGTGAGGGGCTTTTCGAAAAAGTTGCCGGCGGCATCGGTGGTTCGGATGCGGATGGAGAGGGAGTTTCCGGTTTCGGATTCGTCGAGTTGGCGTTCGATGACGAGTTGGTTGTTGGCGATGGAGAAGTCGCCGTTGTCATCGGAGCCGGTGCCACCGACGAGGGTGTAGGTGAAGGTGTCACCGGGGGTGGGGTCGGAGGTGGAGAGAGTGGCGACGATGGAGCCTTCGACGGCGGTGCGGGAGACGGTGTTTTGGGAGAGGGTGATATCGGTGGGGTTGCTGGCGGGTCTGAGTTCGAGGCCATTGATGACCATGAAGGTTTGATGGATGCCTGTAGCTTGTGAGAGCGGGGTGTAGCGGATGAGGATATTCTGGCCGGTGGCGATGAAGTCGAAGTTGACGGTGGATGGGAGGGTTGCGGGGTCCTGATTTCCGGAGCCGGGGTAGAGGATGGGTGAGGTGGGGGTGCCGCCGTTGGTGCTGTTGGTGATGCGGTAGGTGGTGGGGAGGAGGTTCCAGGATGAACCGTTGTTGGTGGAGACTTCGACGTGGAATTGGGCGTGCATGTATTCCGTATCGTGATGATAGGAGCGGTAGGAGTATGCGCCGGGCGGGAGGTTTGAGAGGCGGAAGACGATGCGGGTGGGGAGGCCGTTGGTGCCGTCGTATGCGCCTCGCCCGCCGCTGCCGGTGCGGGTGTCGGTGCCGATCCAGTCGGTGAGGAGGTTGAGTTTTTGGCCCTGCCAGTTGGCGTCGAGGTTCGGGCCACGGTCGATCATTTGTTGGACATTGTTATTGGTGGTGTCCGGCCAGGAGACTTGGAGTGAGACGGAGGTGTTGAAGGCGGAGTAGGAGCGGGCGGCGGTGAAGTCTGCGGCAACTTCGTGGGCGGCGTTGAAGGATTGGTATCCGGCTTGGGGGTGGGGGCCGTTGTCTTGGTTTGTGGAGTTGAAATCGACGAGGAGGTCCTGGCCGCAGGCGAGGTGGGCGGCGAGCACGGCGAGGGTGGCCAGACTGGGGAGAATGGATTTCAAGACGGATTGGGTTTGTGAGGGTTGTGCCGCGGGTTGAGGGCGGTTGGAGATATTGTCTGCAATTTATGTGAATTCACAAGGGAAGAAGCGGGGTGTTGAAATATGGGGGGAGGGGAGGCGTAGAGGGGGCCTATGACCGCATTGAAGATGAACTGGCTGGCGGTTTCGGTATGGGGGATGGCGATGGGTGCCGGGGTTGCTGGGGCGGCGGGTGAGGAGGGTGCGGTGGTTTTGGTGGAGGCGGAGCGGTTTGCGGAGAAGGGTGGGTGGGGTGTGGATACGCAGTTTATCGAGACGATGGGGTCGCCGTATTTGATTGCGCATGGGTTGGGCGAGCCGGTGAAGGATGCGGTGACGCGGGTGGAGGTGGGGAAGGATGGGGATTACAAGGTGTGGGTGAGGACGATTGATTGGACGGAGCGTTTGGGGCGGGCAGAGGGGGGCGGGCGATTTTCGGTGATGGTGAATGGGAAGGTGGTGGGAGGGGAACTGGGGAAGGGTGCGGCGGAGTGGGCGTGGGAGGAGGCGGGGGTGGTGGCGTTGAAGGCGGGGACGGCGGAGTTGGCGTTGAGGGATTTGAGCGGGTTTGACGGTCGGGTGGATGCGGTGATTTTGAGTGCGGATCCGGGGTTTGTGCCGCCGGTGAAGGCGGGTTTGGAGGATCGGATCGGGTGGAAGATGCAGGGTGGGTATGGGGCGGTGGAGGATGGTGGGGAGTTTGATCTGGTGGTGATCGGTGGCGGGTATGGCGGGTTGGGTGCGGCGATTTCCGCGGCGCGGATGGGATGCAAGGTGGCGTTGGTGCAGAACCGGATGGTTTTGGGAGGGAACGGGTCTTCGGAGATCCGGGTGTGGGCGAAGGGTGAGCTGCCGCCGAGCGAGTATTTGTTGGCGGACATCATCCGGGAGATCATGGATACGGCGAAGGCGTCTCCGGCGGCGGCGGAGCAGTTTGTGGATGACAAGAAGGAGCGGGTGGTGAGGGCGGAGAAGAACATCACGTTGTTTCTGGGGCATCATGCGTGGGGTTTGGAGATGGAGGGTGAGGCGATTGCGGCGGCGAATTTGTTAGATGTCGAGGGTGGAGGGCTGAAGCGGGTGCGCGGGAGGTTTTTCGCGGATTGCACGGGGCATGGGTTCATCGGCCAGTGGGCGGGAGCGGATGTGGAGATGACGGAGAAGGGGCGGATGGGGATGAGCAACATGTGGATGTGGGAGAAGGGTGAGGTGGAGAGTGTTTTCCGGGAGGAGGCGTGGATGTTGAAGCTGGGGGAGAAGGATTTCCCGTATCCGCGGAACGGGCATGCGGAGTGGTTTTGGGAGAGCGGGTATGACAAGCATCCGATCAAGGAGCTGGAGGTCACGCGGGATTGGAATCTGGTGGCATCGTTGAGTGCTTGGAATGCGATGAAGAATCACGGTGCGCATGCGGCGCGCGAGCCGGACGGGCACAAGGGTGCGAGGCTGAGCTGGCTGGCGTATGTGGGGGGGACGCGGGAGACGCAGCAGTTGTTAGGTGATGTGATTTTGAGCGGGGATGACATCGTGGCGAAGAAGGAGTTTCCCGACGGGTGTGTTTTGACGACGTGGACGATTGATTTGCATGTGCCGCACAAGTCGTATGTGCATGCGTTGCCGGAGCATCCGTTCATTTCGAAGGACATTCACCGTGCGGCGGTGGACCGGCGGGTGGGGTATCCGATTCCGTACCGGTGTTTTTATTCGCGGAATGTGCCGAATCTTTTCATGGCGGGGCGGAACATCAGTGTGAACCGTGATGCGCTGGGGACGATTCGGGTGATGAAGACGATTGGGATGATGGGTGTTGCGGTGGGGCGGGCGACGGCGTTGTGTTTGGCGAAGGATTGCACGCCGAGGGAGGTTTATGAGAAACATCTGGAGGTTGCGAAATCGCTCTGGCGCATGCCGGGGGTGAAGCGTTTTGATGGCATCGATGAGCTGCGCGAGGAAATCGGGAAGTGAGGTTGGGGTTTGGCGCGGGCGCATCCGGCGTTGGCGGGTGGGTTTGTTCCGGCTGGGGGTATTGGTGGCGGCGATGTGGGCGGTGAGGGCGGCTCCGGTGGGTGGTGGCAGGGATGCTGGGGGTTTGTTAGAGAAGGTTTCCGCGGTGTGGCCGGAGGTGAGGGCGATGGGTGGGGAGCGGGAGGGGATGTTTGAGTTGTTAGGTGAGGATGGTGCGGGTTTGGGATGGGTGGCGACGACGTTTCCGGAGGCGGAGGGGATTCAGGGGTATGTGGGGCCATCGGAGTTGTGGGTGGCGTTTGATTTGGATCGGCGGGTGAGGCATGTGGGGTTGGTGGCGAGCGAGGATACGGCGGGGCATTTGCGGATGGTGGAGGGTGATGCGGGGTTTTGGCGGCAGTGGGTGGGGCGTGGGGAGATGGCGTTGGGGATTTCGGATGGGCCGGTGGTGGTGAGCGGGGCGACGCTGACGAGTGAGGCGATGGCGCGGGGGGTGGCGGCGCGGTTCGGGGCGGAGGGGATGGAGTCGTGGTTTTCGGCGAGGTTGGGGGTGGGGGCGGTGGCGAGGTGGTTTCCTGGGATGGAGGTGGCGTTGGAGGAAGAGGGGCGCGGGATCTATCAGGTGATGAGTGGCGGGAGGCGGGTGGGGCGAGTTTTGCGGAGCAGCGGGATGGGTGTGTCCGCGAGGGGGTTCCAGGGTGTTTCCGATGTGGTGGTGGTGATGGATGCGGATGGGGAGGTGGTGTCGGGGGTGGGTTTGTTAGATAGTCGGGATAATCAGCCTTATTGGGGGGATGTGGTGGAAGAGTTGAAGTATGCGGACGGGTTTGCGGGGAAGCGGGTGGAGGAGATTTTGGCGGAGGAGGATGCTTCGGGGTTTCTGTTAGTGAGCGGGGCGAGCATGACGGCGGGGGCGGTGATTGAGAGTGTGAGGGAGATGTTGAGGCGGGACAGGATGGCGGAGGCGGAGGGTGGGGTGGATTGGGAGGTGGGTGTGGCGTTGGCTTGGGTGGCGGCGGGGTGTTTATTCGGGTTGAGAGGGAAGGGTGGGAAGCGTGGGAGGTGGGGTTTTGCGGTGGTTTCGGTGGCGGCGGGGTTGTGGTTCGGGTGGATGGTGGGTCAGGATCAGGTGTTGGGGTGGGCGCGGCATGGGATGGATTGGAGTGCGGTTTTTCCGTTGTTGGCGATGACGGGGGTGGCGCTGGTGGTGCCTGCGATGACTGGGAAGAATGTGTATTGCAGCCGGATTTGTCCGCATGGGGCGGCGCAGGTTTTGGCGGGGAGCTTTATGAAGCGGCGTTTTGCATTGCGCGGGCGTTGGCACCGGGTGATGGAACGGGTGCCGTGGGCGAGTTTGCTGGCGATCTGGGCGCTGGCTTTGTTAGGGAGCGGTTTGCCGCTTTCGGATGCGGAGCCGTTCGAGGTGTGGAGCGTGGGATTCCAGGCTTGGTTGCCGGTGGCGATTCTAACAGTCGGGTTGGTGGCTGCGGTGTTTTTGCCGCAGGGGTATTGTCATTATGGATGTCCGACGGGTGCGTTGTTGAAGTTTCTGACGCATTCGCCGGGGAGGTTGACGAGGAGGGACTTTGTGGCGGTGGGGTTGGTGGTTTTGGCGTGGGGCTTTGTCTTTTTCGGATGAAACATTGGCTTTCCATTTTGGCCCTGCTGGTGGCGGGCGGTTTGATTTGGTGGTTTCGGCCAGATGGAGTTTCGCTGGTGCGTGGGGTGGCGATGGGGACGGGGTGGACGTTGGCTTGGAGGGGGGATGGGGTTGAGGGTTTGGAGGGGGAGGTGGCGAGGGTTTTGGAGCGGTGGGAGGGTGTGATGAGCCAGTGGCGGGAGGGGTCGGATTTGTCGCGGTTCAATCGGGGTGAGGCGGCGACGGAGGATTTGGTGCGGGTGATGGAGTTGGCGGAGGGTTTTCGCGAGGCGAGTGGCGGGGCGTTTGATCACCGTGTGTTAGAAAAGGTGCATGCGGCGGGTTTCGGGCCGGCGGGGGAGGGGGT
>SYAP01000172.1 GCA_005787565.1 Verrucomicrobiaceae bacterium | reverse complement strand
ATGTCCGGACACTCCAAGTGGGCGCCCGGGCGCGCGGCCTTCATGTTTTCGCAGATTTCGATGAATTTGGCGTTTTTGTATGGCCTGCGCATGGCGCGGAGGATTTGGTCCGAGCCGCTTTGCATCGGGAAATGGATGTGCGAGCAGAGCTTTGGCAGATAGGTGAACGCGGCGACGAGGTCCTCGCGGTATCCGATGGGGTGTGGCGAGGTGAAGCGGATGCGCTCGATGCCATCGATTTCATGCACCGCTTCCAACAGTTGGACGAAGGGGGATTTCCCGTCGATCCGCGGGAATTCGGTGCGGCCATAGAGGTTGACGATCTGGCCTAACAGGGTGACCTCGCGGACTCCGTTCGCGGCGAGGTGGCGGACTTCGCCGACGATGTCCGCGATGGGGCGGCCGCGTTCCTTGCCGCGGGTGTCCGGGACGATGCAGAACGAGCAGCGCATGTTGCAGCCCTGCATGATGGAGACGAAGGCGCTGGCTTGGCGGGGCTTGGGCAGGTGATCGCGGATGGTGTTTTGCGAACCTTCTTCCTCCGCGGTATCGCACACGCTGGAGCCGTGCAACGAGTGGGCGGGGTTGTCCATCCGCGCCTCGAGGCGGCGCTTGAGGATCTCGTCCACATACTCGAAGACCTTGTGGTATTTCTGAGTGCCGACGACGACATCGAGGTGGGGGATGCGGTCGAAGAGTTCCTCGCCGCGGGACTGGGCCATGCAGCCCATGAAGCCGTAAACGACGTGGGGCCGGCGTTTCCGATGGGCTCCCATGAGGCCCATTTTTCCAAGGGCTTTCTGCTCCGCCTGATCGCGCACGGAGCAGGTGTTGATGAGGATCGCGTCGGCATCGGACTCATCCCCGGTCACGGTGTAGCCGCCTTCGGTGAACATGCGCGCGACCTGTTCGGTATCGCGCTCGTTCATCTGGCAGCCATAGGTTTTGAGGAAGACCTTGGGCATGATGGCGGGCCTGGAAAGGGTGGGCGGGCGGATGACCCGGTGAAAATTCAGGCGAGGATGAGTCGCGCGTCGGAGGAGAGTTTGTCGGAGAGATCCGGCCAGCCGCCGGGGACCTGCATGTTGAAGCAATGCAGGTAGACGGTGAGGAGTTTCGGGTCGAAGACATCGACGAGGCGGTCGATGGTCGAGTTGAGACGCTCGGGATCGAGTTTCTTCGGCAGATCGCCGACGACGGAGCCTTTGCCATCGTGCGGGATGCCCATGCCATCGCAGAACATGGCGAGAAGCGATTGCTGGCCTGCCATCAGGTAGGCTTGCAGCAGGTGCTCGCCGATGGTGTCGCAGGCGTTCAATTTGAGCGTTTTGTGGATCCAGGCATACTGCTCGGTGAGCGGTTTTTTCTGGATGAATACGGGGCGCAGCTTGCGGTTTCCGGCGAGGGTGGCGACGGCGGACTTGTAGACGTTGCGGTCGTTGGCGCGGAACCAGTCAAGGATCTCGGTGACAAGGGCGGGATCGACGGCGGAGTAAAGTTCGTGGGCTTTCACGTAGGGAGAGGGATTGGAGGCGGAAGTCAAGCGGGACGGCCCGCCCATGGCAAGGGCGGAAAACGGCATCCCAATCGACTTGCCGAACGGCCAATTGGGAGCCGCCGGATCCGAATCGGCCCGTGGTGATGGCACATAGCCATTCCAGAGAAGGAGTTTTCAAAACAGGCGGACCATTTCATGAAGCCCGCCCGAAGCCACCTTTGGGACCCCGGGTCTGAGGCCCGTTCTTCTCTACCGTAGGGAGATTCGTGACCCAATCGGCTGAGAAACCACCACCCACCCTCAAAAGCCATCATCTATCCAATCCCTCCAATTTCAGCATCCCAGCCAGCTGCCGTCTTCTATGCCTCTTTTGACTTGCGACCTTCCAGTTTCATGTTTCATGCCGATCAACCCCCGAAATCCCAAACACCGACAAACTTCCGCAAGAGCGAATTCGCCCATCCCGCGCCATGTTCTTTAAACGTGCAATCTACGAGGCGACCTGGATTTACCTCCACTATTTCCACAAGTGAGTCCCAAAATTGTTTCCAGGGAATTCATCGCGACTTCACACTGCTTTCACGGACAAATGTGAGCATCCCGAAATGGAATAAGGTAATTCATCTCCATTCAACGGCCGGGAAGATCCAACCTCTCGTTGCTCCACATCGCCGCTCCGTAGACCTGTAATCAAGGTCGGCATCGTGATTCTCGTGTTGACCATGTTGTTCGCGCTGACCTTGGTCCGGATCTATGGAGTCGATACACACCATGCGAGCAGAGGTGGTATCTGGTGGTCGGAGCGGTGCCGGAATCTTATTCCTCCCACCGCAACGGACATCACGCTGCGGCGGGACTTTCTCGATCACCACGCGATTTATAACATCTTGGAGAGAGACCTAAGCGCATTTCTGAACAAACGCTTTGCTCGCCCCGGGGAGACGCTGGATTCTTTCAGCGAGAGATCGCCTGTGAAAGCCGAGATCATTGGGAAAGCGATCGGGCCGCTTGGCTGGATGGTGAAAAAGGATACGGTTTTCTATTCCTACACGGCGAGCAACGGAGGTGTCCACGACTTCTATCACGATCCCAAGACCGGACAGACTTACCAGAGTTCTGCCTACTGGTAGCATCTTTCTTTTCCCATCGCCGGATCAGACATCCACTTGTCGAGATACGAATGTTACGAGAGACAGGAATCATCAGAATCTTACTTGCGTTGCGAGGTGGAGAAGCCATGGCCGCAAGCTCGAAAAGCCCTGCGCCACACGATAGAAAACCGTCGATCAAGCAAGCGGAT
>SYAP01000171.1 GCA_005787565.1 Verrucomicrobiaceae bacterium | reverse complement strand
GGTGTGGGCTTGATTTTGAGGTTACCTTTTGAGTGGTGGGGGAGTGGGGTCGGGCAGTATGCCCGGGCCACGGGGGGGAATCGAATGTTTGTTTTTTGGGGATTTGGTTTTGTGGATTGTGGTGTAAATTAAATAACGATAGAGAGTTGTTTGATTTATTTATGGATTTTAAGGAGACGGATTGTGGGTTGGGGGGGAAGGGATGTTCTCAGATTATCCACAGTTGTTCACAGTTTTTCGCTGGAAGAGTTCTGATTTGGTGGAAGAAGGAACGTTTGTATCAAAGGAATGTTGGAGTTTTGAGTTGGGTGGTGATTGGTGTCGGTTGAGGGAGATGGGGGTAGAGGTTTAAATTGATTTAAACGGGTGTTTCGTTCTGCTGGCATGGGCCGGCAGGTGGAATCGGGGAGGTCTGATTCGCGAGGGGGCCAGAACTTTGTGTGCCGGACGATCTGCGGGACTATCGGTCGAGGCGGGGGCCGAGGGGGCGGGTGGGTTTGGCTTCGCCGGTGGGGTCGTTTAGCCAGTCGTCTTGTTGGAGGGGGGTGGTGTCTTTGACTTGGAAGACGCTTTTGTCGGGGAGGATACCGAGGCGTTTTTCGAGTTCCATGAGGACGGCGGCGAGGCCTTCGCCGGCGGGGAAGCGTTCTTTTTTGCGGAGCCAGTGGGAGGAGAGGCCGTCGTAGGCGTTGGTTTCGTCGCCGTAGAGTTCGAGGGCGAGTTTCATGCCTTCGAGCTGGGGGTTGGCGTTGATTTCGAGGACGAAGAGGACGGCGAGGAGGGTGGGGGTGTGGTTGTTGCGGGATTGGTAGAGCTGGCGGGCGAGGTCGAGCGCTTCTTTTTCGCGGCCGGGGGATCGGGCGAGGGAGTAGAGGCGGGCGCGGACGACGTAGGGGAGGGCTTTGCCGGTTTTGGCGGACATTTCGTAGGCATCGGCGGCGGCGGAGAAGGATTCGCCGATGTTTTCGAAGGCTTGGAATTTATTGGAGTCGGAGAGGAGGAATCCGAGGTTGGCGTAGAGGGTCCACTGGTCGGGGTTGTTGCGGATGCCGCGTTCGAGGAATTTGCGGCCGCGGAGGATGGAGGATCGCCAGGCTTCGCGTTTGCGGAGGGGTGGTAGGTCTGAATCGTAGAGGTAGTAGGAGGCGGCGTTGTAGGCTTGGTGCCAGGAGCCGGTTTCCCAGTAGTAATTGGTGCGCGGGGCGAGATCGACGATGGTTTGGAAGCTTTCGTCGACTTCGTCCCAGCGTTGTTCGGTGAATTGGTCGAAGGCGCGGAGGTTGAGGAAGGTGGCGACGAGGGTGCGGAGTCCGCCAAGGGCGACGGCGGAGCTGGTTTGGCCGATTTTTTCGCGGGTGGTGAGGCCGAGGGGGACGGGGAGGAGGTTCTGGTCCTTGAGGGTGCCGGTGAGTGATTGTTCGAGGGGGATTCTCGCAGCGCCGACGGTGAGGACGGCGGCGAGGAGGATGATGGGACGGCGGCCGCGTTTCATGGGTCAGAATTCCTTTTCGGCGAAGATGAACCAGGAGGCGAGGGTGTAGAAGACGGCGTAGAAGAGTCCGACGGCGGTGAGTTTGACAAGGGTGACGATGGGCATGACCTGGCCTTCGATGACGGAGTCGATGACGTTGAAGAGTTGGAAATCGGGGAGGATGAGGGAGAGGAGCAGGGAGAAGAGTCGGGCGAAGGTGCCTTCGCCGGGGGTATCCGACTGCAGGAAGAAGGTGCGTGCATCGGCCTGGAAGTGGCCGATGAAGTAGATCATGAAGGTGATGATGGTGGTGAAGAGGGTGCTGGTGGAGAAGGTGGAGATGAGGAGTGCGACGGAGGCGATGACGACGGCGCGGAGGAAGACGGCGAAGACCGCGCCCTGGAGGGACCAGGTTGGGCCTTGGGCGAGGGTTTCGATTTTCAGCGAGGTGATCTCGACTGGGGTGTAGCCCATGGCTTCTGCCATGGCGATGCGGTCGGCCATGACCATGGAAGTGCGCACGTGGAGGACGCCGGTCATGAGGAGGTCCATGAGGAAGAGGGAGACGAACATCAGCATGAGGACGCCCAGCAATTTTCCGGCGAGGTAATCGAAGCGGGGGACGGGTTTGGCGAGGATGGTGTAGAGGGTGCGGTCTTCGACATCCTTGGGCAGGAGGAGGGCGGTGGCGACGACGGAGAGGACCACGGAGAAGAGGGTCATGGTGCCGAGCGACCAGCTTTTGATCGAGCGGAGGACGTTGACGCCGAGGGATTCGGGGCCTTCGTGCTGGGGAAGGGAGAAGAAATTGCTAACGATGGCGATGACGGCGAAGACGGCGAGGAAATAGAAGACCTTCATGCGCACGAGCTGGGTGAAGGCGTGCATGGCGATCACGAGGATGAGCTGAATGCGGGATCCGCGAGCGGGTGAGGAGCTGGGTGGATTGGCTGAACTGGCTGAGATGGCTGGGCTCATGATGGGTCGTCTCCCTGGGTTTCGCGGAGGAAGAGCCGCTCGAGGGTGGTGCGGGGTTTGCCGGTGCGGAGGCAATCGGCGCCGGAGCGTGATGCGAGCGCCTGGATTTCCGCGACCAGTTCAGGGGTGGCGTTGCGGAGGATGATTTCGGTTTGGTCCTCGATGGCGATGAGGTCTTCGAGGCGGCCTTCCTTGACCATTTTGCCGCGGAAAATGATGCCGACGTGATCGCAGACTTCCTGGACTTGTTCGAGGAGGTGGGAGCAGAGGAAGACGGTGATGCCGCGTTCGCGGAGCTTGAGGATGAGGTCGCGGATTTGGCGGGAGCCGACGGGGTCGACGCCGGCGGTGGGTTCATCGAGGATGACGAGGCGGGGTTCCTGGATGAGGGCCTGGGCGAGGCCGATGCGCTGGAGCATGCCTTTCGAGTATCCGCCGATGCGGCGGTCGCGCGCGTTTTCCAGATCGACGAGGGCGAGGAGTTCGTTGATGCGTTCGGTGAGTTGTTTTCCGCCGAGGCCGCAGAGTTTGCCGTAGAACCGCAGGGTTTCGATGCCGCTGAGGTGTTTGTAGAAGTAGGGGTTTTCCGGGAGGAATCCGACGTCCTGGCGGGAATCGACCTTCATGGAATCCTTGCCGAAGATCGAGCAGGAGCCGGAGGTGGGTGCGACGAGGCCGAGCAGGGCTTTCATCGTGGTGGATTTGCCGGAGCCGTTCGGGCCGATGAGGCCGTAGACTTCGCCGGCCTCGATGCGGATGGAGACGCCATCGACCGCGCGCAGCAATTGGCGGCGGAAAGACGTGGGGAAGTCCTTCAAGAGGTTGCGGATTTCGACGGCGGGCACGGTTTCAGCCATGGGTGAAAGAGGATGGCCGAGCGACTGCCGACTGGCAACGGGCAAATGGGTGGAATCTTGAGTCAGGTCGCGAGTCACCATGGGGTCACGATTTCAGACTGGAAATCCGGGTGGCGGCGCTTCTAATGATCGTGCGATTCGGATTTGCGGGGTGGTTGTTGATTGGCTCCCGTCCGATTTCCGCGATTTGTAGAACCCTACCCCATGAAACGAACCATCCGCCTGATCCTTGCCGCCCTGACCGCGCTCGCGTTGCCGAGTTGTTTCCAGCAGGAGAGCACCATCACCCTGAACAAAGACGGCAGCGGCACGCTGACCGAACAGATGACCCTCGGAGCGCAAGCGCTTGCGATGATGGCGCAAATCGGAGCGCTGGGTGGAGGTGGGGAGCCCGGTGCCGATCCGCTGGCGGACATGGCATCCGAGGAGAAGGCGCTGGAGCGGGCGAAGGCGTATGGCGAGGGTGTGACGGTTGAGAAGGTGGAGGCGATTCCTGGAAAAGGGGTGCGCCGCGTTTTCCGTTTTGCTGACATCAACAAGGTGAAGTTTGACGCGAACAGCAGCATGATGGAGGGGCTTGGCGAGATGCCCGGAGCGGCTGAGGCCAATGCGGTTGCTGAGAAGGCCGACCCGATTTCCTTTAAGTATGCGGACGGTGTGCTGACGGTGAAGTTGCCACAGCCGGATAAGCCGGAAGCACCTGCCGCCGAAGGATCGCCGGATGAGCCTGCGGGTGATGTGGCTGGAAATCCGGAGATGGAAGCGATGATGAAGGAGATGATGGGTGACATGCGGGTTAGCGTGAAGATCGTGGTGCCATCGGGCATCGAGGAGAGCACCGCGACGTTTGTGGATGGAAATGCGGTGACCTTGGTGGAGATGGATATGGGCAAGATCCTCAAGGACCCGGAGAATCTCAAGAAGCTGACGGCTGTGGATCAGAATGATCCCGGTGCGGCGATGGAGGCGTTCAAGGGCGTAGAGGGTGCGAAGGCGGAGATGAAGCCTGAGATCACCATCAAGGTGAAGTGAGGTTGATGCTGGATTCTGGATCGCCGTCCTCTGTGTGGGGGCGGCGATTTTTTTGTGGGGCAAGGGTGTTTTGATGATTTGTGTATGATTCTATATTCTATATTATTTGTGTATGATTCTATATTATTCTATGTTTTGAGGGCGACGTGTTGGGGTGGCTATGGCCCTTCTTCGCTGAAGGCTACGAAGGGCAATCTTCGCTTCGGTTTTTGCCATGGGCCGGGCTGTCTTTGCTCATTGGGAGCGAAGATTGGCGGAACGAGAGGGATTGCCGCGCGTTGCTTGGCTATGCCGGGGTGCGCTTCGCGGTTGAGAAGATGGCTCGCGAAGCTCGCTCTGCGTTCGAACCCGATGCTTCGCAGGGGAGCTTGGCCCTCCCATTAACGCCATCACCCCAGCCCGGCGAAGCCGAGCTGGGGTGATGGCGGAACGAGAGGGATTCGAACCCTCGGTAGCCTGTTGGGCTACGTTCCCTTAGCAAGGGAGTGCTTTCGACCACTCAGCCATCGTTCCTGAAGGGTTGGGTCGGGAGGTTTGAACCACGGGTGGGGGGATTCGTCAAGCGTGGTGTCAGTAAAAGGTGAGACGTTCAGGGTTGGTCGACCGGGTTGTCGGTTTTTGCGGGTTCGTCGGTGATGGGTTCTTCCGGGGAGGAGGGTTCCTCAGAGGTTGGGGAATCTTCAATCGCAGGAGTTTCCTCGATGGTTGGGGAATCTTCGACAGCGGGAACTTCCTCGGCAGTTGGGATCTCCTCGGTGGAAGGGGTTTCCTCTGGTGTGGGAGTTTCCTCGGTTGCTGGAGTTTCCTCGGCTGTTGGGGATTCTTCGGCTGTTGGGGATTCTTCGGCTGTTGGGGATTCTTCGGCTGTGGTTTCTCCGGTGGTTGAGGGGGCTGGGTGCTTTTTGCCGGTTTTGGCTCTGCGTTCGCCTTTTTTGGGGGCGGGTGGTTGGTTTTCGCGGGCTTCCTGGACTTCGAGGAGGTCGTTCTGATAGAGGAGGATGTGGCCTTGTTGGAGGAGCCAGAAGAGGTCTGCGGCGAAGTCGGCCGGAGGGGCGGTTGCGCCTTCGGGGAGGACGGCTTTCCAGAGGCCTTCGAGTTTGGCGGGTTTGTTGGCGCGGATCCACTCGACCATGATGGCGGGGCGGGTGGCGAGGACGGCTCCGACGGGGAGGGCGTTGGGGCGGGCGGGGCCGGTGTGGAGTTTGCCTTGGCGTTTGAAGACGGGAAGGTGCTCCATTTCGATGGCGCGGCAGACGGCCGGGATCATGATGGCCGGGTGTTTGCGCGCGTGATTTCCGCACTGGCGGAGGCTGGCGAGGAGGGCTGGGGAGAGGTGTTTGGCAGGGATGGCTGCGGAGACCTCGACTTTGCGGGTTTCCTCGAAGGCGATCGGGTAGCAGTGCTGGATGGCGAGGCGTTCCGCTTCGCTGCGGTCGTCGATCCATGTTTCCGGGTCGTTGGCTTTGATGCGCCAGCGGGTTTTTTGTTTCATGGTTTCGAGCCATGCGTTGACGGCTTCCTCGCTGCGTTCGGTGCGGACGCGGGAGTTGTAGACCTCGAAGGGGACGTGGGAGAAGCGTTCGCGATGGAGGCGGCGGAGGGTGGGCTGATAGGCGTGGAAGTTGGGTGGTCCGAGCCATTCGCCGGACATGCCGCATCTGGCGACCGCCTGGTAGTTTCCACCGGGAGGGTCGACTTCGATGGTTTCCTCTTCGATGTATTCGGAGCGCCAGTCGGCGGTCCAGAAGTGGCGCATGGCTTCATCGCGGGTGAGGAAGAGTGATTCGTCGTGTTTTCCGCGAATGAGAGGGGTGCGTTTGGCATCGACTTCGAACTGGGCACGGCAGCGGCCGCGTTCTGCGAGGAGGATGTTGGCGATGTCGTAGAGCGGATAGACGCGTGCGACCTGATGGATTTCCTTCACGATGAGGTGAACGGCCTGGGTGTCCGGAAGGAGGATGACGTTGACGCCGGGAGCTGGGAAAATTTCTTCGCGATGAGGCGGGCCATCGCGGCGGTCGCGATCGTTGCGGCCTTTGAAGGGAGGGCGGCCATCGCGGTCGCGTGGGGCGCGGTCGTTGCGGTCCCGCTGGCCACGGTCGTCGCGGCGCTGGGGTTTTTCACCTGCGTCATCAGTGCGGGGTTGGCGTGCGGGCTTTTCGGCTGCGGCCTTGGCCCAAGCAGGACCGAGGGCAAAACCGGACATCAAACCGCGCAGTGGATCATTCTCTTGGTCGCTCACGGCGGCGATCTTAGCGGGCGTTCTGGAAATGACAAACTCCGCTTTGATACAAAAATTCGGGGGGTGGGGAGGGGGATTGGGGGGTGGAATTTATCGTTTGGGGTATGGTGGGTAGGTGGTGTAGGGTTTGGGGCATGGAAGTTGAGCGCGACGAAAGGACCCGGCAAGTGGTGGTCGCTGTGATGATTCTGGTTCTGGTGATGGGAGTGACTTCGGGTTTGATTTTGGGATGGCGGTTCATGCCGGGGTTGTTAGGAGAGTGGGTGGGAGTGATCGTTGGGGTGATCTCGACGCCGGTGTTTTTGGAGGCGTCGTTTTTCATTGTGGGTTTGGTGATTGTGATCGCGATCAATCATTGGCGCGAGGTGAGGGAGGGGGATGAGTGGGTGACGTTGGAGTTGGAAACGCCGGCGTCGGAGGGTGATGCGCATCAGGGAGCCGAAGCCGAGGGGAAACGCTGAATTGGCAAATGATCGCGGCGATTTTCAGTTGTGAACATGCGACGTGTGCGGTGCCGGAGGCGCATCGGGAGCTTTTTCGTGGGGCTGAGGAGCGGGTGACATCGGTGGAGGGGTGGGACCCGGGGGCGTTGAATCTGGCGCAGGGGTTTGCGATGAAATTCCGGACGCCGTTGGTGCATGGTGACGTGACGCGGTTGTTGATCGATCTGGAGCAGGATGGGGACGCGCGGTGGAGTTCGCTTTCGTCGGGATTGCCGGAGGCGACTCGGTTGAAGCTGATTGATCGCCATGAGCGGCCGTATCGGCAGATGTTGCAGCAGCGGATCGAGGAGGACTTGCGGCGGCATTCCGCGGTGATGCATGTGCGGGTGCGGACGGTGGCGGAGGAGGCGGGTCGAATTTTGTTAGAGGTGCCGAAGGGATCGGTGCTGGCCGCTGAGATCGCGGGTGCGTGGCGAGGGCGGTTGGGGGCGGCGGGATTGGATGTGAGGCTGCGGGATGATGTGGAGGGGCCGAGCCTGACGGACCATTTGGCGGGGGAGTATCCGGCGGAGCGTTATGCGCCGATCGGGCTGAAGGTGGCGCAGTCGTTTTTCCTGGAGGGGAAGCCGCTGCGGTGGGAGACAGTGAAGAAGACCCTGCTGGAGTCTCTAACATCGGCAGTGTCGGCGCATGCGCTCAACGCCCGGTGAGGCCTTTGGTCTGGCCGAGGCTGAGTGAGCGCTGGGCCTTCCAGTCGGTGGTTTCGTCAGGCGGGGTGAATACGCGGCGGCGGAAGTCGGTCTCGGCGTCGGAGGGTTTGTCGATGTTTTGGGTGCCGGCTTCGCGGGCGGCTCCGGTGGAGTAGTTTCCGGTATCGAAATTTTGCGCTAGGCCGGCATCGGTGCCGCCTTCGGTTGCTGCTTGTTGTTGGAATCGGGAGCCTTGGCGGAAACGGTTGCCGTCGGCGTTGTTAGAGAATGCCTTGCGGTCGATCTCGTTGGTTGCCCACCAGGATTTTTTGGCGTAGTCGCCGGTTTTGTATTCCTTGCCTTCGAATTCGCCTTTGAAGTAGGGGGAGTCGCGATCGGAGTCGTATGAGCTGCGGCGTTCGCTTTGGGCGACCCAGTTTCCTTCGGCATCCTGTTTGTAGCCGCGTTCGCCGCTGAGTCGTTCGGAGAGCGGGCGTGTGGATTCGGGGTTGGAATCGGAGCCGCCGCCCTGATTGGCGCAGGAGGCGAGGAAGAGGATGGGAAGGATGGAGGTGAGGGCACAGGCGTTCATGGGCGTGGTCTCAGGGTTGGTGGATGCGTTTTTCCAGATCGGGATCCGGGATGGCACCGCGTTCGAGGGCCTGGTTGTAGTAGATGCGTGCTTCCTCGTGGCGGGCTTTGTTAGATGCGCAGAGGTAGGCGAGGTTGAAGTAGGGTTCGCTGGGCATGGGGTCGGCGGCGATGGCGGCGCGGTAGTGGCTTTCAGCTTCATCGGCGCGGCCGAGGCGGTAGGCGATGATGCCTAACAGGGAGTGTGCGTTGGCATCGTCAGGTGCGAGTTCGGTGGCGCGTTTGACGTTGGCTTCTGCGGCGGGGATGTCGTCCATGCGCATGAGGGTGAAGCCGAGCATGCGGTGGGCGTAGGGGTTGTTGGTGTCGAGTTCGACGGCGCGGCGGAAGGTGTCGGCGGCGGCGGGGAGGTCTTCGAGTCGGAGGTGGACGACGCCGAGTATGCAGAGCGCCGGGGTGTGGCCAGTGTGGCTATCGAGCAGGTAGTGCTAGAGTTAGCGGGTGGGGAGGAGGCGGCCGGCGACGAAGGCTTTGGTGGCGGCGCGGTCGAAGCTTTCGAGATCGCGGTTGAGGTCGTTGGTGGCGGCGCCGACGGTTTCGCGGTCGCGGGCGTAGGGTGAGATGAACTCGCCATCGACTTCGCGGTCGGCGATGAGTTTTTGTTCGTCGGGGGTGAGGGCGATTTCCTGGCCGTCCATTAGGTCGATGGCTTCCTTGACGCGCGGGTCCTGGTTTCCGAGGTCTTTGACGGCTTGGACGAGGAGGTCGCGGGCTTGGCGGCGGCGTTCCTGGACGCGGAGTTGGCGTTTGATGATTTCGCGAAGCATGTCGGCTTCGGCGGAGTTGGTGGCGTTGCCCGAGGCGAGTGATTTGTCCTCGTTGCGGAGGCGTTTTTCGAGATCGGCGAGGCGCTGGTTCTGGGCGCGTTTTTCCTGTTGGAGTTTGTTGATTTGGGATTTGGCGATGGCGAGGTCGCGGAGGGCTTCGGTGTATTCGTCCTTGGTCTGGTTGTTGTCGATGTTGAAGCGTTCGACTTTTTCGTTGGCCTCGCGGAGTTGTTTGGCAAGTCCCATGTTTTGTTCGATGAGCTCCTGGATGCGGCCGGCTTCGTTGAGTTTGAGGAGTGCGGCCATCTGGTCGCGTTCCTGAAGCAGGGTGTTGTGTTCGTCGCGGAGTTGGGAGTAGGCGTCGCGGCTTTCTGTGAGTTCGCGTTCGAGGCTGGCGATGCGGTTGTTGGCGGCCGCGAGTTGTTCGCTGCGGAGGGTGAGTGTTTTTTCGAGGTCCTGGATCTGGCGTTGTTGGCCGCGGACGACTTCGTTGGCGATCTCGCGTTCCTTTTTGGCGTCGCGGTCGAGGTTTGCGTTTTGTTGGCGGAGTTGTTCGGCCTGTTGTTGCATGGCCTTGAGGTCGGCCTCGAGGGTGGCGACTTCAGCGAGGGTTTCAGTGTGTTCGCCGCGGCTTTTTGTTAGGGCGAGGGCCATGGCGTCGCGCTCCTGTTCGATGTCCTGGATGCGGTTGTTGAGGGCCTTGAGTTCCTGTTGGACGGGTGCCTGATTGAGTTTGGCGCGGAGGGCGCGGACGTCTGCCTCGGCGGTGCGGAGTTGGGATTGCAGGGCGTCGCGTTGGCGTTGGAGGTCGTCGACGCGGCTGGCATTTCGTGCGGCTTCGCGGTTTTCGGGGCTGGCGGCGGCGAGTTGTTTGCGGAGGCGTTCAGCTTCGGCTTCGGCCTCGGCGAGGCGTCGGTTGACGAGTGGGTCGATATCGAGGACGCCGGGGTTCTGCGGGATGATGTCGGCGGCGGGATCGACGGGGCGGGCGGGCATGCGAGCGCCGCCTTCGAGTTCGGCGATGACGCCCTGGTCTTTTTGGCGAAGGGCATCGGCTTTGGGGCGGACGACTTCGAGGGAGGCGCGGGTGAGGGCGTTGCGTTCGGTGACGATCTCGGATTTCCAGTTTGGGTGGAATTTGGCGACGGCGTCGAAGAGTTTGCAGGCGCGCTCGTATTTTTCCGCTGCTGCGATGAAGTCGCCTTTTTTCTCAAGTTCTTCGGCTTCACGGGCGGCGAGGTAGCCTTGGAAGTAGACGTCGGATGGATCGAACTGGGCAGGTTGAGGGGCCGGCGCGGCGGGCGCCTGGGCGTGGAGGAGCGGCAGGGCGGTCGGGAGAGATGCTAAGGCCAGCGCGAGGATGGCGGGCAGGCGGGAGGTGAGCAGACGGCGGGCGATCATGAGGATTTTTCGAGTCCGGTTCGTTTGTCGGGAAAATGCGTGCGGGCGCTGTTTGGGTCAGCGAGGGCTGGTGCGAACGGATTTCTATGCGGATCTGGGGGCGGAGGGAAGGCGGAAATTCGAGGGGATTTCCGGGATTTTGTGCGAGCGGGTGCTTGGTGTTTCGGGGTTTTCAGGGTTGGGTTGAGAAGTCGCCGCCCAGGGCGAGGTGGAGGTCGATGCGGTTTTGGAGGCGCAGGTTTTGGAGGCGGATCATGCTGGCGCGGGCGTTGTTGGCACGGCGTTGAGCTTCTAACAGCGAGAGGGTGTTGGGGTTGACGCCTTCGGAGTATTCGCGCTCGGCCTGGCGTTCCGCGAGGACGGCCTGTTTCAATTCATCGGCGAGGATTTTTTCCTGGCTGGCGAGTGAGCGGTCGGCGGCGAGTGTGGATTCGACCTCGCGGAAGGCGATGAGGGCGGATTGGGCGTAGGAGTGGAGGAGGGCTTCGTTGGCTGCGAGGGAGGCGCGGGCTTGGGCGGATGGGGCACCGCCTTCGGTGATGATCTGGCTGAAGCGGGCGGCGATGGTGTTTGTTAGGGAGTCGATGCGGAGAAGGTCGGTGAGGCCGGCGGTGGAGGTGCCGGATCGGCCTGTTAGGGAGATGGATGGGAGGAGAGCCTTGCGCGCGGCATCGGCAAGCCGGGCGCTGGCGAAGAGGCGGGCGCGAGCTGCGGCGAGGTCGGGCCGGCGGTCGACAAGTGAGGCGGGGATTCCGGCGGGGACGGTGGAAGGGAGGCCGGGCAGGGTGTTTCCGCCGCGGGTGAGGCCGTCGGGGTAGCGGCCTAACAGGATTTCAAGGGAGCGGGCGGCGTCGTCGCGTTCGAGGGTTCGTGATTCGAGGGCGCGCTTGGCGGACGAGATGTTGTTGCGGGCGAAGAGGACATCGAGAGCGCCTTCGCCTTCGCTTTTGAAGCGGCGTTCGATGACGCGGAAGTTTCGTTCGAAGGATTCGAGGGTGACGGCGGCGAGTTTGATTTCCTGTTCGGCGGAGATGAGGTTGCACCATGCTTTTGCGGTGTTGGCGGCGAGGGAGAGGCGTGCGCCGCGGAAGTCTTCGATGGCGGCGCGTTCCTCGGCTTCGGCAGCTCGGGTAATGTCCCGGAGGCGGCCCCAGAGGTCGGGTTCCCATGCGGCGGCGAGGTTGAGTCCGTAGGCTTCGCGGTTCGGGTCGTCGGATCCGCTGACGCGGCTGAGTGCGCCATTGCCGGAGATGCTGACGCTGGGGAGTTGTACGGCACGGGTTTGGATGGTGGATTCCTTGGCTTGTTTGAGGCGAGCGGCGGCGGCTTGCAGGTCACGGTTGTTGTTGAGGGCATCGTTGACGGTGCGGGAGAGAGTGGAGTTGTTGAAGCTGGCGACCCAGCCGGTGGAGATTTTTCCGCCGCTGCCGGTAGAGGAGGCTTGCCAGGAGCCGGGTGTGCGGATGGCCAGATCATCAATGGGTTGGGCGAACCGCCAAGTTTCGCATGAAGCGACGGCGAGGGAGATGGCGAGGAAAATGGGGCGAACTAATGGCATGTCGTGGTGACAGCATTGCCGCTACAGGGCGGCGGGGCAAGTGCGGGGGAGGGAAGAGGGTGCCCAAGGACAAGGAATCAAAAAGGAGACATACCAAAAAAGAGACAGATTTTGTTGATTTTATGCTTGTGCTTGCGAGGTTGGGCGGGTAGGGGATTGGGCATGGCGCGGGCGCGATGGATTGTTCCTTGGGCGGATTCGGAGACGAAGCCGGCGATTTATCATTGCATCTCTCGGGTGGTGGATCGGCGGTTGGCGTTCGGGTCGGAGGATAAGGAGAAGTTCCG
>SYAP01000170.1 GCA_005787565.1 Verrucomicrobiaceae bacterium | reverse complement strand
GATGAGCCGCCGACGGCGCTGGATGTGACGGAGCAGAAGCAGGTGCTGGATTTGATCCGTGATCGTCAGCGGACGTTGGGGACGGCGGTGATTTTCATTACGCATGATCTGGCGGTGGTTTCGGAGATGTGTGATCACATCAACGTGATGTATGCGGGGCGGATTGTGGAAAGCGCGGCGAAGGAGGATCTTTTCCGGCGGCCCTTGCATGCCTATACGCGATCGTTGTTGCGTTCGATTCCGGCGGCGCCGGTGAAGGGGGAGTTGCTTTACACGATTCCGGGATTGCCGCCGAGTCTGGTGGCTCCGCCAGCGGGGTGTGCGTTCAAAGTGCGGAACCGGATCGGTGAGCCGGAGCGTTGTCTAACGGATTCGCCGCCATTGTTCGAGGAAATCGAGCCGGGGCATTTCGCGCAGAACTGTCCGGGTTGCCTGGCGGGGGTCTGATAGAAAGCCGCCTGCCATGCTGCGATTCCTTCCATTCGTTTGCTGGCTGGCGATTTTTCCTGCGAGCGGGCAGGTGGTGGTGCGGGAGATTCCGGCGGTGGAGGTGAGGTTGGTGGCGCAGCCGGATGACAAGGGTCGGAAAGTGTGGCACACGGCGAATTTCCGGATCGATCTGGATGTTTCCCTAACAGCGGATGAGTTGAAGCGGATCGCGCAGGTGATCGAGTCGACGGCGGCGGTGATCCGTCAGCATCCGTTGCCGTTGTATGCGCCGCCGGAGGGGCGGGCGCGGGTGGCGATTTTCGCGGAGGATGCTGATTATGAGAAGGCGGGTGCGGTGGCGGGGACGGCGGGGTTTTATGATGGTCGGCGGGAGTGTGTGATGATTCGTGGCAAGTCTCTCGTGCGTGGTGCGGCGGGGCGGTCGAGGTTGCCGGCGGTGAATGATGAGGATCTGGTGGTGCATGAGTTGGTGCATCTCTGCATGCATGGGGTCAACCGGCGGATGCCGCAATGGTTCATCGAGGGGATTGCGGAGTATTTTGCGAGCGCGCATTTGGGGGCGGGGCGGTTTCATTTTACGAATCCGGAGATGGCGGTGCGCGAGCATTTGCGGGTGAGGTTGAGTCCGGATCGGCCGGATCTAGCACTTCCTCCGCTGGCCGAGATTGCGGGATTGGAGGATCGGTCCTGGATCCGGTATCTGGGTCAGTTGCGGGCGGAGGATCGGTATCGTGCTTATGGGAGCGCGCTCTTGCTGACGCACTATCATCTGCATGGCGGTCGGGAGAGATTTGAGTGGGTGAAGGAGACGTTGGAGAAGCCGATGGTGCGGGGCGATGCGGTGCCGAAGGTGGATCTAACAGGGGTTGAGGAGGCGTTGATACGGTTTTGGAGGCCGAAAGGGCTGACCTTGGAATTCAAGCGGGCGGAGATGGGGGATGGGGATCCGTTTGGGGAGTGAGTTGGAGATGAAACAGATAGGCTTCGGTATGACGGCGGGCTTGCCGGAGGAGTATCCTACCGATTGGTTCCGAACGGACTTAGGAGTCACGCATCAGTTTCCTAGATTGCTCTATGATTCTGGAGGAAAGACGTCAAACTGGGTGACAGGTGCGTCGATGACCAGACGCGCCCGGGATGCGGTGGTCGGGGTGAAGCGTTTCGAGTAGATCATTCCGTAGAGGACTCCCTGATGGGCGACGTGCCACTGGTCGTCGGCTTGCAGGATTTCGAGGCGGAATGACTTTGCCTGGCCGCGCAGGTAGTTGGGGTTGTCGATGGTGAACTCGATGCGGTCGAAGGTTTTGGCTCCGCCGAGATCGATGGTGGTGTCTGACCGGTTGACGGCGAGGGACCCTGCGGACGCGCCGCCGCGGACGATGGCTTCGAGCGGTTGGTCGTATTCGATTTTGATGAGAGTATCGGAGAGCTTGGTTTCCTTCACAATGTTGGCGTTGATCTGTGGCAACGGGTTTTTGCCATGCACATAAAGCACATTGTCGCGGAACGTGCAGCCGGGCCAGAAGGTGCCGCGCGTGTTGGTCAGGCTTTCGCCGAATTTGTCGATCCACGGTGCGGTGACGGGACCGGGTGTCGGCAGACCGTCGAGCATGGGCGGCAGGTTGAAGAGCCAGTTGCGGTCGATGCAGGCGATGTCGATCATTGTTTGGATGCGGGCTTCCGTCGTGCTGTGATCGATGATGTCCTTGCGTCGGGACTCGGGTGTCACCTTGAGCGAGGTGATGCGGCCGTTCTGATAGATGCCTTCGACGGTGGTGTTTTGTGGTGCGGCGAGTTTGAACGAGACATCCCAATCCTCGGGCCAAGCGGGGAGCAGGTGGATCTTGTCGCCGTCGGCTTGCAGCAGCATTGCTTGCAAGGTGTTGACGGAATTCGCGCCGTGGTCGTTGTCCGGTGTGCCGTCCATTTTGCATTCCCAGAAGGCCGGGAACTTCGGACGCGGGCGGTAGGGAAAGGGCAGCCCGGATCTCGGATCGCCGACGACGAAGCCCGGTGTATCGCAGGTTCCGCGCATCAGTTCGCCATTCGGGCCTTTGGCGATGTTGCCGGACCATTGGACATAGCGGTCGTGGAAGTTGATGCTGGCTAGGCGCGCAGCCTCGCGGGCGAGACCGAGGTGGGCGGCTTGCACTGGAGCCGATTGCCAACCGCCGGTTTCGACCGGTTGCCAATCGACCGTGCCGTCCAGGCTTGAATTGCGCACGTGGAAGGACTGCCGGGCTATGGCGAGTTTTTCCGGTGTGCCGAGCCATGCCTGGCGGAACGGATAGATCGAGTAGAGCTCGGGCGTCTCACAATCGGTGCGGCCGGGATCATAGATCTCACCGACGGCGAGCAGGTCCATGCCGCGGATGCGGCGCGTTGGCACCTCCGGCAGCATCGCTCGCCACTTGGTGAAGGTCGCGCGGCGTTGTGAATCGATGGGAAAGGAAAGCAACAGATCGAGCAGATACTTCATGCATCCCATCTCGGTGGCCGGGTTGGTGACGCCTTGATAGGTCTCCGCGCAGCCGACACCTTCCATGAGCATTTTCCCGTTCGCGTCGGTTTGGGTGAAGCGATTGAAATAGAACTTCAGGCCTTCCTCGGCGCAGGGCAGGAGAGTTTCATGAAGGAACTTGTCATCGCGGGTGTGCGAATAAGTTTCCGCCATGATGGCTGGCAGTTCGATGGTGGCGAGTTGGTGGAAGCGCAGGTGGCCGGGGATGCCTTCGAAGGGAAACACTCCGACGTTGTGATACCAACTGGCCTCGAAGATGACCATGCCATCCACGCCGTAGAGTTTCTTGCAGCGGTTTTTGGCGATATCGAGTCCGTTGCGCACGAACTGCATGCCTGGAATGATGGTGTCGTAGTCGCCGCGAGTGGGCATCGACCAATACGGGTGGCGCGTGTTTTGCCACATAAATGATAACTGCGCCCAGTCGCGGCCGTCCGGTGAGATCGGGCTGTCCTTCGGTTTGTCAAAGCCCATCACGCCGGCGGGCATGTCCATGGTGAAGATGGAACCGTTGTAAGGTGGAGGCGTCGCACCGCGGCTGGCGATGGTCTGGCAGAAGCGTTCCAGCGCATAGCGTTGCGTGATCTGATAGGCGTTCTGTGCGGCGGGGATTTCCTTTTGTCCTTCATAGACATCCCGCGCTTGGGGAAACTGCGTGAAGCGGTATTGATCGAGATTGTAGGTGCCGTCACCGGCCTTCGGGATGAAGATATGACTGCGGTTCCAGAACGCCTTCCACCAAGCGAGGTGTGCGTTCCAATCGGACTTCACCGGACGTAGCACTTCGGATTTCCAAGCATCCGGAGTCTCCGCCTGATTTGTTAGAACGCGCACACTGGCATCGATGCCGGTCATCGGCTCTGGGGACGCGATCGTCGTCGGATTGAGCCGCTTGAAACCTTTGGCGGTGAGCACGCAGCCGGAAGTGCGGTAGAGGATGGGATCCTTGGTTTTCGCCACGATTTCCGGGGAATTTTGGTTCGCGAAGTTTCCTGCCCAGGTGGACGACAGGTTGCGGTAACACCAGGCGACGTGGTCGGAGTTATCATGAAACAAGAGTGCCGCCGTGCCGGAGCCGGGCAGGGGATCCGCGGCGTTTTGCCATTGGCGCAGTGATTCGGCCATGATGCTGACCTTCCGCGGTGTCGGGCAATGGCCCTGGACGCGGATCACCGGCGCGTTGGCGTCCACCCAGACGCGGAACTTCGTATCGCCCGCGAGGATTTCGACTGCGGCTTGTTTCAGCAGCAGCGTGGTTTTGACTTGGGTGATATCGAGCGTCGGTTCGGTGCGCAAGCGGACCCTGCCGAGCTTGGGAAGCAGGTGCTCGGAGTCGTAGGCATCGACCTTGGAAACGTAGAAGAGGATGTCGCCGTTGGACTCGAACCAGACGTTGATGCCGACGTCGCCATTGCCGAGCGGCATCGAGTCGAAGGAGTCCTGTTTGCTCGGTCCGTCCCAGACGACGTTGCATGCGTCGAGATCTTCGATGGACGACGCTCGGGAGAATGCAACAAGCCCGATGGTCAGCAGGGAGAATGAGAGAAGTTTCATGGAGTTATTTTGTTAGAGGGTGATGGCGGATATCAACGCACCAGACATATCTCGCGATAGACGTTGAAGCCGAGCGGACCGTCGGCGAAATCGATACGAACGGCGGCGACATCGCCTTGATTCACCGGCACGCGCAGGCGGGTCGCGCCGCCTTGGCTGAGCACTCGGGCATCGGCCACTTTGATGAATTGATCCGGCGCGTTGCTTTTTGCAATCCACACGGTGAAGGCTTGGCTGGCTCGGGCGTCGCGGTGACCGGCGAAGGATTGGATTTCACCAATCGCATGGCCGCCTTCACCGAGTTTGAACAAGAGGCTGTGTCCTTGCCCGTATGGGCGGAAGGTCTTCGCGTCGTCGAGCGTCTCGGCGGTGCCGCTGCCATTGCGAGTGGTGCCGTTGCGGATCGGAGTCGCATCGGATGCACCTTGGAAGTCTCCAGACTCCGACACAGCGGCCACTGGGACAAGCTTGTCGGCAGCAGGTAGTTCCGCTTCGAAGGCGGCTTCCGATGTCGGGTTGACTGACGATTCAGCGATCACGCCTTCGGGCACTTCCGATACTGCTTGTTTCCAATCGGTGGACAAAACGCGCACCGGACCTAACAGGCCAGATGATATCAATTTTGAATCCTTGTTGAAATAGTTCCAGGTGCAGAAAGTGAAACGTCCGGACGATGGGCGCGGCTGATTTTTGACAAACCAATCGGGAAAGCGCTTGAGGTATCTTCCGGTGTTGAAATGACCATTCAGCCATTCGCAATCATCGGGTTCCTGTTCGTCGCCGATGATGCGGTTGGCCCAAACATTGGTGATGGCAATTTCAAGGTGGTTGCCGCTTTGTTTCAGCGTGCCTGCCGGAATTTCGACCCGCCATGGGGCGCACCAGACGACTCCGAGATCCTGGTCGTTGATGCGTACACGTGCCAGATGCTGGACCGTGCCGAGATCGAGGAACGAGGCGTCGCTCGGCAGGTCGGTGAGATTGAACTTCGTCCGATAGACCGCTGTGCCGCTGTAATAACGGATGCCCGGATTCGAATGCGTGGTCCAATCGACCAACTCGTTGAAAGCGACCGTCTGTTTCGGGCCGCCCCACTGAGGATCGAATTTTACCTGCCATGGGCCGGTAACGGTCGCCGCTTCGGCGGTTTGCGGGAAATTGCGGGTCTTGGTTTCCGGCTTGGCGGCTGGTTTGCGGAAGACCACGAAATGGCTTTGGCCGGGGGCGAAATCGAGCGGGACGCGGACGCTCTCGCCATCGATGCGGAAGTCTGTTAGATGACTCATTTTTCCCGTAACCGGATCCCAAAGCTCGGGCTGCATGTTGCCAACACGGAACGACGCGAGCACCTTGCCTTGTTCGGACGCGGGCACGGCGATGAAGAACAGGTGGCCTTTGCCATCGGTGCGATGGACGCTGCCGGGATTGGCATTTCCATCCAAGAGAACAAACGAAGAGCTGTTGATTGCAGAGCGATGGCCCCATTGGAGCAGGGCCTGGCAGCGGGCGAGATAGGCGAGCCATGCCTTGCCGGGCTGCCACCAGGTTTGGGTGCGCCCGAAGTGCGATCCCCATTGGCCCATGGTCATGCCGGGTTTGAAGCGCTCGTCCCAAGGTTGGTGCGGATTGGTGTGGAGGATGAATCGGTTGATGCCTGCGAGGTAGGCACCGTCGCCGACCGTCTTCAGCCAGCCGGGAGTTTCGCTCCACGATACCTGATCGGGCGCACCGGTGAAGGCCTCGGCTTCGAGGATGTTGTGAAGTTTTCCATCGCCCGCATTCATGATACCGTTCTGGACTTCCGCTTTAAACGTGTCCGCTGCCCAGAATTCGGTCATCACACGCTCGACATAGGGTGTGACTTCGCCGGTGTGGAAGGGGCCGCCGTAGGGCTCGCAAACGAAACGGATGTTCGACTCCTTGAGCATGCGTTGCATCACCTTGAAAAGCACGTCGCGGTAGAGATCGGCGATGGTGCGGTCGAAATCGGCGCGAAACTTCGCGGTTTCCGCGTCGCCCGCCACCACGCGTCCGGCGAAGACCGGGAGAAACTCCTTGATGCCGTAGCCGCGGCGCTGTTGGAACTCCTGCGGCATGAGCGGAGTCCATGACGGCGTGCCCGCTTCATAGCTATCAAGCAGCATGTGTTGCAAGCCGGTGCCGACCAAGGGCCCGAGGTGTTTTTCCAATTCACCAAGCACATGCTGGAGATGGAAGGTCACCGCCTTTTCACTCATCTTGTCGCATTCGAGGCCCATGATTTCCCATTGGTTCGGCTGGGTGAGCGCGCCCATGGTGGTGTGGCCGAAACGATAGATCGACCACTTGGCGGCATCCGGCGGAGTCCAGTTCAGGCGGCCGGTCTGATCCACTTTGTTTGTTAGATCGAGGATGCGGTCCTTGGCGATCGTGCCCTCGGCAGGCACCGCGAGCACGGCGATGTCGCGCCAATAGGTCTTGCGGCCTTCAATGACCGGCTTTTCGAGCACGCCGGTGTCCTTGTTGATCATCGGGAACAGCATGTCTCCGCGTGGATCGATTTCGGGTTTGGGCAAAACATCCGAGAAAGGCTTGCCGCCCTCGACATCGACGCGGGAGTGGAAGATCTGCTGCATCGCGAGTTCCGGCGTGATCCACGGTCCGCCGGTGCTGGTGTAGCCGGGGCAGTTGTGGATGCCGACGTCGATGCCGAGGCGTTTGCCTTCCTCTGCGGCGTGACGAACCAATTTCCACCAGGGATCGGTGAACGCGAGCAGGCCGTCGCTCGGAGAATTCTCGATGTGTCCGGCCCATGGAGTGCAAACATCGGCCATGCCGAAGATCGTCGCGGATGCGATGCCCGCTTCCTTGAAACCCTCGAGATCGCGGGTGATTCCCTCACGGCTCACGTTGCTGCCCATCCAATGCCACCACACCCCGGGTCTCGCTTCCTCGGGTGGATTTCGGAATCTTTTTTCGGGATCCGAAGGTGCCGTGAATC
This sequence comes from Verrucomicrobiaceae bacterium, assembly GCA_005787565.1. Classification (GTDB taxonomy): domain Bacteria; phylum Verrucomicrobiota; class Verrucomicrobiia; order Verrucomicrobiales; family Akkermansiaceae; genus Luteolibacter. The sequence continues at coordinate 20,185 of SYAP01000170.1, read as the reverse complement.
CGTTGGATGCCGCCAAACCGAGAAGGACGAGAAGGACTATCAATGGATGAAAGCGGAATGTCATGAGTGGATGATCTCGGTGTGGAAACATAGGTGCGGCAAGTAGGACATCAGAATGGCTCCCCTTTTTGATACGAGGCGAATCCTGCCTTTTTCACCCGTTAAAATGTGCGGGTAGTATTGGCCGAGGTCACCGCCGCATCGTCGTTTTGGTAGATCGCGGCGAGCGCCGGAAGCGGAGTGGGCGCGTTGCCGGTGGCGAAGCGTAGGTGTCGGGATTTGTTGTGATACGCACGGGTTTGGGGTCAGTTGCCTTGAAGGTGATGAGGGACTTTTTTCGACGCTGGTGTGAACACGCGGAAGGCTTCCACCTCCACGAACTTGCCGCGCTTTTTGACGAGGCAAAGGGTGTGACGACCGGGTGTCAGGCCGGTGAGAGTGACCAGTGGCGAGGCACTCATGCGGGTGCCGTGGTATTGGTTGATGTGGCGGACGCTCTGGCCGTCGAGGAAGACCTCGATGGTGCCGCGGTCCGGGCCTTGCGGGGCGAGGAACTGGACGGCGGTGCCGGTGAAATCGAACTGCACGAAGTCTTCGTTGCGATCGGTGGAGCGGAGTGAGTTGTTAGAAGCTGACTTTTTCCAGTTTCCACCGGCGGGATTATAAACGCGGAACATGTCCACCTGCACGTAGGGTCCGCCGACTTTCACGCCCTTGAGTTCATGTTTGCGGTTGGGCAGTCCTGTCAGGTCGATTCCGACGACGTGCGGGCGGTTGCCGCTGGCGTTCATGTTGACCCGCTTGAGCGGTTTGCCATCGAGTGAGAAGTCGATTTCGCCCAAGCCGTTGCCGACCATCATCACGCCGGTGCCGTTGAAGTGGATGGTGAAGGCGTCGCCATCGGCGGCGGTGTAGTGGATGTCGCTTTGGAACTCGCCGCCATCGCGGTGCTGGTGCGGCCAGTTGCCGTGGTATTCGATCCATCCCGCGCCACCGGGTTGGGTGGCGGTGTTGTTGAAAACATCACGAGTGCCGAAGACGACCGAGGGATCGTTGGCGTGGACCATGCGCGAGGTGAAGCGGCCCTTTCCGGTGACGTCCATGGCGATCACGGTGTCGAGCGGGTTCCAGGTTTCACCTTCGGGTAAGGTGAGGCGGAGGCCGGTGGCTGTTTGCAAGAAGCTAACAGATTTGCCGCCGGGAAGGAGGCGGGCATTGGTGAAGGTCTTGCCGTCGTCGGGTGTGGGAAGTGTTAGGGTGTTGTCTGCCTGCGGTTTGAGCACGTGGAGATATTCCGTCTTGTCATCGGGCGAACGGGTCGCGACGCCCCAGGTTAGGTCGGTGATGGAACCCTTCGGCTGCCACGAGGTGCTGGGGTAGGTGTTTTTGATCGATTCGGCGATGGGTGCGATGTAGGTGCCGGCTTTTTGCATTGCTTCGAGCACGCCTTCCTCCCAGCGGCCGACGAACTTCTTCTGTCCCGTGGCGGGGTCGGTCCATGTGCCATCGCCCGGGTAGGGGCCGGCAGACCAGGCCCAGCCGCCGCCTTCGATGCAGGATCCGGCGCCGACCACGGTGGCGCGGAAGATGCCTTCCGGGCTTCGGGTCACGGCGGGGGTGGGTGTGGGGACCTTTGGCACGTGGGCGCTCCAGGTTTTCGAAATTACTTGGGCGTATGCGTTGGGCATGGTCCACGAGATATCAGGTGACATGTTAGGACTCGCAGGTCCGGACTCGCCGATGGGGGCGTCGAAGGCGTAGAGGTTGCCGTAGAAATTCTGGATGAGCACGGCGTCCGGCTTGCGCCAGCGGATCGCGCGCTCCATGCGGTGGAAGTCGATGTGGATATCGCTGTTTCCGCCTGGGTCGTTTTCGTCGACGAAGAAGCCGTCGATGTCGTAGCGGTCGATCATTTCGCCGTGGATTTCCTCCATGAAGCGGTTCCACTCCTCTCCCCAGAAAAGCTGCTGGCCGGGGTGGCAGTAGAAGAGGACGCGTACGCCCTTGGCACGGACGGCGGAAACCATGCGGCCTAACATATCATTCTTCGGTGTGTTGATGCGCGGGCGTTCATGAGCTGGCACGCGCTCGACGGCGGCGCTGTTGAAGAGCGGATGGAAGTTCGAATGCCAGGCGGTAAAGATGAGGTATTCGACATCCATCGATGCGATGTCGTCAGCAAAGCCCGCAGCATCGAAGTTGTCCGCGACATAGTCCGCTCCGGCGGAAGTGGGGCTGCCATCGAGGTTGAAGGTGGTGTGGCCGTTGCCATCGTTGACGTAGTGGACGAAAAATCCGTATTTCATCCGCTTCCATCGCTCGCGGGCGGAGAGGCCGGTGTCTTTCACAACCAGCGTGCCACCGCTGATCAAAGGGGATTCCAAGTCGGCCTTCTTCGCCACCACGCTGCCCTTGCCGCCCCAGGTTCCGGGAGCTTGTTTTTCATCGCTGAGGAAGAGGGCGTCGCAGGGGATCGATTGGTTCGGTGGCAATTTGAGCCCCGCTCCTTCGGCGAGGTTGAAGCGGACACCGGGAGAGATCCGAGCGTTTGTTAGATCGAGGATGCCCTCCTGGATGGTGATGATGCCGGTGAGCTTTAATTCCGAAGTGATAGCAAGTGTCCCGGGACCGGTCTTGACCAGACCGCAGGCGGCTCTTGGTTCGACGATTGGTTCTTCCCAATGCAGGCCGGCCGGGCCGACATCGGTCTTGAAGACCGACAGGATTTCCCATGACGGCTGGGCGGCGTGGAGGGCGCTGCACCAATTGAGGAGGATATGGGCAACGAAAGGAAGGTGTTTTGAAACAGGATGACGCATGGGCGGGGATTGGTGGACCACGAGTTCGCGGTTGTTAGGTAGCAGGGTCTTGAGTTGATCACATAAGGGGGGATTCTCCGAATGTTTGGCTGGGGGCGACGATCTCCGAGTGTCAACTGCGGTAGAACAGCTGTGGAAACCCGGTCACGCCAGTGGATTCGAGGTTGAATCCGCCGGGAAGGTGATCGGGCCGTTTGGTGTCTTCCATGAATTTTCACTGGTGAGGGTTTTGGGAGCAAGTCGTTGCTATTGGCGGAAGCGAGATCCGGTGGAGGCGTGAAGTCGACATGTATGGTGTTAGGCATGCCCGAGGTATCAATTTGATCGGGTGGAGATTCGGACGAAAAGGCTGTTATTGGTGTGCAACGGTGGACTTAAGGTGACCTCGACTATTTCCGAATCACCCGAGAAGCCGATGATCGATTGGATCGCCTCAATGTCTTCGCTCCAGCTTGTTAGGTCGGCGGATCTCCACACTTTGAATGTGAGGCCGCTGAGCGAGGTTTTGCGTCGGGTATAGGTGAATGCACCAGTTCCGGACTGGGGATAGCTCAGATAGGGATTCGAGGAACCGCTGTTCTTCGGGTCGAGGCCAAAGGCGTATTCCGTGAAATTGGTGAGGTTGTCGTGATCGTCGTCGCCCAGAGAATCGCCTTCGAGATTGTGGGATTCCGCCCAGAAATCAAAGTCGCTTGGAGGACCGCTAGTGACCGTGAGGGTGCCCGAGCCCGTGAGGAAACCATTGCTGTTGTTGGAAGAATAAACTCCGGGGGATTTCCGCAGGCCGCCGAGTGACAGTTCATAGATGGTGTCGGTGCCGGTGTAGTCGAGGTGGAGGGTGGCTCCAGTTGCGACGATCACATCGGCGGCATCGGTGAGGTTGGAATGATTGGAACCGTTGCCGAGGCGGAGGGTTCCGGCGTTTACGGTGGTGTCGCCGGTGTAGTTGTTGGTTCCGCTGATGTGAAGCGTGCCATTGCCGACTTTGGTGAGTCCGAATGATCCGGCATCCTGATAGAAACCGGTTACGGTCAGCATGTCGGCATCGACGCCGACAGTCGTGTCGCCATCGAGACAGAATCCGGGCCCGCTGCCACTACCGCCGTGGGGCAGCGTCAGGGCGTTGTTGCCTGACATGCTGCGCAATGCACCGTGGCCGCCGACGCCCGAACCAAGAAGGTGTAGATGCTCGTTGAGACTCACACCGCCATGCAGTGCGAGCGTGGCTCCGTTGCGGATCCACGTCATCGTCGCGCCATTCCATCCGCCGGTACCCAAGGCGCTGGAGTTTGCGGCGACCAGCATGCCAGACTGGATATCGGTTTGGCCGTCGTAACTGTTTGTTCCGGCAAGGACCATGGAACCGTTTCCGGATTTGATGAGATTGGAGGCGGCCAGCCAGCCGACTTCCGGGTATTGGTCTCCTAGGTTGGCGTTGACCTGCAGATCGGTTGCCGAGTTGCCGTCTGCGACGTTGAAGCGATGGTTTGCCCCGGCGTCCGACCGCAGGTTCAGGGAGCCATTGATGGTATTGGTTGCATCGCCTGAAGAACTGAAACCTAGCAGATTGTCGCCATTCCACTGCCAGTTTCCACTGATGGTGCCGCCATTGGCCAGGAGGACATTGGCATAGGCGCCGAAGCCCAGATGTGAACCGCCGGATGCATTGACGGCTCCGCCCTGGATGTTGAGGTTGTTGATGGTGTTGCTCCAACCGAAGCCGGTGCCATCGCCTCCGGTTAGAGCGATCGTCGCTCCGGCATTGACGGTAACGCTGCCGTTGATGATGCCTGTCCCGGCAACGGCACCGGCCAACTCGAGTGTGCCTTGTTCGACCGTGGTGCCGCCCGAGTAGGTGTTGACGATGGCGAGGCGCATGGTACCTGCTCCGCTTTTCACCAGGGCGGCGGGAGACCAACTTTGGTTTGCGGATGCATCGGCAAGCCGCGCGGAGACAATCAGATCGGCGGATGCATCTCCGGTAACGTCGGCGACATTGAAAACGGAGCTGTTGGAGCCGGTGCCATTGAGATTGAAGAAAGAGGATGCGGATATCGTGGAAGCGGTGGTGCCGGATACCATCTGAGTTCCCAGAATGCCTGCGCCCCAGTTGTTGTAACTGCCATTTCCATGCAGGGTTCCTCCTTGGAGTGTTAGATTGTTGTATGCCGCGTAGGTGTTGATGCCGGCGATGAAGTTGTAAACGTTGAGAACGCCTCCGCTCAATGTCAGCGATCCAAGGTTTCCGACTCCCGCCACATTGACGTCAACCGAGCCGCCGTGGATGCTTGCATGGTCATCGGCGAGTGGCGGGCCGCCATTCCAACCCGCTGTTGAAGTGTCGGTCCAGGAGCCGTTGCCACCGCCCCATGTGTGGCTTACGGGTTGATTGGTGAAAAGCGCGACGGAATAGGTGTTGGAAGCACCGCCGCTGCTGGCCTGGATGGCAATTCGCCTCGGCAAGGCGTTGGATGCGACGCTCAGCGAGCCGTTCGAGTCAATAGATACTCCTGCGACCGTCGGGCTCACCGACCATGTGACGGGGGCGTTGGAGATCCGACGGAAATTCTGATCCCGGACGATGGGGATAAGAGCAGCGGTGTTTGTGCCCGATGCGGGGATCTCGACTGAGCTTGCTCCTTCGATCCGCATGAAACTTGGCGTGGCGGCGTAGTTGGCGATGCTGCTGATTTGGGAGGCTCCGCGATGAGGGGACGTGGCAGGCAATGTCACGCCCCAGAAGTCCTTTCCTTGGATTCCGTCGATGATGAAACCGGTGTTTCTCACGGGAGATGTGGACTGGAGGATGAAGCCCGCGAGATTTCCCGTTGTGTTGGGGCTGATAAACTGCGGATCCTGGGTGCGGTTGCCATCTTGGGTCGTTGGCCGGCTCACACCGCCGCTGAAGTTGTTGTTCATGAACAACTGGCGCGAGAAGTCCGTTGTTCGTCCTGCGGCGACGAAGAGGTTGTTGGAGAAGAGCACATAGCTTGGATTGGGCGTCCAACTGACGTCGATGGTGGCTCCGGGATTGTAGAAGACGTTGTTGTAGATGCGGGCGTTGTTGCGGTTGGTGGCGAGGATGCGGCTTTCGTTCCAGGAAATGTTGTAACGGGCGACGGTCCGTGCGCTGGGATCATCGCCGCCCCAGGTGTATTCCATGAGGAATCCGCCGGCATTGTTGTAGGTGACGTTGTATTGGAACACCGTGGTTCCCTTAACGAAGCCGTCGTTGTCGAAGGCTGTGCTGTCGTTGGCGTTGAGTGCGGCGGTGTTGTGGACCTCATTGTATTGCCACAGTCCGCCGACATGGCGCGTTGGCCATGCGGCGGCGATGTTGTTGTACCAATCGCTGAGTTGACCGACGTAACCGACCTCGTTGTGTTCGACGAGTTCGTTGTCGGTCCCGAGCATCAGGATTCCATCGCCCGATGTTGTTAGGACGGTGTTGCCGCGTGCGACCACGTTCGGACTGCAGTTCGCGTAGTTCATCCCGCCGCCCATGTATTCGGCCTCGGCATTGAATGCGATGCCCTGGCCGTGGATGTTCTTCACGGTGTTGCCCTGGATGAGCACGCCATCGGCTTTTCCGGGTTCGTTGATCCAGAAGAAGATGCCGCCGTTGTTGCGGCCGCCGTCGTTGACGTTCTTGATGCCGCGGACGTCGCGGACGTCGTTGTTGAGAATCTCGATGCCTTGCATGGTTCCGCTGCCCGACCAATCGACGCGGATTCCAGAGCGGCTGCTGTCGTTGCCGGCCGGGTTGGTCACTTCGAAGCCGTCGATGGTCCAATAACTCTGCGAGGAAAGCGTGATGACCGCCCAGTTTCCGTTTCCATTGATCAGCGGCTTCGCGCCCTCGCCGTAGGAACCGAGCGTGATTCGCGCCGAGCTGTTGCCGGAGCCTTGGGGACTGAGCGTGCCGACCCAAGTGCCGCCGCGTTTGAAGAGCACCTTGTCGCCGGGTTGGAAGACCGTGCCATTCACCTTGGCGAGGCTTTGCCATGGTGTAGCGGGGCTGGTGCCGGAATTTGAATCGTTGCCGGCGGGATCGACATGGTAGTCGGCAGCAGGCAAGTTTCCGATGCCCGCCATTGCCAAGCCGAGGTAGTTCAAGGCCGAAAAGGAAGCAGCGCGGACGCTCGCGAAAGGGTGGTTTCCGGGCATGGGTCAGGGTTTCAACAACGCAACGGACGCTAACAGCGCGAAAGCCCCATCTGCTACCCGTTAAAATGTGCGGGGCGGGGAGACGGGTGGCGCTGTGTCACCCTTTGCGAAGTTTTGCCACTGCTTCCGAACGCGAGTGGACCTGCAGTTTTCCGTAGATGTTGCGGATGTGGAAGTTCACGGTGTAAACGCTGAGGTCGAGTCGATCGGCGATTTGTTTGTATGGGAAGCCTTCGAGGACCAGATCCAGGACCGCCTGCTCGCGCTCGGTCAGGCTGATGTCTGGATGAGGAGATGCGGGGGAAGGGGCCGGGGTGTTGAAGGTTTGTACGACCATTCGGGCGATTCGGGCGGACATTGGTGATCCTCCGGCAGCCACATCGCGGATGGCGGCGACGAGTTCGCTTCCGCGCACCGGTTTGTGGAGATAGCCGCAGGCACCGGATTTGAGGGAATTGAAAATGGCTTCCGTGTTGTCGAATACTGTCAGCATGACCACGAGTACTCCGGGGATTCTATCAATGAGGTGGCGCACGCAGTCGACGCCGCTCATGCCGGGAAGGTTGATGTCCATGAGGACGACATGAGGACTCAGGGACGGCAGTTCCTGGATGGCCTGTTCGGCATTTGAGCAGGATGCCACGCAGGTGATTCCGGGAACTCCGGTGAGAGCCCGCTTGAGGGATGCCCGCAATCCTCCTTGGTCTTCGACAAGCGCGACCCGTGTGGGATTTCCGTCGGAGATGGTTGGAACGGTCATGAGATGATTGGGGTGGGGTTCGAAGTTGATTTCAAGTCTTCACATGGACGTTGAGGAGGACGACCGTTCCATTGCCGGAATCGGGTGTTAGGAATTCACAGGTGCCACCGATTTCCGCGGCCCGCTTTTTCATGTTCTGCAGGCCGTTGCCGGTGTTCATGGTTCCATCGGTTGGCAGTCCGCCTCCATCGTCCGCGATGCGGATGACGAGGCGGCCGGAGGTGAATCCGAGTGCGATGGTGACGACGGTGGCCGAAGCGTGATCAACGACGTTGTGAAGAGCTTCCTTGACCACCATCAGGAGGTGATGGCGGAGGCTGGCTGATAGATGAATGCCGGGCATGGAGTCGGTGCTGGTGAAATGGCAGCGGATTCCAGCCATGGCAAGGTAGTCCTCGGCGTAGCCATGGACGTATCGGGCGAACTCCTCCAAGGTGTCATTGGCGGGATCCACGGCCCAGACGACCGTGTCGAGTTCCTTGGCGGTGGCGTGTGAGACGTGGAAAATCCGGTCCAACTGGGTGCGCATTTCATCGGCATCCCCGATCGCTTGTTCCACTTGTTCGGTGAGCAGTCCGATTTGTGCGAGGTTCGCGCCGATGTTGTCATGCAGGTCCCGCGCGATGCGCGAGCGCTCCTGTTGCAGGGCATGTTCGCGTTCGAGGCGCAGTCCCGTTAGATAGCGCCAAGAGGCGAACAGCAGGCTGCAAGCTGCCAGTGCGATGAGAAGCCAGAACCAGCGTTGTTTCCAGATCGGGAGTTGGATGCTCATTTCCAACCGTTGGGGAACTCCCATGCGGCGGTTGTCCACGCTGATGCGCCAGACATTTTCGCCGGCATAGGCGATCTTTCCCACGTTGCAACCGGTGGCAGACTTCAGCACAGGGGTGAGGCGGCTGTAGACAAAGAGGTCGCCATCGCGGGCGCCGGCGTCATTGAGTTCGATTTCCATGCCACCTTGCAGGCTTGTGATCCGCTCGATTTCGGCCGCACCGCAGTAGATGTGGAGATTTGAGCCGATGAGCACCGGGCGGTCCGGGGTATGGTCGAGGTCGGTGAAGCGCAGATGTTGGGATGCGGATGGTGCGAGGGACGGCGTGGTCCATGATCCCTTGGCGACGCCGAGGAAGCGGTTGTCCCAGAACGACCAGACTGCGTAACGGCGGTTGTCGAGAAGTCCCGCTTGGCTGAAGTCGAGAGAGATGGAGCGTTCGGTTGATCCGGGATTCCAAAGGAGTGCGACCGCCATGCGGCCCCATTCGCGCTCGACGTGGCCGATGAGTCGGGGGAATTCATGACTGGTGCCGAGGTCCAGCACCTCGGTGCGTTCCCGTGCGGGCGGTGTCATGGTTTCCACGTTCCGTAGCAAGGGTTTGAACTCATCAAGATGCCATGGGTCCGAGGTGATGGCATTGCCACAAGACAGCCCGACCATGCTGGTCCAGGTCCGTACGACCGGCCAGCCCCCGGCAATGGAACTGATGTTCTTGAGGTCGGTGCCGAGGAAATAGACATCGGTGTCCACACTGCCCCATCGGCCCTGGATGAAGAGTCCGCGGAGCACATCATCGAAGACGGGGCGCAGCAGGTTTCGTTTCGACTCCGCGCCGATGCGGTGTGCATCGACCAGTCCCAGAGCCGCGCGGTTGGGCTTGAGGTCATTGTTGAGAAGGTAGGTTTCTTCGCCTACCGCCTTGCGGATGGCGGTGAAGCCATCGCGGATCACCTCGAAGGACGTTTGGCGTTCGTTTCCCGGAACATATTGTGTGATTTTCTGGGTGTTGAGTTTGAAGTAGGAGAATCCTTTTCCCACGAGATTCCGGGCGTGGTTGGCGGTCTGGTCCCACGGCGTGAAGTAGCCGTCGGCGTGGATGGATTCCAGCAGCAATCCCGGACGGGCGCCGACCGACGAGATTTGTTTCGCGTAGAATTGAAGTCCTTCCGAAAAGCGTTCGTTCGACTCGTTGGCGCCGGTTGGGTCTTCGAACCCGCCATCGATTTGGATCACTGCGGGGCGCAATCGGTCCGGTTGACGGCGTGCGGCCTCGGCGACGGCTTGCACGTCTCTGCCTGATAGGTCTCCGCCGAGGAAGTGCCAACTGTTCCAGCCCGAGATGGCACCGCTGCTGTTGCGGGTGCCGTGGGTTGCTGCCAACCATTCCGCCCAGCGGGCAACCGCGAGGCGTGGTGTTTCTGTCAGGATGGCGACTTGTTGTCCCCAGCGGGTTTCACCGTGGTCCACCCTTACACGGCTCATGTCCGAGACGAAGTTGAATTCGATGCGATCATCGTCTTTCAACGAGATGGAGGCATTCACATAAGCGATCGGCGAACCCACGGGACCAAACATGAATCCCACGCCGTTTGTTCGGTAGAGGGAGCCGGTTTCAAAGATGGACACTGGCATTGTCGTGCGAGCAAGCGGCAAGACCGGTGTAGTGGTCTCCACGCTGTCGTTGAGTGCGGTGATCCACCAGTCGGATGGATTTCCGTCTGCCGAGAACTGCATTTGCATCGGTGTGACCGAGATCAAGCGGACCGGATGGGAGCTGCGGTTGATGATGCCGGCTTGCATCATCACGACTGGCGCGCCGGGCAGTTTGCCGAGGCGGAAGAGAAGGCTGATGTTGTGGTTTGGAAACTCGATCGTGCGCGTTGTGACCAGGGCCGTGCCTTGGGGAGTCATCTCCGTTTCCGCGGCGGCGGTGACCGAGAGCAGATTGCCTGAGGTGGAATCCAATTCGATTTCCTCGTCACCGACGACGACCCTTGCGGAGTAGCCGCAGTGCCAGTCCGAAAAGCCATCGGACTTGATGCTGATCGATCTGCCGCCGGCGGCAAAGCCAGCGGACAGGTTGGCGGCAAGGAGGCTTGCGGGAAAGCCCGCGACCAGCGGGAGCATCCCGGCGATGAGCCTGATCAACTTGTTCCTCATGCGGCGGAAAGATAAGGAACGAGGTGTGGTGGCGTCGAGCAGACGAATTGCCACACGGGGCATCGCGGCAGCTCTCGACGGATCAAGAGCGGCGGCGGCGCAGTAGTGCAAGCAGGCCGAGGCCGCCGAGCATTGTGGTGGCGGGTTCAGGGATGACGACGAGTTGCAAACTGCCTTCCTGGAAGAAGGCGCTGCGTCCGTCACCGAGAAGGAAGGCGGTTTCGAGGCTGTTGTTGGCCAGTGAGTCGAAGACGCCGGTGCCAAGGGTGCCGTTGATCAGCGTGTAGGTGTTGCTTTCGAGGTTGGCCCAGTCGATCCCTGTTAGGTTGGCGATGCCGAAGCCTGCGAAAAGGGTGACGGCGCCTGAAACGTTGAGGGAGTCCGAAAGATCGGCGATGTGGAGGAAACCGCTGTTGATCGACAAGGAGCCGCCCACCGTTCCGGTTCCGCCGAAGGATCCGCCGTCCACGTTGACTGAGGAAGTGGCGAGGGAGCCGGTAAGAAGCAGGGTTCCGGCGGAGACGACGGTGGCACCGTCGTAGGTGTTGTTGCCGGCGAGGACCATGGTGCCGGTGCCGGTTTTGATGAGAATTCCGGCAGGTACCCAATTGGTTTCCGGCCATTGGTCGCCGAGATTGGCGTTGACCTGAAGATCGGTGTCTGCCGCGCCGTTGGCGACATTGAACGTGTGGTTGCCCGTGCCTCCGTCGCCCCGGAGGGTGAGGTTGCCGGAGATTGTGTTGGTGCTATCGCCCGAAGAGCTGAAGCCAAGTCCGAGGTCATTGGCCCATTGGAAATTGCCTGAGACCGTGCCGCCGTTGCCCAAGGACATTGTCATGTAGCCGCCAAATCCGACGTGGGCGCTTCCGGGGGCGTCAAAGGTGCCGCCGTTGATGTTGAGGCTTGAGACCGGGCTGTTCCAGCCGAAGCCGGTGCCATCGCCGCCGGTGAACAACAAGGTGCCGCCGGTGTTCACCGTGACTGCGCCGCGGAGCCAGCCCCAGCCGCTGTTTTGGCCTACGACTTGGAGTGTGCCATCGTTGATGGTGGTGCCGTCGGCGTAGCTTTGGTAACCGTTGATGACCATGGTGCCGTCGCCGTTTTTGGTGAGTGAACCGGCCCGGGTGGAACCGGTGAAATTGAGGGTGGAGCCGGAATCGACATTGAAGACACCGCTGCTGAAGGTGACTTGCTGGGCGCTGATTGTCGAGGTGACGCCGCCGGTGACGGTCGTGGCACCCGCGAGTCCCCAGCTCCCCCAAGTGGGATCCGTGCCCGTGCTGGCGAGTTCGCCACCGGCAAGAGTCAGGTTGTGGATGTTGGAGTGTGCGTTGATGGTCAGCTTTCCGCCGGAGTTGACCGTGGTGCCGTCGATCGCGCTGTAATAATTCACGTTTCCGGCCTGATTGACGACGACGTTTCCGCCATTGTTGATGGTCACCGTGCCGGCTCCCGAGCTGCCTGCTGTTAGAGCGCCGTTGATGTTGAGGGTGTTGAGGACCGGAGAGTAATCATTGGACGCGACGAATTGGTAATTCGCGCCATTCCAGGTGGAGGAGCCGGTGTCGGCTGTGATCACGTCATTGAGTGCGGAGATCGACCCGGTTTGCAACGTCAGGTAAGGGCTTGCGGGGCCTGTGAAGTGGAGTCGGGAACCGGGTCCGCCGATCACGGCAAGACCGTTGAAATCACCGGGATTGTCGACGAAGCTTTGGAAGGTGGTGGCACCAATGCCCCAGGAAACCGCTGCACCCCAGCCATAACTTCCGGTGGCGTTGACCGCGTTGGTGATGGCTGTGGCACCGGGAATGGGTTGGCCACCTCCCGCGGTCCAGGCACCGTTGGCGGTGGCGATGAACGAATCATTCACTCCGCCACCCCAGGTGGGATTGCCGTTCTGGAGGGTGACCAAGGCCGGTGAGATGACAGTGAGGCCGTTCAGGGAAGACAGGTTGAAGTGCATGTATTGCCCGTCTCCTGCGGAGCCACGCCAATAGAGGCGGCCCCAGTCGTTGGCGCTGTTGAAGGTGCCGCTGCCACCCACATAGTCCGCCCAGTCGGTGGCGTTGATGGTATGGTTGGTGACTCCGGTTGCCTGGAAGCCATTGAAGGTCAGGATTTCTGCGGTCGCAGACGCGTTGATGGCGGCGGCTGCGGCGACCAAAAAGCGCAATCGTGAAGTGTGGCTGGGTTTCATAGGGTTTTAAGGAGATGGAGGGGTTGCCGTTTCCTAAGTCGATCAGGCTACCGGAATCGGCGCGGCTGCCTACCCGTTAAAATGTGCGGGTGGCAGCCGAGGGTGATCATTGGGCGCGCACCTGGAAGAACAGCTTGGTGTTCGTCAGCAGGGCGGGGTTGACGGTGACGGGCACAGTTTCCACCTCGCCATTCACGGCTGGAGTGCCTTCGACCGCTTCCGTGTCTTCCGACCAATCCGAGAGGTTGGTGGAATACCACACCGAGTAGGTGAGCGTGGTGAGTGATTGAGTGCGGCGGGTGTAGGAAAAGGTGCCGGTGGTTTTGTCGATCGGAACGGCGATCGCATTGACCTCTGAACCGCTGGTGGGATCGAGACCGAAGGCGTATTCCTCGAAATTGCTCAATCCGTCGAAGTCATCATCGGCGCTTTGCTCTCCGGCGACTTCATTAGCGAGTTTCCACGTGTCATAGTCGTTGTCATCTCCCACGTAGGCAAGGTCTCCATCGGCGGTGGTGAAGACCCACTTTGCACCGGTGGCGGGAAGTTCCCAAACGCCGGGAGATGTTTCCGTGAAGGATCCGGAGGTCGTGGTGGTGACTGCGGCAGGGCTGAGTGTCGGCACCGGACCGCTGAAGCTTGCCAGATTGAAGAGGTTCCAAACGTTTCCGGGTGTGGCGTCTGTGGCTCCGAGATCAAGGTTGACCGTTCCGAGGAAGGAGAGCGTGGCGATGTCGGATCCCAGGACCGAGTTGGTTGCGCCGTTGCCGGTGGGGCGGAAGCGGAGGCCGCTTGACGGGGTCACGGTGAGGGAGCCTTCGTTGACGATGGTGTTGCCATCGTAGGTGTTGGTGCCGTTGAGGACCATGGTTCCGATGCCGGATTTCGTGAGGCCGGAGGCTGGGACGACGGGATACTCCGGCCATTGGTCGGATAGATTGGCATTGATCTGGAGGTCGACCTGTTCCGCGCCGTCATCGACTAGGAAGCTGTGGCTGGCTCCACCATCGGAGCGGAGGTTCAAGTTGCCGGAAATGGTATTTGTGAGATCGCCATAGCTGGAAACGCTGAGCATGTTGGAGCCGTTCCATTGCCACGAGCCGAGGACGGAACCGCCGTTGTTGAGGTTCAATGAAGCGAAGGCACCGAATCCAAGGTGCGAGCTGCCGGCCGCATTGATGGATCCGCCGTTGATGTTGATCGAGGTGACCGGGTTGTTCCACCCGAAGCCCGAGCCATCGCCGCCGGTGAGGTTGACGGTTGCTCCGGGTTCGATGTTGAGGATGCCGCGGATGATGGAGTTGCCACTGTTGCCACCGGCGAGTTCCAGTGTGCCGCTGGTGACGGTGGTTCCGCCGTTGTAAGTTTTGATGCCTGTTAGAACGAGTGTGCCATCACCGGTTTTTTCCATGCCGTAGATTCCCGCCAGATTGGAGGAGATGGTGGTGGTGCGGCCGGATGCGACGCTGATGGCGGGGATGCCGGAGGATTCCAGTGTCAGGGTGTTTTCTCCGGTGATGGTGTAGTCGGAAACGTCGAAGACGAGGTTGCCGATCCGGCGGTTCGAATCCACCGTGACGGCCACGCCGGTGATGGCGTTGAAGGTGGCGGTCGCATTGTATCCGACCGGGACGGTGCCGGCGGCCCAGTTTGCGGAGTCGCTCCAGTTTCCATCGGCGAGGGAGGTCCAGGAACCATCGGAGCCGAGAACCACCAGCGCGCCAGTGCCGGTGAAGCTGGAACCATAGGTTGGGTGGCTGGAGTTGTAGATGCCGGCAGGGAGTGGGCCGCTGCCGTCGATTTCGAGACTTCCGACCGTGTCACTGCCGGTGAAATTCAGGTCCATTTTCGCATCAAAGGCGATGATGACCGGAGCGTTGTCATCGAGTGTGGGCGACGAGAGGGAGAGTGTTCCTTCGTTGACGATGGTGCTTCCATTGTAGGAGTTGGTGCCTGCAAGGACCATTTTTCCCGGGCCAGCCTTGACGACATTTCCTGCAGGGACCCACCCGACTTCCGGATATTGGTCGAATAGGTTGGCGGAGACCAGCAGGTCGACTTCGGCAGCGCCATCTGCGACGGTGAAGTTGTGGTTGGCTCCGGCATCCGAGCGCATGAAGAGATTGCCGGAGATGGTGTTGGTGCTGTCACCGGAGGAGCTGAAGCCGAGCAGGCCGTTGCCATTCCATTGCCAGTTTCCAGAGATGGTGCCTCCATCATTGAGCGAGACGTTGGTGTATTGTCCGAATCCGATGTGTGATCCGACGGGAGCGTTCACGGTGCCGCCGTTGATGGTCAGGTTGTTGACTGGGCTGTTCCAACCGAAGCCGGTGCCATCACCGCCAGTGATGGCGAGGGTTGCGCCGGGGTTGACGGTGACCGAGCCGCGGAGCCAGCCCCAGCCGCCGGTCGCGCCGGCGACCTCAAGCGTTCCTTCGTCGATGGTGGTGCCACCGATGTATTCCTGATAGGCCGAGATTTTCATGTCTCCGACGCCGCTTTTTGTTAGAGAACCGATGCGGAACGATCCGGTGACGTGAAGCGAGGAACCGGTCGCAACGTTGAAGACGCCGCTGGCGTCGATATTGACCTTTTGGGCGCTGATGGTTGAGGTGACGCCGCCGGTGACGGTTGTCGGATCGGCAAGGCTCCATCCGCCGTAAGTTCCGTCCGTGCCAGTGCTTGCCAGTTCTCCGCCGGCGAGGGTGAGGTTGTGGAGATGGGAGTGACCATCGCTGGTGAGCTTGCCGCCTGTGTTGATGGTCGTGCCATCGAGCGCCCAGTAGAAGTTCGCATTTCCTGCCTGGTTGACGGCAACGATGCCGCCGTTGTTGATGGTCATCGAGCCCGCGCCCGATGTTCCGGGTGCAAGCTCGCCGCTGATGGTTAGGGTGTTGAGTGTGGGTGAGAAGTCGTTCGAGGAGACGAAATTGTAGTTGGCGGCGTTCCAGACGGTGGCACCGGTGTCCGCGGTGATTACGGAAGGTAGGGGGGAAATGGTTCCGGTTTGGACGGTGAGGATGGGATTCATCGGGCCGGTGAAGTGGAGTCGGGAGTCCGGTCCACCGATGATGGCAAGTCCGTTGAAGCTGGGCTGATCGTTGACAAAGTTCTGGAATGTCGCCGAACCGACGCGCCAGGAGACGGCGGCTCCCCAGCCATAGTTTCCGGTGGCATTCGCTGCATTGGTGATGGCGGTGGATGCGGGAACGGGTTGTCCGCCACCGGCCGTCCAAGGGGTGTTGGGCGTGGCGATGAACGAACCTCCGACTCCGCCGCCCCAGGTGGGATTGCCGTTTTGAAGAGTGACGGTGGCCGGAGCGACGAGCGTGAGTCCTGTCAGCGAGGAGAGGTTGAAGTGAATGAATTGCCCGTCGCCTGATGAGCCGCGCCAATAAAGGCGCCCCCAGGCGTTGGCGCTGTTGAAGGTGGTGCTGCCGCCAACGTAGTCCGACCAATCGGTTGCATTGATGGTATGGGTGGTGGTTCCGGTGGACTGGAAGCCGTTGAAAGTGAGGATTTCGGCTTTGGTGGTGGCTGTAACCACTGCGGCGGCCATGATGGCGAACCTGAAAAAGGAATGGTGATGAGTTTTCATGGGTTTGTTAGAGGGTTTTTCAGTTTGGGTTTGAACCAGATGAGTGTAGAGAAACGCGTGGTGTTGCCTACCTGTTAAAATGTGCGGGTCTGAAGCGGGGCTGACTGCGTGAGAGGTGGGGAGCAGCAGTCAAGGGGTGGGATTCAAAGAGATTCTGGACGTCCGGTGGCGGTGGTGCGGGGTGATGCGGTGCCGAGGTTGGGTCTAACAGGTTCTGGGGGTGGTGCGGTTTTCGAAGTCGAAGGGTCTGACCTTGGAGTTCGAGCGGGCGGAGATGGAGATCCGCTTTTTTTGTGGGATTGGGAGAGGGGGATAAGAGATAGGACTTATGGGACGAATGGGGCGAATCTGTTGGGTTTGGTGGGGTAGATTATTGCGAAACATCTGCGGTGAAGGTTTGGAATTTTCTGATGGTCGGGGCGGCGGGATTGCCGTTGGCTATGCTAGGGTGCGCTTCGCGGAGGTGGTGATGGCTCGCGAAGCTCGCGCCTGCGTTCGAACTTTTGCTTCGCAGGGGTTCTCATCCCGCCGCCCAGTTTGGGGTGGGGCAGATCGTTGCGGTAGATCTGCGGTGAAAGTGTAGTTTATTCTGATGGTCGGGGCGGCGGGATTCGAACCCACGGCCTCCTCGTCCCGAACGAGGCGCGCTACCAGACTGCGCCACGCCCCGACATCATCGGAGTGGCCTGAGGGAAATCAGGCCGGGGCGGCTGTTTCCTCGATTTTTGGGGTGGGTGCAAGCGGATTTTTCAGGCCGAGATGGGCGAGGACGCGGTGGATGGTGAGTTCGTTTTGGCAGCGGAGGTCGAGCGGGCATTTGGCGAGGAAGCAGGGTGCGCATTCGACGTGGTGGCGGACGATGTGGTGGCGGCGGCCGAGGGGGCGTTTCCAGTTGGGGTCGTTGGGGCCGAAGAGGGTGATGCAGGTGGATCCGGCGTGGGCGGCGAGGTGGGGGAGTGAGCCATCGGCGGCGATGACGACGTTGTGGACCGCGAAGATGGGTAGGGCTCCGGCGAGGGGGCGGGCGTTGAAGTAGGGGTGGTCGGGGCCGAGGGATTGGGCGAGGGATTGGCCGAGGTGGCGGCCTTCGGGTAGGCCGGCGATGGTGATTTTCTGGCCGTGGGCTTTGAGGATGTGGGTGAGTTCAAGCCAGCGGTCGAGGGGCCATTCGTGGTTTGGGCCGAAGTCGGAATCTGGGCAGATGAGGACAGTGTTGGGCTCTGGGGGGATGCCGATGGGGGCGGGGGTGAAGAATTCGGGCTTGGCGCAGTCGATGCCGAGGGTTTCGGCAAGTGCGAGGTAGTGTCGGACGCGGTGGTCGAGCGTGCCGGGTGGGTTGTTTGGGAGGATGGGGTGGGTGAGTTGTTTGGCGAGGGGTTTGGTTTTTGGGCCGAGGCGTCGTGGGATGTTGAGGCGTGCGAGTGCTTCGGCGGGTGGTCCGGTTTCCCAGGCGAGGGAGGCTTTCCAGGGGCTGGAGAGGGCGCGGGCGATGGTTTTTGCGGATGCGTCCTGGGGGTGGGGAATGACGTGGATGCCGGGGATGGATTTCCAGAATTCCTCCTGATGGGCGGGGCAGAGGATGCCGACGGAGAGGCCGGAGCTGCCGATGGCTCTGACGGCTGGCACGGAGAAACAGGCTTCGTCCCAGCGATCGGGCGCGGCGATGAGCATGTCTCCTCCGTGGGATGGGGTCATGTGCGGGATTTTAGAGGTAGGGTCGGGATGTGAGAAGTGAGAAGTGGCGGAGTGCTTGAGGTTCAGCTGGTTTTTAGGAATTTGCGGAGCTTTAGGTAGCGGATGAGGGCGTAGAGGGCGAGGCCGAGGGCGGGGATGACCAGGATGAGGCTGTAGGCGGTGGTGAGGAGGGCGGCGGAGATGTGGTCGGCGAGTTCTTTGGGGTCGGCTTGGCCAGTTTGGCTGATTTCGGCGAATGCTCCGGTCATGTGGAGGAGGATGCCGCCGACGGCGGCGAGTGGGGAGCCGATGGCGATGAAGGCGCTGATGAGGGCGGTCCAGCCCCAGCGGGTTTTGGAGCGGTGGAGGTTGGTGGTTTGAGGGCTTGAGGACATTTTTGTGAGCATTGTGGGAGGAGTGGGATGAGGATGAGGGCGGCGGTTATGAAGCAGAAGGTGATGTCTGCGATGTGGGTGGGGTGGGACTCCGGATCAAGGTGATTGAGGCGGGCGGAGACGGCAAGGACGACGCCCATGAAGAGGTGGAAGGGACCGAGGAGAAGGATGAGGGGGTGGAAGAAGGCGGGGCGGGCGCAGGCGAGGGCTGATGCAATGCCGATGCAGCCGAATGCGGCGGAGGCCATTTTGAGCCAGTAGTCGAGGAGGGGTCGGTATTCCAAGGTGCCTGCGCCCATGAGGTAGAGTTGGTCCGAGGCGGAGTGCCAAGTGGAGAAGGTGAAGTAAAAGGAGATGCCCCAGCCGATGGCGCCGATGAGGAGTCCGAGGCGGAGGGCTTTGAGTCGTATCGGAGTGGTGGGGATGGGGAACATGCAGATGAACGTTGAACGACGAATGTCGAACGTTGAAGAAGGAAGGTAGAAGAATGGATGAATGAGGAGGGAAAAGGAAAGCGGCGGTCTTTTCAGGGACCGCCGCTGGTGTGTTTTGAATATGTGGTTCGTTGGGTTATTCTTCGGGCGCTGGGGCTTCGTCTTTGCCGCAGCATTGTTTAAATTTTTTGCCGGAACCGCAGGGGCAGGGGGCGTTACGGCCGGTGGTTTCGATGGAGAAGCTGGGTTTCCTTTTGGGGAGGTTGAGTTTGAGGGTTGTGCCTTCCGGGGAGGGGGCGATGGAGGGGTCGAGCTGGGCGGAGCTGCCGCTGGAGGCGACGTTTTGCCGGGTGAGCGCTTCTTCGCCGCCGTGGAGTTGTTGGGGCTGGCTGTGGAGTTGTTTGAGGAAGGCTTCGAGGTTTGAGGCGGAGCGGAAGAGGTTTTGGATGGCTTCCTGTTTGATGGCGTCCATGAGGCGGACGAAGAGGTTGTAGGCCTCGTTCTTGTATTCGACGAGCGGGTCTTTCTGGCCTTGGGCGCGGAGGCCGACGCCTTCGCGGAGGGCGTCCATGTTGTAGAGGTGGGCCTGCCATTGTTTGTCGATGGCGACAAGGACCATGCGGCGTTCTTCCTGGTCGAGGACTTCGGGGGGGAGGTTGTTGACCTTGATGTCGTAAGTTTCCTTGACCTTGTTGACGAGGTAATCGGAGATCTGGTTGTGGTCGGACTGGATGAGGTTGAGGTCTTCGGCTGAGACACTGATGGGGAGGGTGGCGTTGACCCAACTGAGGAGTTCGTTGAGGTCGGGAGCGCCGTCGTCGCGGTCATCGAGGTATTCGGTGACTTTGGCGGGGATGGTTTCCTCGATGATTTCGTTGACGAGGTCGCGCGGAGTTTCGGTGGTGAGGACTTCGTTGCGGTATCCGTATACGACTTCGCGTTGGCGGTTCATGACGTCATCGAAGTCGAGGACGCGTTTGCGCCAGGTGTAGTTGCGTTGTTCGACGCGTTTTTGGGCGGTTTCGACGGAGCGGTTGAGCCAGGAGTGTTCGAGGGCTTCGCCTTCTTTCATGCCGAAGCGTTCCATCATGGAGGTCATGCGTTCCGGGAAGGAACGACTACGGGGGAAACCTTATTCGATAAGGCAGATTACTGGAAAATGAGCACAGGTAAAAATCGCTATTTGTATAGAAATGTGACCCTAAT
>SYAP01000169.1 GCA_005787565.1 Verrucomicrobiaceae bacterium | reverse complement strand
GCGGCGGTCGACGACGCGGGAGATGACGTGGTAGAGGACGGGTTTTCCCGGGGAATTGCGCCAATCGGCGAGCCAGCGTGCTTGTCTCATGGGGGAGGGGTAGCGGAGATTTGGGGATTTGGCAAGTAATAAATACTATAAAAGGACTGGCCCTTTGACAGATAGCCCTTTGACAGATAGAGCGAGGCAAGTATAGAAGGAATGTCCCTTTAAAAGAGAGATACTCTCTGGGGACGATGGGGGAGGGGGGTTAGGTGGTGATGACCCATTTGCCGTGGGCGGTGGAGGATTCCATGGCGGTGTGGGCGGTGATGAGGTTTTGGACGGTGAGGCCGGTGAGGGTGCGGGTGGTGAGTTTGGGGAAGGTTGCGAGGTCGCAGCGGGTGGCGATGCGGGCTAGGATTTCGCCTTGGTGGTGGCGGCATGGGGTTTGCATGCGGGAACGGGTGAACATGTATTCCCAGACGATGCGGGGGCTTTTGAGGCGGAGGGGGTTTCCGATGTCGACGGGGTTCTGGGTCTCGACGATGAGGCCAAGGGTGCCGAGGGGGGCGAGGAGGTGGGAGGTGGTTTGCCAGTAGGTTTCGGTGTTGTGGAGGTTGGCGATGAAGGGGAATTCGTGGATGCGGAGGGCTTCGGCTTGGGGGCGGAGGGGTTGGTGGTGATCGAGGAGATGATCGGCTCCGAGGGAGGTGCACCAGGCGCGGGTTTCCGGACGAGAGGCGGTGGCGGTGACGATGAGTCCGGCGGATTTGGCGAGGGGGATGAGTGCCGAGCCGACGCCGCCGGCGCCGTTGAGGATGAGGAGGTGTTTTCCGGAGTCGCGGCCGTGGGGGTCGACGCCCATGCGATCGAAGAGGAGTTCCCAGGCGGTGATGGTGACGAGGGGGAGGGCGGCGGCGTCGGCGAAGGTGAGGGTGGTGGGTTTTTTTGCGGCGAGTGCTGCTTCGACGCAGTGGAGCTCGGAGTTGGAGCCGGGGCGGGTGACGTCTCCTGCGTAGTAGATTTCATCGCCGGGGGCGAAGGCGTTGACGGCGGAGCCGACGCGGATGACGGTGCCGGCGGCGTCCCAGCCGAGGATGCGGGGTGGGGATTGAGGGGAGTCGCCGAGGAGTTTGCGGACTTTGGTGTCGACGGGGTTGATGGCGACGGCGTGGACTTTGACGAGGACGTCGTTGGGGCCGGGTGTGGGATCGGGCGTTTCGAATTCGACGAGGCAGTCGGGATGGGTGACGGGGAGGAAGCGGGGTGCGCCGATGGCTTTCATGGTGGTTTTTTGTTTGCTTCAGGGTGCGGGGTTGAGGCCGATCCATTGGGAGCCCCAGCTGACGATCCAGGGGAGGGTGAGGAGGCTGAGGATGGTGGTGGCGATGACGACTTGGACGGCGACACCGGGTTTTCCTCCGTACATTTTGGCGAGGAGGATGGGGGACATGGCGGCGGGCATGGCGGCCTGGACGACGAGGACTTGGCGGAGTTCGGTGGCGAGGGGTAGGAATTTGGCGGCGCAGAGGATGACGGCGGGGGCGAGGGCGAGGCGGACGAGGGCAGAGCCGAGGATGATGCGCGGGGAGGGTTTTTCGCGGAAGGCGAGGTCGATCATGGAGGCTCCGGTGAGCATGATGGCGAGGGGGAAGCAGCCGATGCCGATCATGGACATGGCGACGCGGGGCGGGCCGGTGATGGATTTGTCGATGCCGAGCATGACGAGGGTGAGGCCGAGGATGACGGCGATGACGGGGCCGTTGATGAGTTTTTTCCAGGGGATTCCGCCTTCGCCGCTCATGATCATGACGCCGATGGACCAGATGGCGAGTTCGACGCCGATGTTGTGGATGAAGAGGATGGCGAGGGCGCCGCCGCCCCAGAGGATTTCGACGACGGGGACGGCGGTGAAGCCGAAGTTCTGGCAGCCGGTGGAGAGGGCGAAGGTGCGGATGCCGCTGCCGCGTTGGAGGCGGATGAGGCGGCCGATGAGGTAGCCGATGAGGATGCCGGAGGTGATGAGGAGGAAGCCGAGGCCGAGGCCCCAGGCGACATCGATGCCGCTGCGGAGGACTTCTGCGCCGAGGATTTTATCGAGGACGTAGCAGGGGAGCATGACCTCGTAGACGAGGCGCATCATGGGGGCGTCGTTCTCGGGTTTGAGGATGCCGGTTTTGCGGAGGATGGCTCCGACGAGGAGTAGGACGTAAACCGGGAGCACGGAAGCGAGGACTGCGCCCGGGGAGATCATGGGGGGAGAGTTCCGGGATGGAGGGGTGCGGGCAAGTGAGAAGTGAGAAGTGAGAGATTGGGAGCAAGATGCTCCCAAGACGGACTGGAGGGAGACGCTCAAGCCACTGGGAGAGGGGGAGAGGGGAGGTTAGGTGGCGAGGGTGTTGCGGAGGGGTTGGTGGAGGTGAGGGGGGATGTTGGGGGAGAAGGTGGTGCGGCGGGTGGAGTTGAGCCAGAGTTCGGCTTGGGGGAGTTGGGCATCGCGGAGGATGTCGGCGATGGCGGAGAGTTGGTGGGAGGGTGCTTTGCCTTTGAGGAGGATGCAGCGGCCGTTTTGGAAGCGGATGGCGGTGGTGGAGAGCCAGCGGCGGAGGAGGTTCATGGGGGTGGCGGGGTCAGTCTGCGCCGGGGGATTTGCGGAGGGATTTTTTCTGGGAGAGTTGGCGTTTGTCGGCGACGGAGCGTTGTTTGGAGCGGCGTGAGCGCTGGCGTTTTTGGCGGCGGAGTTTTTCGATGGCCTGGGTTTTGGCGGTGGCGCGGCCATCGCGGATGGCTTCGAGTTGGTCGCAGAGTTCGCGGCGGGCGAGGAAGCGGTTGAGTTCGCGCGAGCGATCGAGTTGGCATTTGATGGCGACGCCGGTGGGGAGGTGTTTGAGGAAGACGCAGTTGGAGGTTTTGTTGATTTTCTGGCCGCCGGAGCCGGAGCCGCGGACGAATTTTTCGATGAGGGTGTCTTCGGTGATGCCGAGGGCGGTCATGCGGGCGGCGAGTGCGGCCTGTTTTTCCGGGGTGACGGGGATCATGGGGGGCGTCGGAAGATCGGAAGTCGAAGGTCGTGGCTTATGCAGTTTGGCGGGCGGCTAGGAGGCGGTCGACGTATTTGGCGAGGAGGTCGGCCTCGAGGTTGACGGGTTGGCCGGGGGAGACTTGGTGGAGGTGGGTGTGGGAGAAGGTGTGGGGTGTGATCCAGAACTCGGCGTGGGTGGGGGTGAGTTTGGCGATGGTGAGGGAGATGCCGTCGACGGAGAGGGAGCCTTTGTCGATGCAGAGGCGTTGGATTTCCGGTGGGAGTTGAATTTCGAGGCGGTGGTCCTGGCCGAGGGGTTCGAGGGCGGTGAGGGTGCCGGTGGAGTCGACGTGGCCTTGGACGAAGTGTCCGCCGAAGCGGGCGTTGGCGGCCATGGCGCGTTCGAGGTTGACGAGGGAGCCGGGTTTTAGGGTTCCGAGGGAGGTGACTTTGAGGGTCTGGGTGAGGAGGTCGAAGGCGGCGTGGCCGGGGGAGAGGTCCGCGACGGTGAGGCAGCAGCCGTTGATGGCGACGGAATCGCCGAGGGCGAGTTCTTGGGCGAAGGGGATGGCGAGGGTGAGTCTGGCCTGATCGCCGAGTGGGGCGAGGGAGGCGACGGTGCCAGTGGCTTCGACGAGTCCGGTGAACATGGGTCAGTTGGTGGCGGGCGGTGTGTCTGCCGGGGTTTCGGCCGGAGGTGCTGCGGGCTCGGTGATTGCTGGAGCTGTGGGGGCATCGGCGGCGACGGGGGCGACGTAGTTTTTCTCTTTTTCTGGGGCGAACATTTCGTCGATGCCGTTGTCCGGGAAGAACATCATGCAGCAGGCGACGGAGATGGTGGGGAGGAATGCGGCGATTGCGAGTTTGAGTGGGGAGACGCCATCGCCGAAGAAGCGGCTGAGGAGGGCTTGGCCGGCGGGGTTTGGGGCATTGGCGATGACGGTGAGGCCGCCCCCGGTGACGGCGCCGGCGAGGACGGCGTATTTGGACTGGGCGGAGAGTCCATCGACTTGGCTGGCGAGGAAGGTGATGGCGGCGTTGTCGTTGAAGG
>SYAP01000168.1 GCA_005787565.1 Verrucomicrobiaceae bacterium | reverse complement strand
GGCACGGGCGGAGTGGGGGATGACGACGCCGGTTGGCCTGCCGGTGGAGCCGGAGGTGTGGAGGAGGTCGGCGGGGTCTGTGGGGGAGAGGGGGTGGGGTTCCCAGGGGGATTGGTTTTCGGCCCGCTCTAACAGGGAGGCATCGAGCGGGATGGCCTGGGTGGGGTCTGGGAGAAGGTGGAGGAGGGTGGGGCTGGCGAGGGCTTTGGCGGGTTGGATATCGGCAAGGATGGTGGCGAGGCGGGCCGGGGGATTTGCGGGATCGAGAGGGACGTAGGCTGCGCCGAGTTTCCAGAGGGCGAGCATGGCGACGGGGAGGAGGAGGTCGCGCTCTAACAGCAGTGCGACGCGGTCGCCGGGGAGGATGCCGTGGTGGTGGAGGGTGGCGGCGAGGGTGGAGGAATGATCGGCGAGTTGCTGATAGGTGAGTTGTTTTTCTCCGCAGAGGATGGCGGTGCGGTGCGGGTGTTGGAGGGCGCGGCGGGAGATGAGTTGCGGGGTGGGGATTTCCGTGAGGCAGGGTTCGATGCGGCCGTGGGTGTGGGTGGCGAGGAGGAGGGTGTCGGGATGGGTTAGAGAGGGGAGTTTGGCGACGGGGAGGTGCGGGGAGTGGCAGGCGTTTCCGAGGAGGGTGAGCCAGCGGTCGATCCAGGATTGGCCGGTGGTGGGGGCGAAGAGTTCGTCGCGGGATTCGAGGACGGCATCGAGGTGGTCGCCGATGTGGATGATGGAGAGGCCGAGGTCGAACTGGACGGCGCCGCGGTGGAGGTCGAGCGGTTCGCAGCGGAGGTTGTGGTTCCAGTGCGGGAGGTCGAATTGCTGGAAGTCGAAGAGGACCTGGGCGATGGGTGCGTGGGAGCCGCTGCGGTCGGGGTTGATGGCTTCGATGATTCGTTCGAAGGGTGCGTCCTGATGGTCCTGCATTTCGAGCGAGGCGATGCGGATGCGTTCTAACAGGCAAGTGAAGGATTCGGCGGGATCGAGGTGGATGCGGAAGGGGAGGGTGTTGACGAGGGTGCTGACGAGTTGTGCGGTGTGGGGGTGGTGGCGGTTGGCGACGGGGATGGCGACGACGGCGTCGTTTCCCGCGCCGTGTTGGCGGAGGAGGAGGAGCCATGCGGCGAGGCAGACCAT
Organism: Verrucomicrobiaceae bacterium; assembly: GCA_005787565.1. Classification (GTDB taxonomy): domain Bacteria; phylum Verrucomicrobiota; class Verrucomicrobiia; order Verrucomicrobiales; family Akkermansiaceae; genus Luteolibacter. The sequence goes on along the minus strand of SYAP01000168.1, from coordinate 2,536 downwards.
GAAGGGGGTGGTGCGGTGGGCGAGGGCGAGGTGGCGGAGGGATTGTTGGAGTGCGGGATCGAGGCGGCGGCGTGCGGCGCGGCCGGTGGAATCGGTGTGAGGGGGGCGTGGGAAATCGGTGGCGGGGCACCAGAGGCCGGAGTGGCCGGCGAGGCGGTTTTTCCAGAAGTGGATCTGGGAGTCGGCTCCGCCGTTGTCGATCCAGTGGCGATGCCAGGCGAGGTGTTGGAGGGCGTGGTCGTCTGCGGTGATGGATGAGGGTTCCGGATTTTCCTGGCAGAGCTGGGCGTAGAGGTCGGCGGTTTCGCGGGCGATGATGCGGAGTGACCAGCCATCTGCGACGAGGTGGTGTGCGCAGATGGCGAAGTGGTGGCGGTCTTGGGCGATGCGGCTGAGGTGGGCGCGGATGGGGGATTCGGCGGCGAGGTCGAAGGGGCGGCGGGCGAATGGTGTTAGATCGGCGGGATTTTCGGAGAGGGTGATGGGGTTTCCGGCATCGGGTTCGATCCAGAGGTGGGGTAGGCCATCGCGGATGCCGTAGCGGCTGCGGAGGGAACGGCCGGGGGGACGCCTTGGAGAAAGGCGTTGGTGAGCATGTAGGCGAGGAAGGCGCCCCAGAGGAGGAGGATCCATGCGCCGGGGCGGATGACGAGGCGGGGCCAGCCTAACAGGAGGATGCCGAGTGAGGAGCCGGTGGCGATTGCGAGGAAGACGAGTTGGTCGAGGCCTGCGCCGGCTCCGGATTCGCGGGCGATGGAGGCGCGGTAGTCGAGGGCGAATGACATCATGAAGACCCAGAGCAGGCGTTCGATCCAGACCGCGGCGGGTGCCTGCGGGACGGTGTGGTCGGCCGGAGTTGGGAGGGTGGCGGATGTCATCTGGGTGTTAGATATCCGAGGGCGCCGGCGAGTTGTTGGCCGCGGGTTTGCCAGGAGAAGGAGTTTCGGCAGGCGGCGAAGGATTGTTGGGCGGCGCGGTTGAGGAAGTCGAGGTCATCGATGCGTTCGGCGATGCGGGAGGCGAGGTGGGCGGGTTCGTCGGCGGTGATGGCGTCGGTGAGGTGGTTGATGGGGACGCCGCTGAGTGCGGCGTGGATGGCGGCGAGGGGGAGTCCGGCGAAGATGTAGTCGAGGGCCTTGAGTTTGAATCCGCCGCCGAGGGCTTCGGGGATGAGGCCGATGCGTGCGTTTTCGAGGAAGGGTGTGACGGAAGGGACGTTGGGGGTGAAGGTGGCCCAGGGGTGTTGGCGGGCGAGTTTTTCGAACCATGAGGGATCGGCCTTTCCGACGACATCGAAGCGGATGTCGTGTTTGCGGAAGGCGGGTTCGGCGGCTGTTAGAAAGGCGGTGAGGTTGCGGCGTTTGGCGATCCATTCGAAGGCACCGGCGAGGACGACGGTTCGGGGTCGGTCGGAGGTGATGGGCGGTGGGCCATCGTTGGGGATGGGGCGGTCGTATCCGGGGGGGAGGTTGATGATGGGTTTGCCGGGGTGGAGGGTGGCGAAGGCATCGGCATCGCGTGGGGTGATGGCGGTGATGAGTGAGGATTGGTTGCCGAGGCGGTGTTCCATTTTTCCGTATTTCCATGCGTCCCAGCGGAGGGCGAGTTTCATGGGGAGGGAGCCGGATTGATCGCGGGCGACCTGGGAGCGGACGGAGGCTTCGTGGTTGTGGGAGATGTGGATGATGCTGGAGTGGGCGGGGATTTCATCGAGTGCCCAGGCGCAGGCGGCCTGGTCGATGATGAAGTGTTGCCATTTTTGTTTGGCTAACAGGCTTCTGAGGGCGAGGCGGATGGTGGGGTTTCCGAGGCGATGTGCATCGGAGGGGAGGGATGAGGCGAGGCCGCGGATCCGGCTGTTAGGGATGGTGCCGTGGAGTTGCCAGTCGACGGAGGTATCGCCTTGTGAGGAGGTTTTGGCGTGGTGTGCGAGGACGGTGAGGCGGATGTCGGGTTGGGAGGCGAGGGCGCGGATGAGGCCGAGTGAGTAGATGAGCTCGCCGCTGTCCGAGGAGCGCGGGTCCTGGCGGGTGATCCAGAGGATTTGAGATGGGTGGGGCATTTCCATCAGAGTTGGAGGATGCGCTCGAAGGTGGCGGCTGTTTTGTCGATGGGGAAGGTGTCTTCGGCGTAGGCGCGTGCGTTGTTGGAGAGTTCGGCGCGGAGGGCGGGTGAGGCGAGGAGCGAGTTGGCGGCCTGGAGGAAGCCGGTTATGTCCGAGGGTTCGACGATGAGTCCGGCGTGGTGTTGGCGGGTGATGCGTGCGGCGAGGTTTTCGCGTGGCATGGCGAGGAGGAGGGGGCGTGCGGCGCAGAGGTAGGTGAGGGTTTTGGAGGGTACGGAGAAGGTTGCGGCATCGGGTTCGAGGATGCCGACGAGGACATCGCCGGTGGCGAGGACGGAGGGGAGGTTGGCGAAGGGTTGGTAGGGGAGGAGGATGAGGTTTTGGAGGCCTGCGGTGGTGGCTTCGCGTTTGAGCCACTCGGAGCCGATGCCTTCGGAGACGACGACGATGCGGACGTTGGGGTTTGGGGCG
>SYAP01000167.1 GCA_005787565.1 Verrucomicrobiaceae bacterium | reverse complement strand
GGATGGCGGGTTGGGGGGTGGTGAGGGGTGGGTGGGTGGTCCAGGTGGGGTTGGTGAGGTCGGTGGTGGACTGGATCTGATAGATGAAGCCCGGGGAGGCGTTCCAATCGAGGCGCGCGGTGTTTTCCGATGGGTTGCGGGAAAAATGGTGGATGGTGAGTGGGATAGACCAAGAGAGGTTGAGGCGGGGTGCGACATCGCTAAAGACGGCCTGTTCCGGGTGGTCGCGGGTGAAGAAGGCGGGGAAGCCTTCCGAGCCCATCTGGGTGGCGGAGTGGAGTGACGAGACGGTTAGCCAGAGGAAGCCTCGGTCGAGGCTTTCCGCGAGGTAGTTGGCGACGCCGGGGAGTGAGGTGTTGATGTGGAAGGTGGCGATGGCGTAGTCGGGGACGGGGTCGCCGGGTGTTAGGGAGTGGAAGGTGGCGGTGGCCCAGGGGATGGGATCGAAGTTTTGGGTGATGTTGTTGCTGACGTCGCGCGGGTTTCCTAACAGGTCGAAGCCGAGAGCGAAGGCATTGCGGGAGCCGGGCGGGCCGAAGCCGTGGAGTGAGGTTTCCTGGAAGGAGGATGGGGTGAAGGAATTGCGGAAGCCGGTGCCGTGGAGTTCGATGGGGCGGCCGGGGTCGGGATCGGGTGTGGGTGTTGGGCCGAAGCTGGATAGGGGGTCGGGTGTGGGGTCGTAGGAGGTTCCGCCGTTTTGGGCGATGACGGCTGTTAGGGTGATGTGGTGGATTTTATAATTGGATGGGCCGAGGCCGCTGGGGATGCCTGCGGCGGCGGTGTTGAAGCGGATGAGGAATTGGCCGAAGCGGTCGTCGGCTGCGGTTTGTTGTTGGGGTTGTGGGAGTGCGGAGAAGGTGGAGGCGGTGGAGCGGGTGCCGGGGGTTCCGTTAAAGGAGTACATCCAGCGGTCCGCGTCGGGTTCGGTGAGTTGGGTGGTGAGGATTTCCTCGGGAGATGCGGCGTGGAGCGAGGCGGTGAGGAGACCTAACAGGATTGATTTTGATGGATCAGGCACGACGGCGGCGGATGGTTGTTAGAGAGAGGCCGAGGAGAGCGGCGAGGGTTGCGGAGGGTTCCGGGATGGCCTGGACGAAGGTGTCTCCGGTGGTGAGGTTGATTTCGTATTGGGTGAGGTGATTGTTGGCGGTGCTGCCCCAATTGATTTCGTAGGAGGCGACGCCGAGGCCTGTTAGGTCCCATTGCCATGCGCGGTTTTGGGAGGGGAACGACTGGCCGGTGGTGAAGTTGAAGGTGGGGTAGGAGCCGTTGGTGGTGAGGGTGAAATGGGGGGCGAGTTGTTGGGAGCCGCCGTTGTAGCTGAGGGTGGGTAGGGTTCCGATGGTGGTTCCGGCGTCGATCTGGAAGACGACGGTGGCTAGGTTTGAGATGGGTGAGGCATCGCTGATGGAGAAGTTTCCGGCGATGCCCGCGTCGTAGAGGGAGCCGCCGGCGAAGTATCCGCCGCCGGAGGATTTGTTGAAGTTTGCGCTGCCGGATGAGCCGGGTCTGTTAGGTGAGATGGGCTCGGGCCAGGGATTCGAGGCGTTGAAGTGAGCGGTGGGGTAGGAATTGGCGGCCCAGAAGGGGTTGGAGTTCTTGAGTTGGTTCCAGCCGGAGGATTCCGAGTTGCCGGGGAGGGTGATGGTGACGGCGGCGGAGGTTGGGAGGGAGGAGAATGCTGTTAGAGCGGTTAGAGAGATGATCGATTTCATGGGGATGTGTTTTGAGATCACTTGATGATGTATGGGGCGAGGGAGGAGGTGATTTCCTCGACGGAGGGTTTTCCGGACTGGAGGAGTTCGAGGCGTTCGGATAGGCCCATGCCGTTGGCGTGGGTGGAGTAGGAGAAGGTTTCGCCGGTGGTTTCGATGGCGTTGATCCAGAACTCGCGGATTGGGTTCCAGGTTTGTTGGTGGTTTTTCCACCAATCGGCGGCGATGGCGAAGGACGGGTGGGTGGTGCGGGTGTAGCGGTTGAGTCCGGTTTCGTGGGCGAGGACGAAGGTTTTTCCGTCGCGGTCGACGATCTTGCGGTTGTCCTGGAAGTGGATCCAGCCGTCGGGTGTCAGGGTTTGTCGGTTGATGACGAGGAGGTAGTCGTAGTCATCGCGTTTGCTGTATTCGCGGCGTGGAAGGGGGCGGCGGGTGGGGTCGCTGGTCCATGAGGATTCGCCGAGTTGGTGGGACCAGGAGCCGAGGCTTTCGTAGCGAGGGGTGTCGTCGACGTTGGTGACGAGTTGCGACCATCGGCCGGCGGTTTGTTGGGGTTTCCATTTGCGGCGGATCCAGCGGTCATCGCCTTCGGAGCCGGCGAAGTCGACGGTGATGGGATCCTGCCATGTCCAGACTTGGGCCCAGTGTTTGATGACTTTGGGTGAGCCGTTTTTGGTGGGGACGACGAGAAGGTGTTGGAGGGTGATGCGCTCCGGGGTGTCTTCGACGAGGATGACCTTTTCGAGGGCTTTCTCGTGGTAGGGTTTGGATTTTCGCTGATAGTCTTGGGCGATGGCGGCGGTTTCCGAGAAGTCGAAGTTGACGTGGAATTCGCCTGCGAGGGCGAGGATGGCTTTGCGGTCTTCGGCGGGTGGGGAAGCGAGGACTGGGAGCGTGGAAGCGATGATGAGGAGCAGATTGTGGCGTTGCATGACGCCGGAAGATTGCGGGAAGATCGTGAAGTCGGCTAACGGCTGGTTGCTTCAGATCAGCGGTGGATTGCGTGGGGTAACAAAAAACCGCCGCCCGGGGAGGGGCGGCGGTTTTCAGAGAGTTTCGGGAGATCCGGATCAGGGGATCTTGGGTCCGTCCACATCAGTCACCGGCGGCGGATAGTAGGGAGGCGGTGGTGGTGGAAGAAATGGAGGTGGGAGATCGAGCGGATCCGGCCATTTTGCGGCGACTGGGGCGATCTCTTTTGCGCTTTTTGCGCTTTTGGCACCTTTGGAGCTGTAGCCGGTTTCACCGCGATTGGGATCGAGGCGGGCCATGACGGCCTGGACATTGGCGAGCGACTCCGGGGAGGAGGCGATGGCGCACTGGGAGATCAGGCGCATTTTGTCCGGGGCGGCGGTGATGGAGACTTCGACGATGCTGGCCACGAGGTTGGCATCGGCTTCGCTGGCCTTGATGGCGGCTTTGACGATTTCGCAGGAGCAGGATGGGTTGGCGGCGACTTCCGATTCGACGACTTCGAGAACCTTGGAGAGGTTCATTTTGATGCGCTGCTCGACGGACAGGGTGACTGCAACGCAATCGACCTGGTCGCCGAGGGGTTGGCCTTCGGGTCGATAGGCGGCGGAGACTTCGGCGAGACCTTGCTGAAGATTGCCGGCGAGTCCTTCAGGAGTGGATTCCTGACTGACGAGCATGCGGCGGTAGGGCGAGGTTTCGCGGATGACGGAGAGGTCGACCACGGATTCGATGTCGCGGGTTTTGCCGCGATTGTGGTCGAGCGTGAGAGAATCCTGGGTGGCGAAGACGGGAGATCCTTCGGAGATGGAGGCTTCGGCTTTGTTTGTGCCGGGCACCTGGTAGCGGTCTACCGGGATGTCGGTTGCACGGAAACGGGCCTTTTCATTGCCAGCAAGGTCGTCGGCAAGGGGGCGGATTTGCGAAGCATCGTGGCCTACTGAGAGATTCTGGGCACACAAGGGTGATAAGGTGCCGAGGATCAATGCAGCGACCGTGCGAGGTAACACGGATGGTTTCATTGGGTGTGGGGGGGTGAACGGGGGGAAGTAAGTAAAAAATTGTAAATTTTGCAAGCGTTTAGTTTCCGCGATGCTGTATGGGATTTGGGGTTTCTTCTTTTGATTGTTTATTTTCAGCGAGTTATGGTTTATTGAGGTTTTTTCGATCGGTCAGAAAGTTTAAATTATTTTAATTTTCTTAATTGAATTTGAAAATTCCGCTGAATGGATTGTGGTGACGAGGGTTACTTGAGGGTTTGGTGGAAGAGGTCTTTTTCGGTGAGTGAGGAGACGAATCCGGCGAGGAGCTCGATGGTGTTTTGGATGTCGTCGAGGTGTGCGGTTTCGACGACGGAGTGCATGGAGCGGAGTGGTAGTGAGACGAGTGCGGAGGGGATTCCGTCGCGAGAGTGGAAGATTTTGTCGGTGTCTGTTCCGGTGAAGCGGCTGCTGGCTTCGTGTTGGATGGGGATTTTCTTGGAGTCAGCGACTTTGAGGAGGTGTTGGACGACGAGGGGGTGGTTGGCGGTGCCGTGGGTGAGGGATGGGCCGCCGCCGAGTTTGACGGAGCCGAACTTGATGGGGTCGATGCCTGGGGTATCGGTGGCGTGGGTGACGTCGAGGCAGACGCAGAGGTCTGGTTTGAGGCGGTGTGTGGCCATCATGGCGCCGTGGCCGCCGATTTCTTCCTGGACGGCGTTGAGGCAGACGAGGGAGAGGGCGGGTTTGGATTTGGCGGCGGAGAGTTTTTTGAGGACTTGTGCGATGATGTAGCCGCCGATGCGGTTGTCGAGTGCGCGGCCGACGAGGCGTTTGTTGGCCATTTCGAGGGGTTCGTCCTGATAGACGGCGGGGTGGCCGACGCGGATGCCGAGTGCGGCGACTTCCTTGGGGTTGGATGCACCGACATCGACCCAGAGTTCGTGGACGGCGGGTGCTTTTTCCGAGCCAGATTCGTCTCGGCGGAGGTGGATGGCGGTGTTGCCGATGATGCCGGTGACGGGGCCATTGTCGCCGAGGATGTGTAGGCGGCGGCCGCGAGCGGTGGCGGCATCGGATCCGCCGACTCGGTCGAGGCGGAGGAAGCCGCGGTCGTCGATGAATTTGATCATGTAGCCGATTTCATCGGCATGGGCTTCGAGCATGACGAGGCGTTTGGATTTGCCGGTGAGGGTGGCCCAGGTGGAGCCGTAGGCATCGCAGGCGACTTCTGAGGCGTGGGGTTTGATCCAGTCCGCCCAGACGCGTTGGCCGGGCATTTCGAAGCCTGTGGGGCTGGGGGTTTTGAGGAGGTGGAAGAGGAAGTCGCGGTCGTTCATGAGGGTAAAAGTTGAAAAATTGAAAAGTTGAAAGCTGAGATGCTGAAACTCGAAAGTATGAGACGTGGGGGGGGGTTAGAGACGGACGCGGTCGACGGTTGCGCCGAGTTGGAGGAGTTTTTCGTCGATATGTTCGTAGCCGCGGTCGATGTGGTAGAGGCGTGAGATTTCGGTTGAGCCTTTTGCGGTGAGTGCGGCGAGGACGAGTGCGGCGGAGGCGCGGAGGTCGGAGGCCATGACTGGGGCGGCGGAGAGTTGGGTGACGCCGCGGACGATGGCGGTTCCGTTGTCGACGGTGATGTCGGCGCCCATGCGTTTGAGTTCGGCGCAGTGCATGAAGCGTTGGGGGAAGATGGTGTCCTTGATGACGCTGATGCCTGGGGTGGTGGCGAGGAGAGCGGTCATTTGGGCCTGCATGTCGGTGGGGTAGCCGGGGTATGGGGCGGTGACGAGGTCGACGCCTTGGAGGTTTTCGCCGCGGTGGATGGTGCAGGAGTCTCCGGCGTCGTTGAAGGTGACGGTGTGTCCGGATTTGACGATGGCGGCGGTGATGGCTTTGAGGTGTTCGCGGTTGACGCGGCGGAGGGTGACGCCATCGCCGGCGAGGGCGGCGGCGGCCATGAAGGTTCCGGCTTCGATGCGGTCGGGGATGACGGTGTGTTCGACGGCGTGGAGTTGTTTGACGCCTTCGATGGTGATGCGGCGGGTGCCAGCGCCTTGGATTTTGGCTCCCATGGCGTTGAGGAAGTTGGCGAGGTCGAGGACTTCGGGTTCTGCGGCGGCGGATTCGATGATGGTGATGCCATCGGCGAGGGTGGCGGCCATCATGACGTTGTCGGTGCCGAGGACGGTGGGTCCGTGGGTTCCGCGGAGGTCGATTTCCGCGCCGCGGAGGCCATCGGGGGCGGTGAGGATGATGTTTCCGCCTTCGAATTCGACTTTTGCGCCGAGGGCTTGGAGGCCGCGGAGGTGGAGGTCGACGGGGCGGTCGCCGATGACGCAGCCGCCTGGGAGTGAGACGACGGCGCGGCCTTTGCGTGCGAGGAGCGGGCCCATGACGCAGATGGAGGCGCGCATGCGGCGGACGAGTTCGTAGGGTGCCTCGTCGGAGATTTCGGCGCAGGTGATGCGGACGGTGCCGGAGGAGCGTTCGACATCGGCGCCGAGGGCGGAGAGGATCTGGATCATGTAGTTGGTGTCCGAGACATCGGGCACGCGACGGATGATGCAGTCTTCGCCGGTGAGGATGGCGGCGGCGAGGATGGGGAGGGAGGCGTTTTTGGAGCCTGAGATATTGACCGACCCGCGAAGGGTGGAGCCGCCGTGAACGAGGAGTTTGTCCATCTTAGGGGAGGGGATTGGGGATTGGAGATTTGAGATTGGGGGGGATCAGAGGGGTCTGCGAGCGATGGGGAAGCGGGGGATTCCGGAGAGGTCGTTGTGGATTTGGATTTCGGCGAAGCCGGATTGTTGGAGAAGGTGGGAGACGTGTGAAGCTTGATCGTGGCCGATTTCGAGGGCGATGAGGCCGCCGGGGTGGAGGTGGGAGTGGGCGGCGGGGATGAATTGGCGGAGGAGGTCGAGGCCGTCTGGGCCGGAGAAGAGTGCGAGTGGGGGATCGTGGAGGACTTCGCGGGAGAGGGATGGGCGATCGGTTTCGGGGACGTAGGGGAGGTTTGCGGCGATGAGGTGGAATGAGCTGGGGATTTGGGAGAAGAGGTCGGAGTGGATGGCTTCGGCGTTGGGGATTTCGAGGGCGGTGAGGTTTTCGCGGGTGAGGGCGAGGGCGTCGGGTGAGACGTCGGCGAGGGTGAGGTTCCAGTTCGGGCGTTCGGCGGCGAGTGTGAGTCCGAGGACGCCCGAGCCGCAGCCCATGTCGAGGGCGGTGAGGGAATCCGGGAGGTTTTGGCGGAGGATGAGTTCGGCGAGTTCTTCGGTTTCCGGGCGAGGGATGAGGGCTCGGGCGTCGGTTTTGAAGTCGCGGCGGAGGAAGCAGACGGAGCCGACGAGGTGTTGGATGGGGTGGCCTTCGCCGCGTTTTTTGAGGAGTTCGCGGAGGGGTGCGAGTTCGTTTTCGAGGAGTGGTCGGTCGAATTGGAGGTAGAGCGCCATGCGGGTGCAGCCGAGTTGGTGGGCGACGAGGATCTGCATGTTGCGGCGGGCGTCCTCGATTCCGCGTTTTTCGAGGTAGCGGGTGCCACCTACGATGGTTTCGAGGACGGTGCTCATTGGGGGGAGTGGAGTAGCGGGGGGGAGGTGGGGGGGCAAGCGGGAATATTGATGGCGGGCGGGTGGATGAGGCTCGCGTGTGCCATTTCACCGGATTTCATTGGTTCAACTCGCGGGCGGACTGAGGGGGGCGTCCGCTGTGGCGTTTGAACCATTTGGAGAAGTGGGAGAGGTGTTTGAATCCGAGGTCGATGGCGACTTCCTTGATGCGGATGTCGGGTTGTCTGAGGCGGTTTTGTGCGTGTTCGATGCGGAGGCGGTCCCAGAGTTGGTGTGGGGTGGTTTGGAGTTCCTTGCGGAAGAGGCGGATGAGGTGGTTGGGGCTGATATGGACGGCGGCGGCGAGTTCTTCGAGGATGAATGGTTCGGCGAGGTCGCGGGCGTGGATGAGGTCCATGGCGATGCGGACGCGTTCATCGATGCCGAAGTGTCCGGAGTGTCGGATTCCTCGATCGGCGAGGATGCCGGAGAGGACGGCGAGCCATTCGCAGAGGAGGTGTTCGAGGCGGAGGAAGAAGCTGAGGTCGGCCCGGTGGTCGCGGACGTCCCAGGTGCCAGGGGCGATTTCCATGACGGCGTTGAGGATGGGGCGGATTTTTTGTTCGAGGTCAGGAGCGTCTGCGGCTTCGATGACGAGGCTGAGGCCGTCCTGATAGAGGTGTGAGCCGTCGGGCCAGCGTGCTTCGAAGGCGAGGGAGAGCATTCTGGCGTCGTGGGAGAAGGTTTGGACGCGTGGGCCGGGTTTTACGATGAGCCACTGGCCGGGGTGGGCGGTGTAGGTTTGGCCGTCGTGTTCGACGCAGGCCCAGCCTTCGTGCACGAGCCATGCGGCGCTGTTGGTGAATTCGGTGAAGCGGAGAGTGGGGCCGGTGATTTGGGTTCCCTTGGCGACGTGGCGGTTGTGGCACCAGAGGAGGTGCAGATTGAGGTTCAACCAGTGGCGATAGAGCATGGGTTTTGAGTTTTTCGAGCGTTTCAGGAGGTGTGGTTCGAGTCAATCGGATGAGTGGAATGTGCAAGAGATTGTGTAAATCGTGTAAATGGAAATCGCTGACAAGGGGGGAAGGGGCTGCAAGGCTGTGCGGAGCGAATGATAAACACGATCGAATGCGGACTGCGCGGATGGGCGACGATGGGGATTCGTGTGCTTGTGGTGTGGTTGATTTTCGTGACCGGGGGTTTGGCGGAGGGTGGGGAGCGGACGGTGTTTCGTCCGGGGCGGCCCTGGCTTGATACGGAGGGAGTTCACATCAATGCGCATGGTTTTTGCGTGCTGAAGCACGAGGGGAAGTATTATTGGTATGGGTCGCACAAGATCGAGGGGAGGACGGAGTCCGAGAAGAACGAGGCTGGGGTGAGGTGTTATGTGAGTGGCGATCTGTTGAACTGGAAGAACTCCGGGATGGTGTTTTCGGTGGAGGCAGAGGGGCAGCACCCGGATGTGGCGGATGCCGGGATTCTGGATCGGCCCAAGGTGGTGTTCAATCGGCTCAGCGGGAAGTTTGTGATGTATTTCAAGCTTTATCCGCCCAAGGCGGCGGGGGGGATGGTTGGGACGGATGTGGCGTATGTGGGGGTGGCGACGTCCAGTGGCCCGTTGGGGCCGTTTGAGTATCGTGGGAAGTTCACCGGTGCCGGCAGCGAATCTGGCTCGGGGGATTTCGCGATCCATCAGAAGGGTGATGGATCCTTGCATCACATTGCGGTGCGGAAACCGGACAAGGTGCTGGTTTGCGGTCGTCTAACGGAAGATGGGCTGAAGCCGGTTGGTGAGTATGTGGAGATGAAAGGAATCACCCGTGCGACGGAGGCGCCGGCCGTGATGACGAGGGGAGGGAAAATCTATCTGCTAGGGTCTGGGAGCACGGGTTGGGATCCGAATCCCGCGCGGATGTTTGTGGCGAATCAGATCGAGGGTCCGTATCGGTCGCTGGGGAATCCGTGTGTGGGAGTGAATCCGCACAACCGGTTGGGTCCGGAGAAGGCGTTTGGTGGCCAGAGCACCTTCCTGATGGCGGCACCGTGGAATCCGGATGAGTGGATCGCGATGTTTGACATCTGGAATCCGAAGGAGCCGATCAAGGCGGGTTACATCTGGTTGCCGGTGAGATTTGAGGATGGGAAGCCGGTGATCCGATGGCAGAACGAGTGGAAGCCGGGGGTTCCTGCGCCGAAAGGGATTCCCAATCGGGGGTCGGGGATTACGCGGGACGCGCATTTGATTGCGGTGAATCAGGTTGGCTATGAAATGGGGCGACCCAAGCGTTTCACGGCTCCCCTAACAGAGGATGGCGTTGCTTTCGTGGTGCGGCCGGCCAAGGGGGGGGATGTCTTGTTTCGCTCGGAAATCCGTGGCAACATTGGCGAATTTTCCGGATTCAAGGGGGATGCCGGGGAGTATGTGATCGAGGTGAGTGGCGGGAAGCTCAAGCCGGGGGTGAGTGATCCGTTCATGATTCATCCGGACTTGTGGAAAGAATACTTCTGGCAAGGGGCGGTGGATTTTCTGATTGATACGCGATCGGTGGTCGGGACTCATCCGAGTGCTTTCGGCGGGTGTCCGTGGAGGGATGGGACTTATTATGATGCGATTCTTCCGGCGTTGGTGCTGTTTCATCGTGCCGATCCTGCGCGGGTCGCGGCGATGCCGAGGCAGATGGATTGGGAAGCGGACAAGAAGCGGGTGTTGTCTCCGGATTTCAAGTTCGATTCAAAGAATCCGTGCAGTGAGGGGGTGATGGATACAGTTAGAAAGTATTTCACAGAACTAGAGCCACCTGCGGCTGAAGCGCCGGATGTTGTCAAACTGATCCATTGGGGTGCGGGATTTTACCTGATCCATCCCGCGACGAAGGATCCCAGCAATGATCCGGATCCGCGGAAGATCCATGCGCAGACGGTCGAGCAGATTGCGTATGTGGTTTGGGCGTGGCCGGCGTTGAAGGAGTGGCTGCCGGAGTCGTTCTATCAGAAATGTCGTGATTTTTGCGTGGCGAACTGGGCACCTTCACTGGAGATCGGGAAGTGGTGGGATCCGAAGACTTATTTAACCATCGATCAGGTGGAGGGGGATAATCCGATGGGGGGACTGCTTCATCCATACAAGGGGCGCCATGCGCCGGGGCATTCGATTATTCCAAACCTTCTGATGCATGAGGTTGCGAAGCGTGACGGCTTGGCCGATGCGGATCGGTATCTGGCGGCGGCGGTGAAGCAGGCGGAGTGGATCGTGAAGCATCTGGACTGGAACGATCCGCGGACGACCAAGGGGCATCGGATGAGCGAGCATCGGACGATTCCGAGTTTGGTGTGGTTGTTGCAGAATCATCCGGAGCATGCGCCGAAAGGATTGAAAGAGAAGGTCACGGAGTGGGCGAGGGTTGCGACGAAGCGTTCGGCCAATTTGTGGGATCTGCGGCGTTATGATGATGGGGAACATTGGACGATTCCGAAGATCAATGATGTTGGCAATTGGGTTGGGACTCCGGGGATTGCGTTGGCGGCGTCTTGGGTGGTTGATGATGAGGGTTTGAAGTCACGGATGCGTGAGCTTGCGGTTTCGCATGCGGATGCGGTGTTTGGCCGGAATCCGCGTCTTGCCGCCGCGCCGAGCAAGCCGGAGATGGGATTTGTCGGGATTGAGCGGGGTTGGCCGATTTCGCACAAGCTGAACGTATGTGCGCGGTTGGAGTTGTGCCGGAGTTCTATTTCGGCCGCGCCGGGGAGCGAGATGTTTCCGTTCAATCCTGATGGTCCGTATCGACATGCGGAAGGTTGGGTCAACTATGGCGCTGCCTGGTGCATGAGTTTGGCCTATTTCGAGTTCGACCGCCAGGAAGGAAAAGCCCGCTGAACCCATGCGCACTTCGGATTGGATTGTATTGATTCTCTATCTCGTCGGCACTGTCGGGATCGGGGTGATGCTTGGACGGAAGGTTCGCAGCACGGCGGATTTGTTTTCCGCAGGCGGTGCGTCGCCGTGGTGGGCGAGCGGGTTGAGCGCTTTCATGACGATGTTTTCCGCGAACACCTTTGTGGTGTGGGGGGGGATGGCTTATGAGCATGGGTTGGTGGCGATCATGGTAAATCTTTGCTATGGGGTGGCCGCGTTGTTTGCGGGATATACGGTTGCCGGGAAATGGAAGCGGCTTGGGGTGAAGACGCCTGCGGAGTTTGTGGAGCGGCGTTTCGGGAAAGGGGCGCTGCATTTCTACACTTGGTCGATGATGATCTATAGGATGGTTGGGTCGGCAGGTGCGCTTTATGCGATCGCGACTCTAACGATTGCGGTGACCCGTGGTGGTGATACCGCGGCAGGGGTAACGGGGATGCCACCGGAGTTGATCACGGCGATTCTGGTTTTTGGAGGTATTGTAGTGCTTTACACGATGATCGGCGGGCTGTGGGCGGTGTTGATGACGGATGTGATCCAGTTCATCGTGTTGAATGTTTCGGTGGTGTTTGTGTTTGTGCTGATCCTGTTGGATTTGGGCGGTCTGGGGGGATTTGTGGCGCAGGCTCCTGAAGGGTTTCTGGCGCTTACTTCAGGTTCTAAATACACGTGGTTCTTTTTGTTCGGGTGGGTGGCGATCCACTATTTCATGATTGGAGCGGAGTTCGCCTTCGTGCAGAGGTATCTTTGTGTGCCGAATGCCCGCGATGCCGTGCGCGGGACGGCTCTTTTCGGGGTGCTTTATCTTTTTTCGCCGTTTTTATGGTTGTTGCCGCCGTTGTTGTGGCGGGTGCAGAGTCCGATTCCGGAGGGGGCTTCTGCAGAGGTGGTGAGGATGCTCAAGGAGGAAGCCTACATTCGATCGTGCAAGAGCGTGTTGCCGGTGGGAATGGTTGGTTTGATGATGGCGGCGATGTTTTCCGCGACGGCGAGCACAATCAGTTCGCAGCTGAATGTGTTTTCCGGGGTGCTGACGCAGGACATCTACAGGCCGTTGCGGAAGGCGATCTCGGACGGGAGCCTGCTCACCGCTGGTAGGTGGTTCACCTTTCTCTTGGGAGTGGTGATTGCCGGGATTGCGCTGTGCATTCCGGTGTTGGGTGGTGCGGAGAAGGTGATCATTTCGATCACGGAGTTGATGGTTGTTCCGCTGCTGGCGCCGATCTTGATGGGTTTGCTGAGCAAGCGGTTGAATGTGGTGGCGCTTTGGCTTACGGCGGGCATTTGCATTCCGCTAGGGCTTGCACTGCATTTCGGATGGATCGCGGCACCGCAGGACGGCGGTGTGGCGAAGTGGCTCTACGATCAGTCGAGGACGTTTGTGGGAGTGGTGTTGCCGATGATGATCACCCTGGTTGCGCATTTGCTTGCGAAGGGCGAGGACCGTCGATGGAGGAACATCGTGAGGTTGCAAGCGATCGAGCGCGAGGAGGTGGATTCGAAGCTGGATGGCGAGACGGACAACGGGCCGGCGCGGATCGTGGGGTGGAGCATGGTGGTGATCGGTGCGGGGATGATGTGTCTTCTTCCGATCAATCCCGGGCAGCGACTTGTCCTTTGTCTTTTCGCCTTGGTGGTCATCGGGATCGGTGGCATCACCCTTTTTCTCGCGAGAAAACCCGAAAACAGAAGCGAATCATGATTCAAGAAGGTCCCGCCGCCATCAGGCATCTCAGAACCGAAACCCTCGACGCCGGACTTATTGTTGTGGGAGGTGGTCTATCAGGTGTTGCCGCAGCCATTGCGTCCGCCCGTCATGGGGTGAAGACGGTGTTGGTTCAGGATCGTCCGATCCTGGGTGGGAATGCATCCAGCGAGGTGAGGTTGTGGGTGTTGGGAGCGACGTCCCATTTGGGAAACAACAATCGGTGGTCGCGCGAGGGTGGGATTCTCAATGAGATTCTGGAGGAAAACCTGTATCGGAACCGGCAGGGGAACGCGTTGATTTTCGACACCATTCTGTTGGAGAAGTGCCGGGAAGAGGAGAATTTGACATTGTTGCTGAATACGGCGGCGTATGAGGTGGAGAAGAGTGATCCTGATACGATTTCAGCGGTTCATGCGTTTTGTTCGCAGAACTCGACGCGTTATGTTTTGCGGGCGCCGTTGTTTTGCGATGCGTCCGGGGACGGATTGGTTGGGTTCATGGCGGGTGCGGCGTTCCGGATGGGTGCGGAATCGAAAGATGAGTTCGGAGAGGGATTCGCGCCGGATGCGGAGTATGGGCAGTTGTTAGGTCATTCGATGTATTTCTCAACCAAGGATGTTGGGGTTCCGGTGAAATTCACGGCACCGAGCTGGGCGCTGAAAGATATCACAAAGATTCCAAGATACCGGCAGTTCAACACCAACATGCAGGGCTGCAATTTCTGGTGGATCGAGTATGGCGGGCGCTTGGATACGGTTCATCAGACCGAGGAGATCAAGTGGGAGTTATGGAAGGTGGTTTATGGGGTTTGGGATTACATCAAGAATTCCGGCAATTTTCCTGAAGCAGAGACGATGACACTTGAATGGGTGGGGCATGTTCCCGGGAAGCGGGAGAGCCGTCGGTTTGAAGGGGATTACATCATCCGGCAGCAGGATTTGGTTGAGCAGCGGGAGTTTGAAGATGTGGTGGCGCATGGAGGATGGGCGGTGGATTTGCATCCGGCGGATGGGATTTACTCGGAGAAGAGCGGGTGCACGCAGTGGCACTCGAAGGGGGTTTATGGGATTCCGTGGCGTTGTTACTATAGCCGCAATATCAAGAATCTGCTTTTGGCGGGGCGCATCATCAGTGCGAGCCACGTGGCTTTCGGATCGACGCGTGTGATGGCGACCTGTGCGGTTGGTGGGCAGGCGGTGGGGACGGCGGCGGCGCTTTGTTTGGAGAAGCAGTGTCTTCCGGCGGAGCTGGGGAGTGGAGGGAATCTAACGGAGCTTCAGATCAGGCTTCAGCGCGATGGTCAGTATCTTCCCGGGAAGGTGTTGAAGGATTCTGCTGATCTGGCCTTGCGGGCGGAGGCGAGTGCCAGCAGCCGGTTGATTTTGTCCGAGCTTGCGCCGGGGAAGGCATGGATCCGTCTGGATAGTTCGTGGGCGATGTTGGTGCCATTGGCTGCTGGGGTGGTGCCGGAGTTCTCGATCGAGATCAGTGCTGAGCAGGCCGGGGCGTTGCGATTCGAGCTGCGGCGTTCGGAGCGATCCGGGAATTTCACGCCGGAGGAATTGGTGGATGCGATCAACGTTCCTTTCAGCGAGGGACAGTCGATTTTGAGTGCCCGTTTTGCATCGCCGATTTCCAAAGGGGGATATCATTTCATCAAGCTTTGCGAGGATCCATCGGTGCGGGTTCGGTTGAGTGATGCACGGGTGACCGGGGTGCTTGCGGTGACGACGGCGTTCAACAAAGCGGTTGCGAAGTCGAGCGTGCAGGAGCCGCCGGCGGGCATCGGGATTGATCGATTTGAATTCTGGTTGCCGAAGCGCCGGCCGGACGGATTGAACCTTGCGATGGGTTTTGAGCCGGCGATGGATCATTTTGGTCAGGGGAATGTGTTAGGCGGGCCATCGCGTCCGGTGGATGCGCCGAATGCGTGGGTGGCGGATCCGGCGGATCCGAAGCCGGAGTTGCATTTGACTTGGGATTCCGCTGTCGAGATCGGGCGGGTGAGGATCGAGTTCGATCCGGATTGGGATCATCCCATGGAGTCGGTTCTGATGACGCATCCGGAGGAGGTGGTTCCGTTCATGGTGAAGGATTTCGATTTATTGGATGACTCCGGCAACATCCTCCAGTCTGTGCGTGACCACCATGGTGCGATGCATGAGTGGAAAGCTCCATCTTCAATCTCTACCAAACGTCTGACACTCCGCATCTCCGCCACTCATGGGGCCCCTGCGGCGGTGTTCCGGGTTCAGGTTTTCGCGAAGTGAAACTCTAGACATGGACCCGGAATACAATGAATGGTTGATGATTGTTGGGTGTTCGCAGGGAAGGCACGCTGTCCGGCGTCAGTTGTTCTGATAGGGTCCTCACCATTCTCGCTGTGGAGTTGAACGAAAACGTCATGGACTGAGGTGAGTTCAGTCGTTTTTTGTTCTTTGGTGTGGCGATTCCGCTCTCTCAAGCGTTGATGTTGTTAATCTGGCGCTGGATGGCGTGGGCAAGTTATTGAGCGGGAGTTGTCTCAAGGCTCAGCGATTTCATCGATGGAGTTCTTTGGAGTTTCCACCTTGAAAGGAAGCACGCTGGCGGAGCCACCGCCCTTGTTGTCGATGGCATAGACCATGACAAGATAATCACCGGGGACTTCCGGGGCATTGATGACAGTGGTTTTTCCGGGCGGGTGGGTGACCGGTTCGGAAACGGTTTTGGTTTTCCTGACTTTGGATTTCAAGATCCAAGTCACGAAGTCGATCGTGTCCTCATTGGAGTCCTCCGCTGCGAGGGTTAGTTTCATGGTTTCACCGGGTGCAGCCAGTCTTGATTTGGCACCGTTCTCGAATTCGACTTTTGATAACAAAGGTGCGCGGTTTCCTTTGATGGGAGTGCCGGTGAAGTGTTCGGTCATGGCATCCGCCTGGGGAGTTATCAACAAGTGGTCGAAGGAAGGTGGTCCGCTTTCTCCTTGAGGGTTGGGGTCCAGGAGAAGGCTGAAATAGCTCGGGCGGTCATTGACGGCAAAGTGTCCCCACAAGAAGACGGTGGATCCCAGGCAGAGCGGGGAGGCGTCGATGGCGGCGTAGCAATCCTTCAAATCATTGACCTTGTTGGTGACCGGTTCATCTAGCGGGACATCCCAAGCGGTTTTCTGAAAATTCCATGGTCCATTTGCATTGAACTCCGACATGTAGAACGGCCTGCCCCAGTGTTTTTCGGTGTTCTTGATCGACCCGCGCACGGCACCACGGCTGTAGCTTTGGATGCCGAGCACGTCGATATCGGGAGCGAATTTGAGAACTGCCGCGATCGCTTCCGGCTTGGCGTTGATCATGGTCAGGCTGGTGAGATGGAGTGGAAAGCGTTTGTGGATCTCCTGAGACATGCGGTTGACGACGCGGAGGTAGGGTTCGTCCAGGTGGACTTCGTTGCCGAGTCCCCACATGAGGATGGCCGGGTGGTCGCCGATGGCTTCGACTTTGCCGATCAAGTCCCGGACCATTTTGTCTGCGCTTTTGTTGTAGTCGAAATTCCAGGTGCCGCCTTGTTCTGTAAGGTTCTTGCCATGATTGGGCATCCATTCGCTGACGATCATTTTCATTCCCAGGCGTTGGGCGTGATCGAGTTTCTTGCGCATGACTTCCGCGCTTTCGATGGTGTAGCCCCGCACGGTATTGACGCCGCGCGTTGCCAAGCGGTCCATATCATTGTCTCCGCAGACGCCCTTGATTTGAAACGATTCAAAGCGTTCGAAGCGCTTGCGGCTCGCTTCCGGCATTTCAGGGGGAACTGTGAATGAGCCGGCGAGGGCGGACAGTGGGAAAAGCAAGGTGATGAGGAAGATGAATTTCATGGGATGAGATTGTGTCAGGGGGTTGGTTGGGGCAGGGTTTGGGATTGCCCGTCAGTGTTTCGCATGTTTGAGGATGAAGTTGACGAGTTCCTGGCACTGGAAGAAGTGAGGGAAGACTTCGTGGCCGCGTCCGGAGATGATTTTCACTTCGCAAGAGCCTCCGGGGGCCTGATCGTTTTGTTTGAGGAGCAGGGTGTTCTCCTCAAAGGGAAGCGTTTGGTCATTGTCGCCGTGGACGGAGAACATCGGAACTTTGTTTTTCGCGAGAGTTTTGAGGTTGGAGATCGGGTTGAGGTCATCAAGATTGCGGCGAATGGCAGCTTCATCCATTCCGTAGTCGGCGAGTATTTCTTTTTTTGAGAACTTGATCGGGTAGCTGGCGAGGTTGCAGACTGGAGATAGGCTTTATGGCCATTGACGTCGAATGCCTCAAGATCCCGAGGTTCTGCTGTTGCCGGGAGCATGGCAAAGAAGGCTGTGAATAGCGACAGGAGGGCGATGGTTTGAGCCATTGGTTTGATACGATGCGTTTACGGGGCCCGTATCAGCTGTCTTGGGGCATCGGGCCGTCGGAGCGGAATGGAGCGGCTGGCAGATTCACGCGATTGAAGAGGTTTCCTTCCGGTATGATTGACCAATTGTAGCGGACAGCGGTGGGACGAGGGACCTTGTCGGATGTTACGATCACGGAATTGTCCTGAATCGTTGCATGGGCTGGGAGGAACTTTCCATCATCTCCGGCGATGGTGAAACCTTTGAGGTCGCCATTTTTTGCGAGCAGTCCGGCTCCGACGTTGGAGAAGGTGATGACGGCGCGATTTTTCACGATTTTGATCTGTTGGAAAAGGGGGCCGGATGACACGATGGTTTCGCCATAACTCAGGGTGCGAGCTGCGAGAGCGAGGCGCTCTCCGACGGGGCGTTTTTGGGTGGGGTGGATGTTCGCCATGTTTCCGACATCCGTGGTTACGACGATTGCGGTATTGGGTGTGTTCTGCCAGATGAGATGTTGTGCTTCGCGGAAAGAAGGGTGAATGCTGCGGTGAGGGGCGATCTGGACGAAGAGGAAAGGCAGGTTGGTTCCCCAGGCTGTGCGCCAGTCGTGGATCATGGCCGGGAGGAGTTTCTGATAGGGTTTGGGTTGTCCGGCGTTTGATTCGCCCTGGTACCAGATTGTGCCGCGGATCGCGTAGGGAATGAGGGGGGCGATCATGCCGTTGTGAAGGGCGCTGGGGCAGTCGTGGCAGCGGGTTTTCGGCTGCAAGGGTGGGGGAGGGATGGGTTTTCCCTGTGCCCTTGCCTCCCTAACAGCATTGGGGTGGACGTGGTCGCGCTGGTGTTGGAAGGCGCTGTATTCCCCGCCGATGCGTGTGAACTCCGTCGGTGAGATCTCGCTCCATTTTTTGATGAGCGCCAAAGATTCTCCGGTTTTGGCGAGGGTTTCCTGCCGCATCCAAGATTCGATGCGGGTGCCGCCGACAGAGCTGATAATGAGGCCGATGGGGATATCGAGGTGTTGGTTCAGCGCGGTTCCGAAGTAACAGGCGACGGCCGAGCAATCGGCTGCGGTTGAGGGGGAAACGGGTTTCCAGGTGCCAGCGACTTGATCGGTTGGTTGTTGGCCGAACTGGTGTTTCACCGTGAAATAGCGCACCTTTGGATGATTCATGCCGGCGATTTCCTGTTTGGCGTTTTCGACGGACTTCATTTGGAAGTGCATGTTCGATTGGCCTGAGCAGAGCCAGACATCGCCGATGAGGAGGTTGTTCAGGGTGACCACGTGGTTGCTGGTGATGGTCATGGTGAAGGGGCCGCCGGCTTGCATGGGTTGGAAGTTCACCTTCCATTTGCCGTTGGTGGCGGTGGTTGATTGTTTTTGCCCGTTGAAGTCGACGGTTACCTTTTCGCCGTCTTGTGCGGTGCCCCAAATCGGGATGGGTTGGTCGCGTTGGAGGACCGCGCCGTTCGAGAAAATGGGATTGGGAATGGCTTCGGCGTGGAGCGAGTAGGGGAAGAGGGGCGTGATTGTTAGAATGAGACGGAGAATGATGGATCGGATGGTCATGGGTTTCCTTGTGTTAGCTTGTCTTTCGGTAAGCCTCGCCGACGACTGTTAGAGAGCCATCGGGGTTGAAGAGTTTGGAATTGGCGAGAGGTCCGCCGCTGACGCCGCCGTGGAACCAGGCGTATCGTTCGACGATATCCATGGATTCGAGATGGGGAAGGAGTTCGGTCAGGAACTCCGCGATGCGTTGGGGTTTGAAGCGGTTTTCCTCACGGGATTTGGCTTTCCAATCGGCGACGGCGAACTCGGTGATCCAGATGGGTCGATTGAAGAGGCGGTGGGTTTCCCTGACTTTTTTGAGAAACGATTCGACGCCCGGGCCGGCGTAGGTGTGCATGCAGACGAAGTCGACGCGGAGTCCGCGCTCATCGATGCCTTTCATGAAGGCACGCATCCAATCGTTGTCGGGGTGGACGGTTGCGGGGCTGCCGAGGCGGAGGCCGGTGGCTTCGAGTTTGGGCCATGCGTTGAGGGCGTCTTCGACGGTGGTGTTGCCCTGGGTTGGGGAGTCCGGTTCGTTGAAGCCTAACAGCTCGCTGATGCCGCGTGCTTTGGCGGTGGCTTTGAGGTGTGCGAGCTGTTGATCGATGTTGGCAGACGTTCGATAGATGAGTGGGGTGAAGGAGATTCCTTGCGGGAGGATTTCCGGAGGGTCGATGTTCCAGTTGTAGAGCCAGTGTGCGCCGATGGATTTGAGGAAGCGGGCATTTTTCTCGGTGGGCCGGCGTTTGTCTGTTAGGCAGAGTCCCTTCTTGCCATGTTTGGGGATGGGAGGAAGTGATACATGTGACTTGCAGCCAAGAGAGATGAGGGACGCTGCCAGGGTCAGGGTCTGGCGGCGGGTGATGAGGTTTTGCTGAACCGGGTTCATCGCAGCGTGGCTGTTGGCGGAGCCATTTCAGCGGCGGCGGCGAAGGAGAGCGAGGAAGCCAAGACTGGAGAGGAGTGCAGCTGCGGGCTCTGGGATTGCGGTGATGGTTAGATTGATCTGGCCGGGTGTGGAGGTGTCGATGGCCCAGTCGAGACCGGGCGCGAGAGCAGGTTTGGTTCCGAATTCGAGGGTGTTGTCGGTGAGTGAGCCAGTATAGTTGAACAAGCGCCATGAGGCTCCGGGGATGGCGGATAGGAAGTCGCCGGAGGTTGCGGAGATGTGGAGGATGCCATCGAGGGTGAGGTTTCCGCTGACATTTCCGAGGTCGTTGATGGATGAGCCAACGGTGAGGTCGGTCGGGTTGAGTTCGTAGTTGAGATTGCTCAGGTTGGCGAAGGTGAGGGTGCCGGTGTTGAGTGTTCCTGGGGAGGTGCCGGGGGCGAAGAAGCCGCCGCCATCGACGGTGGTGGCACCGACGGTTCCGGAGCCAGCGAGGGTTGCGCCGGAGGCGATGGTTGTTAGGGAGCTGGTGGAGATGTTGCCGTTGATGATGAGCGTGCCCTCGTTGATTTCGGTTGTGCCGGTGTAGTCGTGAGTGGCACCGAGGGTTTGTGTGAGGGTGCCCTGCTTGACGATGTTGATGGTTCCGAGCCCGCCACCGCCGCGGATGATGGTTCCGGCGGAGGTGCGGTCTACGAGGGTGTCGATGGTGAGGGTGGAGGCGGTGGAGGTGTTGCTGTTGATAATGTTGAGGGTGTTTCCGCCGGCGAGGCCATTGAGGGTTTGGTTGAAGCCGTTGAGGTTGAGAGCGGTTCCCGCGCCGGTGGCGGTATCGCCGACGATGGTAAGGTCGGTTGGGAGGGCGTTGTTCGCTCCGATGCGGACGCCGGCGTAGTTGCCGGCGGTGGCACCGGTGAAGATGGAGGAGTTTCCGCCGAAGGAGTTTCCGGAGTTGGAGAGGGTGACGAAGTCTCCGGCGTTGTTGCCGGGGCGGAAGTAGATGCTGCCGGAAGCCTGGGTGATGGTTCCTGCTAGAGTGAGCGATGCACCGTTCTGGGTGCCGATGCGGGTGACTCCACCGGCATCGATGACGATGTTGCCGGCGAACGTGTTGTTGCCGGAGGCGCTTTGGATGAAGCCGCGCTGGTTATCGGCCAAGATACCGGAGACCGAGTTTGATCCGGCGCCTGATCCGGTGACGGATTCGGCGGCGTTGTGGTTGATGGAGCCTGAGAAGGCGAGGGTTGCGCCTGAGTTGACGACGGTTCCCGAGGAGGTGCTACCGAGCGCACCGTTGGCGGTGACGACGATGGCACCGTGTTCGACGGTGGTGACACCGGTGTAGGAGTTTGATCCGTTAGAGAGGGTGAGGGCGGTGGTGTTGGCGAGGAACGGGCCTTTGGTGAGGCCGCCGGTGTGGGAGATGACGGATTGGATGAGGGTGCGGCCGTTGCCACCGACGGTGAAGAGGCCGGAGCCGGTGATTCCGGCGGTTTCCACCGTGAGTGTTTGTCCTGCGGTGGTGACGTCGAGGCGACCGCCGCCGTTTCCGCCGATGGTGAAGCCGCGGGTGTAGGAGGCGGTGTTTCCGGTGTAGGAGAGCGTGCCTTGGGCATCCGCGGAGCCGAGCGTTACGGCGCTGGTGGCATCGCCGAGGTTGCTGTTTCCGCTGCTGACGTCGATTTTTCCGGCACTGATGGTTCCTGCGCTGATGGTGGTAGCTCCGTTGTAGGTGTTGGCACCGGAGAGGGTGAGGATTCCCGCGCCCACTTTGGTGAGTCCGCCGTCGAGGCCTGAGCCGAGGGATGAATCGTGTTCGAGAGTCTCGGCGATGGTGAGGTTGAGGTTGTTCGAGTCGATGATGGCACCACCGGTTTTGACGAACGTTTGCAGTCCTGTTAGAGCAGGGAGGAAGCTGGCGGAGCTTGCGCCACGGATGCGGAGGGTTCCGCCGTTGAGGTTGATGATGGTGGATGCGGCGGTGGCGGGGCGGGTGAATGCGGTCACGGCAAGCGAGCCACCGTCGAGGTGGATGGTGCCGGTTCCGGCGGTTCCGGTTTGGAAGAGGTTGAATCCGTTGGATGAGAAGGAGCCGCTGGTGATGGTGAGGGTGCTAGTGAGTCCGGTGTTTCCGGCACCGAAGAAGCGGAAGGCGTTGCCATGGCCGGTGAGGTCGAGATTTCCTCCGTTGATGAGGACGTTTGCGCTGACTCCGTTGGCCATGATGGGTTCGTTGCCGCTTGTGCTAGGCCCGTTGATTTTGAGAGTGCCGGTGGTGACGGTTAGATCGGCGGCACCCTGAGTGGTCGAGCCGATGATGATGCCACGGCCGGAGGCGAAGGTGGTGGTGACACCGGCTCCGGGGTTGTAGATCACACCGGGATTCGAGCCGTTTCCGATGACGAGGCGGTCCGCGCTGAGGTCAGTTCCATAAACGGGGGCGGTGCCGGAGAGCCAGTTGGTTCCAGTGGTCCATGAAGAGTCGGTTGTGCCTTTCCAAACAAAGTCCGCAGCGAAGGTGTTGAATGGGCTGAGCGCTGCGATCACCGTGGTGATGAGGAGCAGATTGAGGGTGGAGAGGCGGTGTTTGGGTTTCATGGAGCGTGAGTTTTTGTTAGGGCATAGGGATTTTCGAGCGGATTACGGAGCGGTGATGACCTTGAGGCGGGCGAAGTTGGTGGTGCCTGCGGGGAAGGTGTATTTCACGCTGTTTCCGGTGATTTCGACCTTGTTTGCGCCGGTGCCTTCGGCGGCTGGTGTCCATGGGTTGGCGAGGTTTGGTGAGGTTTCCACGACGTAGTTGGTGCCGTAATTGCCGGTGAAGGTTGCGGCTTTGGTCCAAGTGACGGTGAGGGTGCCTGCGGCAACGGTGACGCCGGGAAGGGGATTGAAGCCGGTGGTGTCTAATGTTCCGCCGAGGAACCATTCAATTCCGTTAGAGAGGCCGTCGTTGTCGTGATCGGCATTGATGCCGCCGGCGGTGCTGTTGGCGGATTGCCATGCGGCGAATCCGGCGACGGGAGTTGCGGTTAGGAATCCGCTGGCGTCGAGTGTGAAGGTGGCCGGAGCGCCATTGAGGGTGATGAGTGCCAGTTGGGTTGAGGTGAGGCCTGCGGTGGAGGCGAATTTGATCGAGGATCCGGAAACGAAGGTGCCTGTGATGTTGAGTGTGCCACCGGTCCAATCGACGAGATTGCTATCTGCGAAGATGAGGTTTGCGCCGGTGCCGAGGTTGATGGTGGCGGCGGCGGTGACGTCGAGGGTTCCGAGTTGGTCGTCGAAGGTAGCGGCGTCGAGGGTTGCTGTTCCGATGCTTACGTTGGATGAGTCCGGGATGATGTTGTTTGCGCCGAGGGCGAGGGTTCCGCCGCCGATGGCGGTGGTGCCGGTGTAGGTGGCGGTGCTTGTTAGAGTGAGGGTGCCTGGGGTGTTGGTTTTGGAGAGGTTTCCGGTGGATGAGTTGCCGATGGCGTTGGAGAGCGTGACGTTGTTGCCGTTGGTGGAGAAGGATGCGGTTTTGGCATCGACCATGGTGATGCGTGCGGAGATGTCCTGGGTGTTTCCGGTGGCCCAGCGGAGGATGCCGCCATCCATGGTGACCGCGCCGGTGGTGCCGAGCGCGCCGTTGGCGAATTCGAGGGTGCCTTGGGTGATGGTGGTGCCGCCGGTGTAGGTGCTGGGCTGGGTGAGGGCGAGGGTGCCGTTTCCGGTTTTTTGGAGTTTGGCGGAGCTGCTGTTGCCGATGGCGTTGGCGAAGACGACGTTCGAGCTGTCGTAGGGCTCGCCGCCATCGGCCATGAGGAGGATGGCGGTTTTGGCATCGAACATGACGAGGCGGCTGGAGATGTCCTGGTCGTTGGTGGGATCCCAGCGGAGGGTGGCGGTGGTGACGGTGGGGCCGCCTTCCATGCGGATGGCGCCGGTGGAGCCGAGCGCGCCATTGGTGAATGAGACGGAGCCGTGGGTGATTTTGATATCTCCGATGAAGTCGTTCGAGCTATTGGTCAGGGTGAGTCGGCCGGGTTGGAACTTGAAGATGCCGCCCGGGCCGCTGATTTTTCCGGAGAAGGTGAGGAAGCAGTTGTCATCGGCGCGGACGCGGAAGTGGTCCGGGTTGGTTTCATCGATGGTGATGGGGCCGGAGAAGGTGGCGCCGGCAAATGCGCCGCCCCCTGGTTAGGGGAGGAGGATGGTTTTCTCGTCACCGGTGTTAGAGAGGGAGATGGAGTTGGCGATGTTGCGGGTGTTGTTGACCTGGATGTCGGTGAAGGAGCCGGCGAAGGTGATGGGTCCGGTGCCTGCGCCGGTGTCGTTGTTGAGGAGCAAGCGGCTGGGGGTGGTGAGGGCGGTTCCGGCGTTGATGGTGACGGGGCCGGTGAAGGTGTTAGAGGCGGAGAGGGTGAGGGTTCCCGCACCGTTTTTGGTTAGGCCGCCATCGGGGGGGGCGCCGAGGGAGGTGTCATGTTCGAGGATTTCGGCGATGTTGGCGTTGAAGGTGTTGGTATCGACGATGACGCCGCCGTCTTTGACGATGGTTTGGAGGCCGGCGAGGTTGGCGAAGTAGACGTTGGGTGAGGATTGGGTGTTGCGCAGGCGGAGGGTTCCGCCATCGAGGTTGAGGATGGAGGTGGCGTCCGTTGAGGTTTTGATGAAGCGTGAGACAGCGAGGATGCCGCCGGTGTTGAGGTTGACGGTGCTGGTTCCCTCGGTGCCGTTGGTGAAGAAGTCGAAGACGCCTGAGGAGAAGGTGCCGTTGGTGATGTTGAGGTCGCTGGTGCGGTCGGCAGCGCCGAGGCCGCAGAGGCGGAAGCCGACGGGGTGTCCTGTTAGATCGATATCGCCGCCATTGAGGGTGAGGGTGGCGTTTACACCGTTGGCCATGATGGGGTTGTCGCTGCCGGTGCCGTTGATTTTGAGGATTCCGCTGGTGATGGTGAGGTTGGCGGGGCCGTTGGTGGATGAGCCGATGATGATGCCGCGACCGGAGCCGAAGGTGGTGGTGACTCCCGCGCCGGGGTTGTAGATGGCTTCGGAATCTTCGCCATTTCCGATGACGAGGCGGTCGGCGGTGAGGGTTGCGCCGTAAGCGGGTGCGGTGCCGCCGAGCCAGTTGGTGCCTTCGGTCCATGAGGTGTCCGTAGTGCCTTTCCAGACGAAGTCTGCGGCGATGGCCGGGGAGATGAGGGCTGAGGCGAGGATCGGGAAGAGGAGGAGCTTGGGTTTCATGGATTGGATGGGTTCGAGGATTTGGATT
>SYAP01000166.1 GCA_005787565.1 Verrucomicrobiaceae bacterium | reverse complement strand
CGAACGGTGGTGGCGAAGGCCGCTCCAAATCCGGTGGTGGTCGTCAGCACCTCCTCAGCCCATGGGGTCACGCCAAGGGCGAGAAAACCCGCAAACCGAAGAAGACCACCAGCGTCTTCATCGTCGAATCCCGCCACAAGAAGAAGTAATCCATCCCTCTTCCTGAACGAATCCAACCTCACCGATTCCCATGCCACGCTCACTCAAGAAAGGCCCCTTCGTCGATCAAAAGCTCCTCGCCAAGATCGATGCCGTCGCCGATGCCGGATCCGATCGCAAGCCCATCAAAACATGGAGCCGCAATTCGATGATCACCCCGGACTTCGTCAGTCACAACTTCGCCGTCCACAATGGCAAGACCTTCGTCCCCGTGTATGTCACGGAAAACATGGTCGGCCACAAACTCGGTGAATTTGCCCCGACCCGCATCTTCCGCGCCCACGGCGGTA
The DNA here is from genome assembly GCA_005787565.1 of Verrucomicrobiaceae bacterium. Taxonomy (GTDB): domain Bacteria; phylum Verrucomicrobiota; class Verrucomicrobiia; order Verrucomicrobiales; family Akkermansiaceae; genus Luteolibacter. The sequence goes on along the minus strand of SYAP01000166.1, from coordinate 10,960 downwards.
TCGGTAAGAAGTAATCACCCCACCTCCGCCACATCCACATGTCCACCACCGGTCACACACGCCTCTTTGCCGCCACCTTCGGGTTGCTGCTCCAGGCCGTTGCGTGCCCGGCCCAACAAGTCGATGCGGCGGAACTCCAGGAGATCATCATCGAACTCCAGGAAAAAAACGAAGTCCTCCAACGCAGCCTCGTCGAGGCGAACCGCGGCGAAAAACAGGCTCGCGAGCAACTGGACCAAGTCCGGCAACGCCTCGAAGCCCTCGGCAAAAACCTCCTCGATGGCGGCGATGACCGCCTCGTCCAGGCCGCTGCCGACCTCCAAATCGCCAACGAACGCATCACCTCGCTCGAACTCGCCGCCCGCGGACTCGCCACCTCCACCACCGAATACCTCCGCCAATCCGTCGTTTCAGACCCAAATGCAAGGGTAGGCGTCGAAACTTCTCTAAGAGAGCTTGACGCCATCCTCGGACTAACGCAGAAACCGCGCCCCGATGTCCGGACCGGCACGCTCCAACAAGCGCGTGTCGTCAGCATCGACCAACAAAGCGGCATGCTTGTCCTCAACCTCGGGGAAACCCAGGGAGCAAGGATCGGCATGACCTTCCAACTCCTCAGAGGGCAACAGCCCTACGCCAAAGCCATTCTCGCCGATGTCCGCAAGGGCATCAGCGGCGCCTTCGTCGAACAACTCGACGCCGTCGCCGAAGCACCACGCCCCGGCGACCTCGCCGTTTTAGAAACCGAATAAGCCAAACCGCCGCAACACCTCACGTCCGACATCCCATGGAAGTCAAAAGCACCACTAAATTTGTCCGCCTCTCGCCCAAAAAAGCGCGTGATGTCGCCCGTGAAATCCAGGGCATGCCCGTTTCCAACGCGCTCGACATCCTGACCTTCACCCCGAAGAAGGCCGCTGTCCTCATTGGCAAGACCCTCAAGACCGCCATCGCGGACGCCGAGAACAACTTCTCCCTCGATACCAATACCTTGGTCATCAAGGAAGCCGTCATCGGAGCCGGCCCCACCCTCCGCCGCTTCAAGCCGCGTGCCAAAGGCTCCGCAGGCCCGATCCTCAAGCGCACCAGCCACATCTCGATCACCCTCGTCGGCTCCGCACCCGAGAAGAAGAAGACCATCCGCAAGTCGCCCGCCAAAAAGGCCGCCAAGACCCCGGCTGCAGAAACCCAAGCCGCCCCTGCCGAAGAGCAGGCCTGATCCCCCAACCGACCAATCTCATCCCTCAATAACATGGGCCAGAAAGTAAATCCGATCGCATTCCGCCTCGCCGTCAACAAAGACTGGCGATCCAAGTGGTACGCCGCAGGCAAAGACTATGCCGAAAAACTTCACGAGGACCTCGCGATCCGCAACTACCTCAAACGGAAGCTGCAAACCGCTGCCCTCGCCAAAGTCGTCATCGAGCGTGCTTGGAACAGCGTCCGCGTCACCCTCCACACCTCCCGCCCTGGCCTGATCATCGGCCGCCAAGGCAAAGAGATCGAAGTGATGACCAACGACATCACCCACCTCTGCAAAGGCGCCCAAGTCAAAATCGACATCGTCGAAATCCGCAAACCGGAACTCGATGCCCAACTGGTCGCCGAACAGATCGCCGTCCAACTTGAGCGCCGAATCAGCTTCCGCCGCGCCATGAAACGCGCCCTCCAAACCGCCATGGACTTCGGTGCCGAAGGCATCCGCCTCCGCTGCGCCGGTCGCCTCGGCGGTGCAGACATCGCCCGCGCCGAAGGATACCGCGAAGGCAAAGTCCCTCTTCAAACCCTCCGCGTCCCCCTCGACTACGGCTTCGCTGAAGCCCGCACGGTCTATGGCATCATTGGTGTCAAATGCTGGGTCAACAAAAAGGAAGACGACGGAAAACAACAACCGCAAGGCCGCAACGACCGCGGCGGTGATCGTGGCGACCGTGGTGGTCGCGGCGGAGACCGCGGTGGTGACCGTGGCGGCGACCGCCGCCCACAAGGCAACCGCAACTGATTTTTACCCATCCCAAGCCCCAACACACTTTTCCTAGGAGGACCGAGCCATGCCTTTGATGCCCAAACGAACCAAGTTCCGCAAGAGCCACCGCGGAAGCCGCTCCGGCAATGCCCAGCGCGGAACCACCGTCGCCTTCGGTGACTTCGGCCTGCAGACCCTCGACCGCGGATGGATGACCAACCGCCAGATCGAAGCCTGCCGTATCGCGATCAACCGTTTCCTGAAACGTAAAGGAAAAGTCTGGATCCGGATCTTCCCTCACAAGTCCATCACCTCCCGCCCACCCGAAACACGGATGGGTAAAGGTAAAGGTGCAGTCGAAGCCTGGGTCGCCGTCATCCGCCCCGGCAACGTCCTCTTCGAAGTCGGCGGCGTCCCCGAGTCACAAGCCCGCGAAGCCATGCGCCTCGCCTCCTACAAACTCGGCATCCGCACCCGCTTCATCGTTCGGAACCCGCACGCCTGATCCGCAACCTAACGCAACCACCACCTCGTCCAACCATGGCCACCATCAAAGCCAAAGACATCCGCGAACTTTCCGCAGACGAACTCGCCGTCCGTCTCCGCGATCTCAAGCAGGAAGCCCTCAACCTCCGCCTCCAGCAAGCCACCGGCCAGCTCGAGAACCCAGCACGCATCCGCCGGGTGCGCCGCGAAACCGCCCAAATCAACACCGTCCTCACCGCTCGCAAAAGCGCCTGAAGCCGCTCCACAACCCCTGATCCATCCACACCATGAGCGAGACAAACCAGGACACCCAGGTCCACCTCCGCAAGACCCGCGTCGGCGTGGTCGTTTCCGATAAAATGAACAAGACCATCGTGGTCGAGCACGTCGCACGTGTTCCCCACCCCAAGTTCAATAAAATCGTCAAGCGGTCCAAAAAATACTACGTCCACGACGAAAGCGGCCAAGCCAAGATTGGCGACCGCGTTCGTATCGTCGAAACCCGCCCTCTCTCCAAACTCAAGTGCTGGTCACTTCAGGAGATCCTCTCCCACTGAACCAAGCCTCGGCCTGCCCGGTTTCTCAACCTAACCACATCCCAACCACCTTACCGCCATGATCCAGATGGAAACCATGCTCGCCGTCGCCGACAACACCGGTGCCCGCAGCGCAAAAATGATCGGTGTCCTCGGCAAACGCTCACGTACCGCCCGCATCGGCGACGTGATCACCTGCCACATTCGTGACTCGATCCCCACCGCCGCTGTCAAAAAAGGCAGCGTTGTCAAGGCCGTCGTCGTCCGCACCTCCTATCCGATCCGCCGTGCGGACGGCTCCACCCTTCGCTTCGACTCCAACGCCATCGTTGTCATCGATAAGGACAATAACCCACGCGGAACCCGTATCTTCGGACCCGTGGCCCGTGAACTTCGTGAAAAGAGCTTCATGAAAATCGTCTCCCTCGCCCCTGAGGTGCTCTGAACCACCCCGAACTTCCACTCTCCCATCACATGAGCCGCATCAAGACACACGTGAAAAAAGGTGACCAAGTCGAGGTCATCGCCGGCAACCACAAGGGCAAGACCGGAACGGTCCTCCTCGTCAATGCTTCCAAAGGCCAGGTTACCGTCGAGGGCGTCCGCCCCCTTCAAAAGGCCATCCGCCGCTCCGAAAAGAACCCCGATGGTGGCATCAACACCATCGACGGTCCCGTCCACATCTCCAATGTCAAGAAACTGGGCTGATTCCACCTCGTGGAACCCGCCCGCGCTTAAGCGCACCAACCAACCGCGCTGACCCGCTGAAACCAATGAGCACACCAATACTCCAGAAACACTACAAGGAGAAGGTCGTTCCGAATCTCTCGAAGAAACTCGGATACACCAATCCCCACCAAGTCCCACGCCTCGAAAAGATCGTGGTCACCTCCTGCATGGGAAAAGCCCCGGACCGCAAGGTCGCCGTTGACGACGCCGTCAACGAGATCGCCAAGATCACCGGCCAGCGCCCATCCATCACCTACTCGAAGAAGGCCGTCGCCAACTTCAAGCTCCGCGAAGGTGAGGCCCTCGGCGCCCGCGTCACCCTCCGCGGCGAACGCATGTGGGAATTCCTCCACCGCTTCATCAATATCACCTCGCCCAACATCCGCGACTTCCGCGGGATCTCCTCGAAAAGCTTCGATGGCCGCGGCAACTACGCCGTCGGTTTCAACGATCAGTCGATCTTCCCGGAAATCGAAATCGACCAGATCAAACGTCAAATCGGCTTCGACCTCATCTTCGTGACCTCCGCTCCCACCGATGCAGAAGGCCGCGAACTCCTCGCCGAACTCGGCATGCCCTTCCGCGACCTCAAGAAGGCCGATGAAGAGGCTCCCGCCACCGCAACCGCACAGTGAGAACCCCATAACCCCAGTAACTCTAACAGGAATCCGATACCATGGCAGTTCTCACCGATCCAATCTCCGACTTCCTCACGCGCTTCAAAAACGCAGCCCGCGCCGGCAATGAGGAATTCTCCGCTCCTTACTCCAAGATCAAGGCGGACATCGCCCGCATCCTTCAGGAAGAAGGCTACATCTGGAAATTCGAAGTCACCACCGGCACCCGCACCGAACTCAAGGTGAACCCGAAATACGTCGACGGTCGCCCGGTCCTCACCGACCTCAAGCGCGTCTCACGTCCCGGCCGCCGCCACTACGTCGGCTCCACCGAAGTTCCACGTGTCATGTCCGGCCTCGGCATCTCGATTCTTTCCACCCCGAAAGGCATCATGACCGGCGGCTCCGCAAAACGTCAAAATGTCGGCGGCGAACTCCTCGCCACAGTCTGGTAACCCTCAAACTCGCGAAAGGAAAACATCACCATGTCACGAGTCGGACTCAAACCAATCTCGCTTCCAGAAAAGGTCGCCGTCAAAGTTGACGGTCGCACCGTCACCGTCGAAGGCCCCAAAGGCAAACTCGACCTCAATCTTCCGGACGGCATCTCCATCGCAAACGAAGGCGGCACCGTCGTCTTCAAACGCGCCACCGAGCTGCGCCAGCACAAGGCCCTCCACGGCACCGCTCGCAGCCTCGTCCAGAACATGATCACCGGAGTCACCCAGGGCTTCGTCAAGGACCTCGAAATCCACGGCGTCGGCCTCCGCGCCGCCGTCAAGGGCCAGGACCTCGACCTCTCCCTCGGCCGTTCCCACCCACTCCTCCACCCGATCCCCTCCGGCCTGACCGTCACGGTCAACGAAAACACCAAAATCAAGGTCGAAGGAATCGATAAACAACTCGTCGGCCAATTCGCCGCCGAAGTCCGCGGCTACTACCCGCCCGAGCCCTACAAAGGCAAAGGCGTGCGCTACGCCGGAGAACAAGTCCGCCGCAAGGAAGGCAAAAGCGTCGGCAAATAATCCGCCGTCCGCCCCGTCAACCCCAGCCAAACACCGGCAACATGAGCACGATCAACCGCAAGAAAATCCGCCGCCGCATTCACGACCGTATCCGCCGCAAGGTTTCGGGTACCACCGAACGCCCGCGCCTCGCAGTCCACTATTCCAATCAGCATATCTACGCCCAGGTCATCGACGATACCACCGGCCGTACGCTGATCTCCGCGTCCACCCTCGACAAGTCGATCGAAAAGGCCTCCTCGAACATCGAGAGCGCCCAGAAAGTCGGCAAACTCATCGCGGAACGCGCCACAGCATCCAACATCAGCGCCGTGGTCTTCGACCGTGGCGGTCACCTCTATCATGGCAAGGTCAAGGCCCTCGCCGACGCCGTCCGCGAAGGTGGAGTCCAATTCTAAACGACCGACCCGATACCCATCATGGTAACTACTCCTGAAAATACTCCCACCGCCGCTCCACAAGCCGGCGATCAGAACCAAGGCGGATACCGCGGCCAAGGTGGCGGCGGCTATCGTGGCGGCCAAGGCGGCGGCCAAGGCGGAAACTTCCGTGGCGGTGGCGGCAATCGCGGCCCGCGCCGTGAGGAACGCTCTGTCCCCACCGACGCTGAAGGCAATGAAATCTCCGAAAAGGTGGTCTTCATCAACCGATGCGCCAAAGTCGTCAAAGGTGGTCGTCGCTTCAGCTTCTCCGCCCTCGTCGTCTCCGGCAACAAACAAGGCCGCGTCGGCCTCGGATTCGGCAAGGCCAACGAAGTCGCGGACGCCATCAAGAAAGCCAGCGAAATCGCCAAGAAAGCCCTCAAGCCGATGAACATCGTGGACGGAACCATTCCCCACGAAATCTGCGCAGAGTTCGGCGGCGGCAAGGTCCTCCTCAAACCCGCCTCCCCAGGTACCGGTATCATCGCCGGTGGTGGTGTCCGCGCCGTTTGTGAAGCCGTCGGCATTCGCAACGTCCTCGCCAAATCCATGGGCTCCTCCAACCACGCCAACGTGGTCAAGGCCACCCTCAAGGCTCTCTCCCAACTCCGCACCCGCGACCAGATCCTCTCCGGCCGTGGCAAGAAGAAAAAGGAAAAGGCCATCTAACCAATCAAAGAAATGCAACTTCACAACTACAGCCCCAATCCCGGTGCCAAGCATCGCGTCAAGCGCCTCGGCTGCGGTGAAAGCTCCGGCCACGGCAAGACCGCCTGTAAAGGCAACAAAGCTCAGAACGCCCGTTCCGGCAGCGGCACCCGCGTCGGCTTCGAAGGTGGCCAGATGCCCCTTCACCGCCGTCTGCCCAAGCGTGGCTTCAGCACTGCCGACTTCCGCTACAAATTCGGCGTCGTCAACGTTGGCGACCTCGATGGCCGCTTCGAAGCCGGTGCCGTCATCAACGAGGAAACCCTCCGCGAGGCAGGTCTCCTCAACGGCCGCTGCGACAAAGTCAAACTGCTTGCCGATGGCGAGGTCGAGAAGGCCTACACCATCGCAGTCGACAGCGTCAGTGCTTCCGCCCGTCAGAAAATCGAAAAAGCCGGCGGCACCATCCAGGCCCCGACCGCTTGATCTCTCTGGAGGTCGGCTCCATTCCGTTTCTCCGGTGAGGAAGCGCTTGAGCGCTTCCTCATCGCGTTTATAAAACCGCGCGTCTTTCCAAGAGTTATCCCAGCACCCATTCCCCATCCATGATTTCCGCGTTTGCGAACACCTGGCGGATCCCCGAATTGCGGGACCGGATTCTTTTTACCCTCGCCCTCATCGTCATCGTCCGCCTCGGCGTGCACATCACGATCCCCGGCGTTGATGCCTCCGTGATCTCCGCGTGGCTGGACTACAAGTCCAAGAACACCGATCCCACCAATCCCACCGGTGGCATCACCGCCATCCTCCAGGTTTTCTCCGGTGGTGGTCTCCAACAGGCCGGCATTTTCGCCCTCGGCATCATGCCCTACATCTCCGCATCCATCATGGTGCAGTTGATGACCGCCGTGGTTCCCAAACTCTCCCGCCTCGCCCGTGAAGACGGCGGACGCCAGAAAATCACCCAATACACCCGCTACATCACCATCGCCATCGCGCTGGTTCAGGGCTTCTTCGTCGCCAAATCCCTCACCAATCCCGGCAACATCCCCTACATGGACGGCATCGAGAAATTCGGTGAACTCGTGCCCAACCCCAGCGGTGCCTGGTTCTTCCTCACCGTTCTCACCATCGTCGCCGGCACCGTCCTCCTGATGTGGATTGGCGATCAGATCACTGAGAAGGGCATCGGCAACGGCACCTCCATCATCATCACCGTCAACATCATCGCCGCCCTCCCCGGCGCACTGATCCAGGCCTGGACCCACTTCGTCAACCCCGTCGATGGCGGCGGACCCTTCCGCTCCATCCTCATGGTCGTCATGATCGCCCTGCTCCTCATCGTGATCGCGGCCACCATCGCCATCACCCAGGCGCAGCGCCGCATCGCCGTCCAATACGCCAAACGCGTCGTCGGCCGCAAACAATTCGGCGGGCAAACCCAATACCTCCCGCTCAAGGTCAACTACGCCGGCGTCATGCCCATCATCTTCGCCACCGCAGTCCTCTCACTGCCACCGATGATGCTCCAGTGGTTCTTCCCCAACCAAGGCTGGGCCACCAAACTCTACGGTGAACTCGTCGGCGGCGGCACCTGGTATTACATCCTCGGCGGCGTCGGCATCTTCCTCTTCTCCTACTTCTGGGTCGCCATGATGTTCCAGCCCTCCCAGATCGCGGAAGACCTCAAACGCAACGGCGGCTACATCCCCGGCGTTCGTCCTGGCAAGCCCACCTCGGACTTCCTCGACTTCACGATGACCCGCCTCACCTTCTTTGGCGCCATCTTCCTCGCCGTCATCTTCATCCTCCCCGTCGCCACCGGTGCGCTCGTCGGACTGCCACCCGGCTCCCTCGTCCTCCAGTTCTTCGGCGGCACCTCCCTCCTCATCATGGTCGGCGTTGTCCTTGATGTCATGCGCCAGGTCGAGACCCACCTCCTCCAGAAGCACTACGATGGCTTCCTCCGCAAAGGAAAAATCAAAGGCCGCTACGACCGCCTCGGCCAAGCCGGTGCCGGCGCTCCCAAAACCGTCCTCGTTTACCTGTGGACCGTCATCGCCATCATCCTCGTGATCGCCATCACCGCCTACATCTACAACAAAACCCATTGATCCCCTCCGCCGCCAAGCCGCTCCGTGTCGTCCTGCTCGGGCCGCCGGCCTCCGGCAAAGGCACCCAAGGCAAACGCTTGGCGGCATCCCTCGGCCTCCACTACCTCAGCACCGGAGCCCTCCTCCGCGAGCAAGTCGAGAAAAAGTCCGACCTCGGCGTCCGGGCCATGCCCATCCTCGCCCGCGGCGAATACCTCCCGGACGACCTCATGTGCCCCATCCTTGCCGACTGGCTCTCCCGCCACCCCGGCGGATGGGTCCTCGATGGCTTCCCACGCTCGCTCCCCCAAGCCACCTTTCTTGCCGACTGGCTCGCCGCTCACGGCACCACCCTCGATGCCGCCGTCGCCCTCGACGTCCCCATCGAAACCCTCCTCGGCCGCATCCGCGAACGCGTCGAATGCCCCGCCTGCCGTTGGACCGGCCAAAAACCCCAGCTCGGCCCCGGCGATGCCTGCCCGCAATGCGGTGCCACCGCCGGCCCGCGCCCCGATGACGACGAAGCCAACTTCCTCCGCCGCCATCGCGAATACGAAACCCTCACCCTCCCCGTCATCCGCCACTACCAGGATCTCGGCCTTCTCCGTCTCACCGACGCCACCGCTCCCATCGACACCGTCTCCAGCCGCATCCTCCACAGCGTCATCGCGTCCTAACCACCCCAGCCTGAGAAACACCACCACCATGCGCCGCACCCGGATCCCCATCAAGTCCCCCCGTGAAATCGACTTCATGCGCACCGCCGGCCGCATCGCCTCAGACATCCTCCAGGCCCTCGCCCGCGAAGTCTCACCCGGAAAAACCACCGGCGAAATCGACAAACTCGCCGCCGAACTCATGCGCCAGCACGATTGCAAAAGCGCCTTTCTCGGTTACCGCGGCTTCCCCGGCCAAATTTGCATCTCCATCAACGAGGAAGTCGTCCACGGCATCGGCGGACCCCGCCGCATCCAGCCCGGTGACATCGTCAAGATCGACGTCGGCATCATCAAAAGCGGCTTCATCGGCGACAACGCCACCACCGTCCCCGCCGGCGAGATCCCCCACGAAACCAAACGCCTCCTCGCCGTCACCGAGCAATCCCTCTACCAGGCCATCGACTGCGCCCGCCCCGGCCGCAAACTCGCCGACCTCTGCGGCTCCGTTGAGGAATTCGTCGAACCCCGCGGCTTCACCATCGTCCGCGAATTCGTCGGCCACGGCGTCGGCCGCCGCCTCCACGAGGAACCCCAAATCCCCAACTTCCGTCCCGGCGGCAAATCCCCCACCCTCATGCCCGGCATGACCCTCGCCATCGAGCCCATGGTCAACGCCGGCGTCCCCTCCGTCCGCATCCTCGAAGACGGCTGGACCGTCATCACTGAAGACCGCAAACCCTCCTCCCACTTCGAGCACACCGTCCTCGTCACCGATGGCGAACCCGAAATCCTCACCCTCCGCCCCCGCACTGCCCTCCCCGAAATGCTCGGCCTCCCCCCGCTGTGAGCCGTCCCCCGGGAGTGATGCGGCCACGATACGAGCTCCACTGTTGGACGCAGACCTAATGGAAACTCCCAATCCGTACTATGGCAAAATACAAAGACCAACACCTTACCGTGGAATGCTCCCCTAAAACTGATCCATCAGTTATGAGAGTCCCGGCGCGTGAGCGCTACCGACTCCCATGAAAAGAAAACGACACACCCCCGATTGTAGCGAGGTAATTGAGGTGAGTGGTTGTTTGTGGTTTGGGATTGGTAAGTGGGGGCACCGCATGAGATTGGAATGGCGCGAGAGGTTTGGAGTTTGGAGAGTTTGATTTGCTGATGGGTGGTGGGTCGAGGAGTGGGAGGTGAATTGGGTGCGGGCGGGAGCGTGAGGGGGATTGATGATTGATGATTGATGATTGGGAATTTTTGATTTTTGATTTGGGCGAAGATGAGACCTCAGGAGCTTGAAGATCGATTGATTGATTTTGCAGTGCTTGTGATCACAATTGTCGAGGGATTGCCTAATACAAACAAAAGCGGGCAATCATATCGCGGGGCAGTTGGTGCGGTCTGGAACGTCTCCGGTGCCGAACTACGGTGAGGCCAGAAGTGCGGAATCGCGGAAGGATTTCATTCACAAGATGAAGATTTCCCTGAAGGAGTTGAGGGAGACTTTGGTGTGGCTCAAGATCATTGCCCGGAAGCAGTTGGGAGATTGCCGCGATGTTTCTGCGGCGGTGGCTGAATGCAACGAGCTGATCGCTATTTTTGTCAGCAGTACGAAGACTGCGGAAGGCGAGGGATGATGTGGAGTGCCCCCGAAAGTTGATCCACTTCTTATGAGAGGTGTTGGTGGTGTTTCGGTTTGTTAGGTTTGGGTGAAGGCGTCTTCTTGGTGAGATGCTTGGAAATCGGGCGGTTCTTATCAAGGACCGAAGAGCAAGGGTT
>SYAP01000165.1 GCA_005787565.1 Verrucomicrobiaceae bacterium | reverse complement strand
GGCAAATTCAAAAAAGGACAAATGCTCTGGTTCAACCTCACCCCCTACGCCGTCGGCGGAACCCTCGGAAAACAACAACTCGCCCTCGCCGCCAACTCCCGCACCATCCTTGACGCACCCGCAAACTCCGCCGAGGACTACAACGTCAATCTCGCCTTCCGCATCCCGGAAAACCCACACCTCCACCCCCTCTGCGAAACCCGCTGGCTTCACGACCCGCGCTCCAGATCCGTCTACTTTATCTTCAACAACCCCGGCGTCCGCACCCCCCGCATCCTCGGCTTCCCCGATTTCCGCCAAACGGAAACACCCGGCGACTGATATCCCATGAAATCCATCAGCGCCACCATCCTCGCGCTCCTCGCCATCGGCAACCTCCACGCCGAATCTCTAACACCTCTCTCCGGGGACAACCCTCCCCAAACCCTCCAAGCCCTCTGGAACGGCTACGATCCGACTGCTGAACCCCTCGAAATCGAGAACCTGAAGGAATGGACCGACGAAGGCATCACCGTCCGCCTCGTCCGCTACAAAATCGGCGTCTTCAAAGGAACCACCTCCACCATGGCCGCCATCTACGCCTTCCCAAAAGGCGGCTCCAATCTCCCCGCCCTCCTCCACCTCCACGGCGGCGGCCAATCCGCCAGCCTCCACGGCCCCATCGCCGACGCCAAAAACGGCTACGCCTCCCTCTCCATCAACTGGGGCGGAAACCCCATCCCAGTCCCCAACTCCGTCTCCCCAACCAACACCTGGCAAGGCCCTCAAACCGACTGGGGGAAACTCGACGCAACCCACCCGCCAAAACGCAACCCCGTCAACCACTTCACCCCCAACTTCAAACCCGACGACTTCACCCTCGACGCCGTCGAATCCCCCAGAAACAGCAACTGGTTCCTCGTCCTCGTCGCCGCCCGCCGCGCCATCACCTTCCTCGAACAACAACCCGAGGTCGACCCCTCCCGCATCGCAGTCTACGGCCACTCCATGGGAGGAAAACTCACCACCAACCTCGCCGCCATCGACCCGCGCGTCAAAGCCGCCGTCCCATCCTGCGGCGGCTCCGGCGATATCGACACTTCTCTATCAGAAATACCCGGCGGCATCAAAACCCCGCCCAACCCCATCCACGACGCCTGCATCTCCGACAACGCCCACATCCCCCGCATCTCCCGCCCCATCCTCTGGCTCTCCCCCACCAACGACTTCCACGCCATCATCGAACACATGGCATGGAACTGGCGAAAGGTTCCGGACCCCATCCTCCGCCTCAGCATCACTCCCCATCGCAACCACGTCCACGACAACTCCCACAGCCTAACACAACACCTCTTCTTCGAGCAACACCTCAAACAATCCTTCACCTTCCCCAAATCCCCGCAACTCACCCTCAGCACCGGAAACCCCTACGGCATCCCCCATCTAACAGCCACCCCCGACCTCTCGGCACCCGTCAAATCCGTACACATCTACTACTCCATCGACCCACATCCCACCACCCGCTTCTGGCGCCATGCCATCGCCGTGAAATCCGGCAACCAATGGTCCGCCCCCGCCCCGCTCATATCCCTCGACCAACCCCTCTTCGCCTTTGCCAACGTCTCCTACGAAACTCCGGCCATCTATCAGAACATCGCCCGCCCTCCCGGCTCCGGAAACTCGGAAACCTACTCCATCAGCTCGCGCGTCATCACCGCCTCCCCCACCCTCTGGAAATCCGAAAACATCCGCGCCACCGACATCCCGGACCGCATGATCGACTCCGGATCCCACCCGTGGCGCGACTGGTCGCTCTCCAACTGGGACCACCCGCCCCTCTGGTCCGCCCAAACCGCCAAACTCAAAGACCCCAAATGGCGCGGCCCCGATGGCGCGAAACTCGTCTTCGAAATCCAATCCACCGCCGAAAACACCCTCGCCATCATCATCACCACCAACGCTTGGGGAGTCTACGACAACAAACTCCCCCCATCCGACCACGTCACCATCCGCAACCTCAAAGCCTCACCCGACTGGCAAACCGTCACCATCACCCTCCAAGACCTCGCCCCTAACAACCCGGAAACCTCCACCCCGCTCGCCAACTGGCGCACCGTCACCGATCTCCGCCTCTCCCCATCCTACAACGGCGGGCCCGACGGCCGCATCAACCGAACTGGCAAACCCTGGCAAGGCCCCCGCACCATCCGCAACCTCCGCTGGGAAGGCGGCCAATACACCACCACCCACCCAGTCGGCTCCCCCCTCAGCCCCGAGGACCACCAACGCCAGTTCAACGACGCAATCAACAAATCCCTCAAATCGGAAAAATCCGGATAACTTTCCCGGTATAACGGTATAAGATACCATTCTTACCCCCAAAATGACCCGCCGCTCCCTCAGCATCCTCCTCGCCCTCGGATCACTCGCCAGTGCCGAAATCGACTTCGCACACCAGGTCGTCCCCATCCTCCGCGAACATTGCGCCAAATGCCACATGGAGGACAACCGCAAGGCCGGCCTCTCCATGAACACCCTCGAATCCCTCCTCGAAGGATCCGAAAACGGACCCATCGTCGAACCCGGAAAAGCCGACGACAGCCTCTTCATCGAAGTCCTCCTCTCGGACGACAAAAGCGACCGCATGCCCCCAAAAGGCGACCGCCTCCCACCCGCCGATATCGAAATCCTCCGCCAATGGATCAACGAAGGCATGAAATGGGAACCCGGCTTCACCTTCGGCAAAGACGCCTACGAACCACCCCTCAAACCCCGCCGCCCCGAACTCCCTCCCATCGTCGATGGCCGCTCTCACCCCGTCGACCGCATCATCGACCTCCACCTCACATCGAACAAAATCACTCACCCTCCCGCCCTCGACGACGCCTCCTTCCTCCGCCGCGCATCCCTCGATCTAACAGGACTCCTACCCTCACCCTCCGAAATCGAATCCTTCGCCGCAGATCAGGACCCAGACAAACGCGCCAAACGCATCGCCACCCTCCTCGCAGACGACACCGCCTACGCCGATCACTGGATCTCCTTCTGGAACGACCTCCTCCGCAACGACTACCAAGGCACCGGATACATCGACGGCGGCCGCACCCAGATCACCGCCTGGCTCTATCAAGCCCTCCGCTCTAACAAACCCTACGACCAGTTCGCCCGCGAACTCCTCGCCCCTCCAACCCCCGATTCCGCCGGCTTCATCAACGGAATCCAATGGCGCGGCACCGTCAACGCCTCCCAAACCCGCGAGGTCCAGTTCTCACAATCCATCTCCCAAACCTTCCTCGGCCTCAACATGAAGTGCGCCTCATGCCACGACTCATTCGTCGACCGCTGGAAACTCGATGAAGCCTACGGCCTCGCCGCCATCTTCAGCGATCACCCCATCGAAATCGCCCGCTGCGACAAACCCACCGGCCGCATCGCCAAACCCTCCTGGATCTTCCCCGAACTCGGAAACATCGACCCCGCCGCGCCCAAACCCGAACGCCTCAAACAGCTCGCCGCCCTCATGACCCACCCGGACAACGGCCGCTTCACACGCACCATCGTCAACCGCCTCTGGCAACGCCTCATGGGCCGCGGCATCGTCCACCCCGTCGATGCCATGGACACCGAACCCTGGAACGAGGACCTCCTCGACCACCTCGCCACCCAATTCACCGACGACGGATACGACCTCCGCAAAGCCCTCGCCCACATCGCCACCTCCGCCATCTATCAGTCCCAGGCCATCATCACCGAAGACCCCGCCAAAGCCGCCGAATTCCGCGGCCCCGTCGCCAAACGCCTCACCGCCGAACAGTTCGTCGATGCCGTCTGGTCACTCACCGGCACCGCCCCCGCACAACCCCACCAGGCCGTCGCCGCCGCACGCTCCAACACCGGCTCCACCAACCTCCAGGCCAAATGGATCTGGTCCTACCCCACCGCCTCCGCCAGCTCCCCAGCCAACGAAAAAATCACCCTCGGCACCGAGTTCGACCTAACTGAAATCCCCGCCTCCGCTCGCGCCGTCTACATCGCCGATAACGACGGCATCCTCTACCTCAACGGAAAGGAAATCTCCCGCACCCAGGGCGACCCCGCCGCACGCGAAGCCAACCTGACAGGCCTCAGACCCGGCAAAAACCACCTCATCGTCGTCGCCACCAACGGCGGTGCCACACCCAACCCCGCAGGCTTCGTCTTCGAAGCCCACCTCACCTTCCCTAACAAGGAATCCCTCGTCCTCACCAGCAACGCCTCATGGAAATGGACATCCAACATCCCCGGACCCGACGGCACCTTCTCCACCCCCCCCGGCAACTGGCAACCCGCCGCCGAAGTCCAAAACCAGGCCGTCTGGAACGCCTTCGCCGCCTCACTCCACCCCGGCCCCGCATCCACCAACACCGCATCCTTCACCCGCGCATCCCTCGTCCCCGCAGACCTCCTCATGCGCGCACTCGGCCGCCCCAACCGCGAGCAAATCGTCAGCATGCGCCCAGACAACGTCACCACCCTCGAAGCCATCGACCTCGCCAACGGCAACCAACTCGCACAACTCCTCAAACGCGGCGCAACCACCCTCGCCTCTAACAATCCCAACACCGCCTCCCTCATCGACGACCTCTTCCTCCGCGCCCTCACCCGCCCCCCCGCCCCCGCCGAAAAATCCGCACTCCTCGCCGCCATCGGCCCACAAGCCTCACCCCAATCCGTCGAAGACCTCCTCTGGATGATCCTCCTCCTCCCCGAATTCCAATTCGTCCGCTGAAATCCTCCACCCCACCCAGCCATGTCATTCTCTAACAACATCCCGGAACCCACCAGCCGCCGCCACTTCCTCCAGGCCCTCTCCGCTTCCAGCCTCGCCGCACTCATGTCCGGCGCACCCCGCCTCCGCGCCGAAGAACCCGTCAAACACCCCGCCGCCAAGGCCGACTGCTGCATCCTCCTCTGGATGGGCGGTGGCATGGCCGCACCCGAAATGTTCGACCCCAAAGCCTATCAGCCATTCCAGAAAGGCCTCCCCATCGAAAAAGTCCTCAGCACCTTCCCAGCCATCAACACCTCCCTCGATGGCGTCAAAATCAGCGAAGGACTCCCCGAAATCGCCAAAATCATGGACCGAGCCACCCTCATCCGCTCACACGTCCAGCCAGACCTCGGAACCATCCTCCACTCCCGCCACCAATACCACTGGCACACCGGATACGTCCCACCCCAAACCGTCGCCGCTCCCCACATCGGCGCATGGATGGCCCGCATCCTCGGCCCACGCAACCCCGTCATGCCAGCCTTCATCAACATCGGCCAACGACTCGAAGGCGTCGGCGAAAGCGAGGAACTCAAAGCCTTCACCACCGCTGGCTTCTTCGGCGCCGAATTCGGCCCCTTCAACCTCCCATTCCCCGATGAAGCCGCCCGCTCCGTCAAACCTCCCGATGGCATGGACGCCGGACGCTTCGCCAACCGCTACCAACTCTATCGGAAACTCGTCGACGCCAACCCGCGCCGCGACTTCATGAGCGACCACCAGCAGGAATCCATGCTCCGCGCCATGGACAACGCCCACCGCCTCCTCCAATCCAAAGACAAGGCCGCCTTCGATCTAACCGAAGAAAACAAATCCGTCCTCGATGCCTACGGCGACACCCGCTTCGGCCGCGGCTGCCTCCTCGCACGCCGCCTCGCCGAAGCCGGCGCTCGCTTCATCGAAGTCACCACCGAATACGTCCCCTTCGTCCACTGGGACACCCACGAAAGCGGACACGACACCGTCGCTCGCCTCAAAAAGGAAATCGACCGCCCCATCGCACAACTCATCCGCGACCTCGAACAACGCGACATGCTCGACCGCACCCTCGTCATCATCGCCAGCGAATTCAGCCGCGACATGATGATGGAAGGCGCTCCCGGCTCCGAAGCCCGTGACCAGGCAACCGCCAAATCCGACACCCTCGAAGAACCCAAACACTACGGCCTCCACCGCCACTTCACCGGCGGATCCTCCGTCCTCATGTTCGGCGGCGGAACCAAAAAAGGCCACGTCCACGGCGCTACCGCCGATGAACGCCCACTCGTCGCCATCAAGGACCCCGTCACCATCACCGACCTCCACGCCACCATCTTCACCGCCATGGGCATCAGCCCCAAAGCCGTCTACGACATCGAAAAACGCCCCTTCTACGCCACCGAAGACGGCAAAGGCACCCCCGTCCAATCCATCTTCGCCTGATCCGCCCGATCCACAATCCGCTCGCTACGCCACCTCCCGTCAGCTACCCTCCGGCATGACGTTAGAGGTCTCCACCCCCGCGCTGCTCTTCCCCGCCATCAGCCTACTCTTCCTCTCCTTCACCAACCGCTTCCTCCATCTATCAGCCCTCATCCGCAGCCTCCACGGCGACTGGCTGCAAAAAGGCGACGCCATCCTCTCCGCCCAAATCGAAAACCTCCGCCGCCGCCTAACCCTCATCCGCGGCATGCAGCTGTTAGGCGCGCTCAGCCTCCTCCTCTGCGTCATATCCATGCTCGCCGTCCTTGGCGAATGGAAAGCCACCGCCTTCATCTCCTTCTCCGCCGCCCTCCTCCTCATGGCCCTCTCCCTCGCCTCACTCGTCTACGAAATCTGGATCTCCGGCGGGGCCCTCCGCATCCTCCTCAACACCGTCGAAAACCACTCCCAAAATTCCCACTAAACCGCATTTTGGCAGGATTCTGGAATGGAATTTCATCGCCAGCCCTCGTCATCCCTCCAGAATGACCATCAAATCACGATACGTTCAGGGCCCTCAAAAACCAATCCCTGAACCTTCCGAACCCATCCAAATCCATGAAATCCCATACCCCAACCGCAGGAACCCGCGCCGGCGGCCTCCTCGCCGCCCTCCTCCTCCCGGCATCCGCACTGCTCGGCCAAACCATCACCAACCCGAGCTTCGAAACCGATACCACCTTCAACACCTTCCCCGGCTACATCAGCAGCGGAACCAACGGACCCATCACCGGCTGGACCGGCTCACCCACCGACCGAGTCGGCCTAAATCCATCTAACGGATCCCCATTTGCAAACAATGGAACCATCCCCGATGGCTCCAAAGTCGCTTTCATCCAAAACGGAGTCGGAGGCGGAGCCAACTTGTCCACCACCATCTCCGGCCTAACCGTCGACACCAAATACAAAGTCACCGTCCGCATCAACGCTCGTGGAGGTAAGACCCCTCACCTCCAGTTCTCCACGGACGGCACAGGGGCCCCCGTCTCCATGGAAGTCACTCAAGTCGGCGGCACCGCCCCATACCGCTACGCCGCCTGCGAATTCACCGCCACCGCCGAAACTCAGATCCTCACCCTCACCAATACCAAAACCACCGGCGACCACACCGTCGTCGTCGATGACTTCCAAATCACCCCCTCC
>SYAP01000164.1 GCA_005787565.1 Verrucomicrobiaceae bacterium | reverse complement strand
GGTGATGGATTTAGGATATACCGTCTCATAAGCTTAGGATATCAAGGAGTTCATCTTCATTGATTATTTTAACGGATAATTCCTCCGCTTTTTTTGATTTTGATCCAGCATTATTTCCTGCGAGAAGAAAATCAGTTTTGGATGATACTGCGGAACTGATTTTTCCGCCTTGTGCTTCAATCAATTCCTTGAAATAATCTCTCGGTTGAGAAAGTGTGCCTGTAATGACAAAGGTTTTTCCGGCGAGTTTGCCATCGGTTGCTGTAGTAACTGGGGCATAGTTTTCAGAAGTTGGATTTATTTCAAGCTCGGATAACTTTCTCAGTAAATGTTTTCCTGCTTCAGAATGGAAGTATTCGAGAGTGCTTTGTGAGGCGACTCCGCCTAGTTCAGGACTAATAGAATATGGTTCTAATTCCTTGGTAAGGCTTGTGACGATCGGTTTGTAGAATGATGCGATTTCGCCGCGATGTTGGCTTTCTTGCGCACTAATTTTTTTAACCTTTGGGTTTATTGGATTCGACTTGATCCATGCGTCTTTAACTCCGCGTTCCGCAATTTTTGGAAGCAGGGGGTTCTGGATGACATCCTGAAGGTCATGGAAGAGGCGGGAAAGTTCTTTTGTGGCGGATTCGCCAAGTTGACGGATGCCCATCGCGAATAGCCATTTGTGGAGGGGTTTGGAGCGTGCGGACTGGAGGGCGGTGAGGATTTTGGCGGCATTTTTTTCGCCGAAGCGGCGTGGGGCTTCCTCGGTGCCGAGGTTGAGGTTGGCGAGGGTGTTTTCCGTTAGGTCGAAGAGGTCGAGCGGGGTGCGGCAGTGGTTGTGGCGGACGAGTGCTTCGGCGACGGTTTCACCGAGGCCTTCGATATCGAGGGCTTTGCGTGAGGCGAAGTGAGCGATGCGGGTGACGGCTTGGGCGGGGCACTGGAAGTTGGTGCAGCGCCAGGCGACGAAGCCTTCTTCTTGGGAGATGGGGCCGGAGCAGGAGGGGCAATTGCCTTGGACGGAGTCGAAGATGGAGAAGGTGGCGGCGTGAGGGACGGGTTGGGTGACCTTGACGATGGCGGGGATGATTTCACCGGCTTTTTCGACGAGGACGCGTGCGCCGATGTGGATTTGTTTGCGGTCGATCTCGTCCTGGTTGTGGAGGGTGGCGCGGGAGACAGTGGAGCCTGAGATGAGGACGGGTGCGAGTTCGGCGACGGGGGTGAGGACGCCGGTGCGGCCGACCTGGATGGTGATGTCTGTTAGGGTGGTTTCCTTTTGTTCGGGGAGGAACTTGTAGGCGGCGGCCCAGCGTGGGGCGCGGGAGGTGAAGCCGAGTTGTTCGCGTTCGGCGCGGTCGAGGACTTTGATGACGGCGCCGTCGGTTCCGTAGTCGAGGGAGTGGCGGTGTGTGTTGATTTCAGAAACGGCGTCTAGCAGTTCTTCGAGGGTGTGGGCGGTGTGGACGGGTTGGTTGCGGGGGATGCCTAGGGTTTCGAGGAGGTGGTGGAAGTCGTGTTCGGTTTCGAGCGGGTCGCCTTGGTAGGCTCCGAGGCCGTGGGCGAGGAAGGCTAGGGGGCGCTTGGCGACGATTTTGGGGTCGAGTTGTTTGAGGGTTCCGGCGGTGGCGTTGCGTGGGTTGGCGAAGGTGGGGAGGCCGGCTTCGTCGCGTTCGGCGTTCATGGCGGCGAAGGCTTCGTTGGGCATGAAGATTTCGCCGCGGACTTCTAACAGGAAAGGGGGATTGGGGGTTGGGGATTGGAGATGGGTTTGTCCTGCGTTGAGGAACTCGAGTTCGAGGGGGATGGAGCGGATGGTGCGGACGTTGTGGGTGATGTCGTCGCCGGTGGTTCCGTCGCCGCGGGTGGCGGCGTATTCGAGTTTGCCGTTGCGGTAGAGGAGGGAGACGGCGACGCCGTCGATTTTGGGTTCGACGGTGACGGTGATGTTGGTGCGGCCGAGGTTTTTGCGGAGGCGTTCGTAGAAGGCGATGAGGTCGTGCTCGGGACGGGTGGCGTTTTGGGCGGCGATGGCTTCGGGGGAGAGCTCGAAGACGTCGTCGATGCTGAGCATGGGGACGGGGTGGGTGATTTTTTGGAAGCCGTCGATGGTTTCGCCGCCGACGCGGAGGGTGGGGGAGTTGGGGTCGTGGAACTCGGGGTGTTGTTTTTCGAGGGTTTCGAGTTCGCGGAAGAGGGTGTCGTATTCGGCGTCGGAGATTTCGGGTGTGGCTTGGGCGTAGTAGAGGCGGTTGTGGTGGTCGAGTTCGGAGCGGAGGTGGCGGATTCTGGATTCCGGGGACGCTGTGGGTTTCGCGGCGGCGAGGGAAAACAGGTCGTCGTGATCGGGCATGGGGTGAGTTTCCGGGAACGGGCTGGCATTTCAAGCGGGGATGCGGGAAATGCGGCGGGCGGAAATTTCGGGGAAATCGGCGTTGCCAGCGGAGGTGTGAAGGTTTAGGGGTCGCGCATGTCGCTGATTGCCGAAGATACCGCCGTGATTGCCAAGACCCGTGAATTGTGCGCCGAGATTGTGGCGGACCCGAATTTCCTTCGCCTTCAGGCGGATGTTGAGCGGTTTCTGCAGGATGAAGGGGCGAAGCTGCAATATCAGAGTGTCCATGAGCGGGGTGAGGAGCTGAATCACAAGCAGCGTGCGGGGATTGAGCTGGGTGCGGTGGAGATCCGGGAGTTTGAGGCGGCGCGTGATGCGTTGCTGGCGAACGATGTGGCGCGGGATTTCCTGAGTGCGCAGCGTGAGTTGGAGTCGTTGCAGAAGGAGATTGGCAAGTATATCGGGATGACGCTTGAGCTTGGCCGGGTGCCGACTGAAGAGGACATTGCCGAAGCGAGCCAAGGTGGCTGCTGCGGTGGTGGTTGCGGGTGCTGATGCCGCTTTTTTGGATCGTCCGAATTTTTTAAAGAGCCGTCTCAGCCGAGTGCTGAGGCGGCTTCTTTGTCGAGGTAGAAGGTGGCGTCCGGGTGTTCCTGGAGGAATGAGGCGCTGACTTGGTCGGTGATGGGGCCTGAGATGGCTTCGCGGACGATGTCGGCTTTTTTGGAGCCCCATGCCATGAGGGCGATTTTGCGTGCTTCGAGGATGGTTCCGCAGCCCATGGTGATGGCGTGGGTGGGGACGTTTTCGAGGCCGCCGAATGCGGGTGCGGCGTCTTGGCGGGTGACGGGGTCGAGATGGATGCGGCGGGTGCGTGATTCCTTGGGGGAGCCGGGTTCGTTGAAGCCGATGTGGCCGGTGCGGCCGATGCCGAGGATCTGGAAGTCGATACCGCCGGCGTTGCGGATGGCGGCTTCGTAGGCGGCGCAGTGGGCGGGGATTTCGGACTCTGCGACCATGCCTTCGGGCAGGTGGATGTTTTGGGGTGGGAGATCGAGGTGGTTGAAAAGGTTGTGGTGCATGAAGCTCCAGTAGCTTTCCGGGTGATCTTTGGGTAGGCCGAGGTATTCGTCGAGGTTGAAGGTGACGACGTTGGCGAAGGAGAGTCCTTCCTCGCGGTGGAGGCGGATGAGTTCCTGATAGAGGGGAATGGGTGTGCCGCCGGTGGCGAGGCCGAGGACGGTCGTACGGCCTGCGGTGGTGCGGTCGCGGATGAGCGCGGCCATTTCGGATGCCACTTGTTGTGCAGCGGCATCAGTACAATCGAATACGCGGTAGGAGACAGAACTTACAAAAGACACGGGACTCGTTTCGACAAGGAGACGGAGACTGTCAAGGGCTTTGACGCAGGTGGGCGATGGCGGAGCGGAGGTCTTCGGTGGTGATGTCCTTGCTGACGAAGGCATCGCCAGCGGAGCGGATGAGGACGAAGCGGATGGAGCCGGAGACGAATTTCTTGTCGCGTGAGAGGCGGTCCATGACGGTTTCGGTGGTGATGTTTTCGGGGAGGACGAGGGGGAGGCGGAAATGTTGGAGGACGTTGAGGATGCGTGCGGAATCGGAGGCGGAGAGGCCCGCGTGTTTTTCTGATAGATGGAGTGCGGCGCGGAGGCCGAGGGAGATGGCTTCGCCGTGGAGGATTTGGCCGTAGGGGAGTGCGGCTTCAATGCCGTGGCCGATGGTGTGGCCGAAGTTGAGGAGTGCGCGGAGGCCGAGGGTTTCGTGTTCGTCGGCTTCGACGATGCGGGCCTTGATGGCGATGTTGCGTGCGATGAGATCGGCGGGAACGTCGCGGTTTGCGGGATCGAGGGCGGCGAGTTCGTCGAGCATGGAGTCATCGCGGATGGCTGCGTGTTTGATGGCTTCGGCGAAGCCTTCGCGGAACTCGCGGTCGGGGAGGGTGCGGAGGGTTTCCGGGTCGATGAGGACGAGGCTTGGCTGGTGGAAGGAGCCTAGCAGGTTTTTGCCTTCGGCGATGTTGACGCCGGTTTTTCCTCCGACGGATGAGTCGACCTGGGAGACGATGGTGGTGGGGATTTGGACGAAGGGGATTCCGCGGTAGAAGATGGCGGCGACGAAGCCTGCTAGGTCGCCTGTGACGCCGCCGCCGAGGGCGATGACGAGGGATTTGCGGTCGTGACCGGCGCTGGCCATTTCGCGGCAGAGGGATTCGGCCTTGGAGAGGGATTTTGAGGATTCGCCAGCGGGCAGGAGGTGGAGGGTGGGGGAGAAGCCGACGGATTCGAGGGATTTGGTGAGTGTTTCGGCGTGGAAGCTGGCGACGGTGGCATCGCTGATGATGGCGATGCGCGGGTGTGCGCTTCCGGCTTCGATGAGGGCGGAGCCGGTGCGGGAGAGCAGGCCGGTTTCGACGATGACGTCGTAGGATCGATCGGAGAGAGCGACGTGCGTGCGGGGCATGCGAAGAGCATGGGAGAACGCGGGGGCATGTCCATCCTGATGATGCGAGGGGCTTGCGGGTTGAGCCGAACCTCGAAAATCGGGCCAGAGGTTAAGCTATGATTGTGTTGTGAGGGTGCGAATTGTAAACTGAACCGGACACAAGGGAATAGAGGGTAAACGCAGAACACGCGACCTTGAATTCAAGGCCCCCGTGGTGCTTGAGGCGATCAAAGGTGTGAAAACCAGAATGTGGGCGAGAAGGGCGTCTTCACGCCAAGATCTGCCAGTAGGCCGTCGAGCTGGATTGGCCAACAAAATGGCTAACGAAGAAGTCCAAACGACTGGGTCGGTGAGGGATCGAGTCTGGTTGATATACAAAGGGCATCTCAGATGCCATTGAGCAGGAGATCATTCCGAGTTCCGGTCCTTGGAGGTGGATTGCTGTGTTGTTCGTTTATCCGCGACGTCATCACGCCTTGCACTCAACCCCTACGGGTTCCAAATCCCATAGGTTCCGCCTTTAGGAAGTCACTTTTGGCAAAAGGATTTTGGTGTGGGGAGGGTGATTTGGAGAAGGGTGGAGGGGCAGAGGGCTCTGAGGGGGGATGCGCCGCAGCGGGAGGAGGAGGAAGGTGCCTTTTTCGAGTTTGCGGCCGCAGTGGCTTTCGAGGAGGCCGTCGATGATGGAGAGGATTGAGAGGATGGAGAGGATGGAGAGGATGGAGAGGCGTTGGGGATCGGGGTTGGTGATGGTGGCGGAGGCAGGGAGATGTTTGCGATCGGTGCGGAAGTAGGGGCAGGCCAGGGTTTCACCGTTGGGGGGTGTCTATGGGGGACTGGAAGTCGTTGAAGTCGTTGAAGTCGATGGAGGTGAGGGACGAGGGACGCTGGGACGCTGGGACGCTGGGACGCTGGGACGCTGGGACGCTGGGACGTGGAGTTGGCGGGGTTTACCATCGAGTCCGTTGCGGTTTCAATCGACGACGCGGTGTGTGGTGTCAGAGATTTGTTAGATCTCGTGATGAGGAATCCGGAGCCGATCGCATGGAGGCGGCCGGAGGGGATGAAGATGGAGTCGCCGGGGTGACTTATTACGAGGAGATGGTGAGGCACAACATCGGTGCGATGGTGGAGGCGATGGTGAGGTGAGGTGGGGTTTGGGAGCGAGGAGTGGAAGCGATGGGGCGGGTGACTCGTTTGTTTGTTGGTGTCGGTTGATTGTTACAACCGGACTCG
>SYAP01000163.1 GCA_005787565.1 Verrucomicrobiaceae bacterium | reverse complement strand
TGGTGCTTTCGGTGCCGTTGGTGGCGGGGAAGGGGATGGTGAGGAGGGGGTGAACGGTGATGGGGAGATTTGGGGTTTGAGGTCGGGGGCGAGGTGGGGCAGGTTTTGGGTGTGGGCACGAAAGAGAAAGATGGGGTGAAGCCGGGTCTGGTGAAGACGCGGTTGGTTTTGATTGAGGATCACTCGGATTTCCGGGAGTCGGTTTCGATGGTGCTGACGGAGCGGGGGTATGATTGTGTGGGGGAGTTTTCGACGATGGAGGATGCGTTGGAGGCGTTGCGGGGTGGGTTGGAGGCGGATTTGGTGCTTTCGGATCTGGGTTTGCCGGGGATGAGCGGGATTGATGGGATCCGGCAGATCCGGGAGTTGTTGCCGTTGGTGCAGGTTTTGGTGCTGACGGCGTTTACGGATAAGGCGAAAGTTTTCGCGGCGCTGGAGGCGGGGGCGCACGGGTATCTGGTGAAGGCGGGGAGTGCGACGCGGCTGATTTCGACGCTGGAGGAGGTGCTGGCGGGGGGGACGCCGCTGGATCCGAAGATTGCGGGGATGATTTTGCAGACGTTCCGGCAGCTGAGTCCGATCGCGAATACGGACAATTTATCGACGCGGGAACGGGAGGTTTTGCAGCTTTCTGCGAAGGGTTTGACGCGGCAGGAGGTGGCAGATCAGTTGGGGCTGAGCCAGCATTCGGTGACGGAGTATATCAAGCGGTGCTTCGACAAGCTGCACGTGCGGAACTTGCCGGCGGCGGTGAGTGAGGCGATCCGGAGGGGGTTGCTGGACCTTTCCTGAGTGCGGGGCGGCGTGTCCCACATCTTAGGGACATGACAAATTTTGGGAAATCGGCCATGTTCTTCCCGTCGGCAGCAACTATGGGAATGGTTGAACGACGACAAACATGATTTCATGACAGAATCATTAGAGGGGCCGCGTGAGTGCGCGGCCCCTTTTGTTTGTATGGGTGGTGGGTTTCAGGGGGCGGAGGAGAAGGGGTTGGCGGATTCGCGGGTTTTGATTTCGGAGGGCATCCAGGTCCAGGGGTCGACGCCTTGTTCGGTGAAGACGGCTGCGCCGATGACGCCGACGTTTCGGGTTTCGCCGTGGCGGAGGTTGGCGTAGGAGCCGCCGACGGTGGAGAACTGGAAGCGGGCGACGGTATCGGGGCTGGTGCGCCAGCCTTGGACTTCGAGGGTTGCGCCGGGGGCGATGATGTAGCCGCGTTTGGCGAAGGAGGCGGGTTTGCCGTCGATGACATCGAGGCCGTCGACGCTGAGGACGACTTCGAGGCGGGATTTGGCGCGGTTTTTGAGGAGGATGGAGTAGGATGCGCCATGTTTGCCGACGAGGAAGCGGCGGCCGCCGCTCTGATAGACGGTGGGGCTGCCGAAGCCGGATTTGATGCTCCATTCGATGAGGCCGCCGGCGATTTGTTGGGTGGCGTCGGTGCGGTATTTGTAGCCGGTCATGGCGTCGATGCCGCTACGGTCGTTGTAGTAGATGAGGCCGGTGCCGGCGGGGGATTTGGAGCGGCGGACGAAGGATTCGCGGGACCATGGGGATCGGAGGGAGGGGCCGAAGCCGGTGGCGAGGCCGGGGCGTTCTTCGGCGGGTTTGGAGGTGGTGCGGGGTTTCGAGACGGAAGGTTCCGCGGGGGCGCTGAGGATGGCCTTCGATTCTGCGGGTGAATAGGGTGCGGCGGAATCGTAGCTGCCGGGGGCTGGGGCGCAGCTGGGGAGGTGGAGGATGATGGCGAGGCCTAGGAGGGCGAGGGTGGAGAGAATCCGTTTGGATGCGGTGGCGAATGCGGTGGGTGGGTTCATAGTGCTGCAAAAGCAGCATTTAGGAATGGGGGCGTCAATGTTTAAATGCGGTTTTTCCAACATTTGGGGTTGAAGGGTGGGTTGGGGTGGGGTAGGGGTTGGGCATGAGTGATGTTGTGGAGACGGGTTTGGCGCGCCGGGAGCGGCAGGTGATGGCGATTTTGTATCGGGTGGGGGAGGCGACGGCGCAGGAGATTCAGGATGAGTTGGCGGATGCGCCGGGGTATTCTGCGGTGAGGGCGTTGTTGGCGACGATGATGGAGAAGGGGTTGGTGGAGCACCGGAAGGAGTCGCGGCGGTATGTGTATCGGGCTGCGGTGCCGGAGAAGAAGGCGAAGCGGTCGGCGTTGAAGGGGTTGTTGGCGACGTTTTTCGAGGGTCGGCCGGAGAAGCTGGTGGCGGCTTTGTTAGATCCGAAGGACCAGCAGTTGAGCCGCGAGGAGATCGAGCGGATCCGGAGTTTGATCGGTAGTGAAAAATGAACCTTGGAATACGAATATGATCGCGATGCTGATTTTGTTAGGAGTGCGGGCCGGGGCGGGTGTGTGGCTGGTGGGTCGGCGTGATGCGGCGCAGGATCCGCGGGTGACGGTAGTTTTGTTAGGGTTGCTGGTGGTTGCGCCGTTGTTGGGGTGTTTGCCGGGGCTGGCGGTTTTGCCGGGTGGGGCGGGTGGTGTGGATGAGGGGGAGGGTGGCGGGATTTCGTGGGGTTGGGTGTTTTCGGGGATCTGGCTGTTAGGGGTGATGGTGGGGATTTTGCGGTTGAGTTTTGGTCTGTTAGGGTTGGCGCGGTGGCGAGGGAGATCGCGGCATTTGGGGTGGCGCGAGGGGATTGAGGTGCGGGTGTTGGAGGGTTTGGAGGGGCCGGTGGCGTGTGGGATTTTGCGGCGGGTGATTTATTTGCCGGGGCATCATGGGGAGTGGACGGATGAGGTGCGGGAGGCGGTGATGCGGCATGAGATTTGTCATCATTTGCGGCGGGATCCGTTGTGGCGGACGTTGGCGGGGGTGGCTTGTGCGGTGCATTGGTTCAATCCGCTGGTGTGGTGGGTGGCGCGGCGGTTTGCGATGCAGTGTGAGTTTGCGTGCGACGCGGCGGTTTTGGAGTCCGGGGTGGGGGTGCGGAGGTATGTGGATGTTTTGTGTGATTTGGCGTGGTCCGAGGCGCCGCCGGCGGCGGCGGTGGCGATGAGCCGGAGGGGTGCGTTGGAGGCGCGGGTGCGGCGGATGGGTGGGGAGGCGCGCGGGCTTTCGCGGTGGGTGGTTATTTTGGTGGGGGTGTTGGTTTTTTCGGGTGGGGTGGCGGTTTGTTTGTTGCGGCCGGAGGAGCGGGAGGTGCCGGGGATGGCGGAGGAGGTGGAGGTGAGGTTGAGTGCGGAGGCGTTTCCGGGGAGTTGAAGAGCGATGAGTGAGAAGTGAGAAGTGAGAAGTGAGAAGTGAGAAGTGGAAGAGGGGGAACCGCGAAGGCGCGGAGGGCGCGAAGGTGGGAGGAGAGGATTGATGATTGATGATCCTCCTTCGCCGAGGCTACGGCGGACCAGTTGGTGATTTTGGATTTTTGATTTGGGGGGGAATGAGGAAAGCAGGAAAGGGGATTGGGGGATGGGGCGGGATGGTAAGCCCTTGCGTTGAGGGGGGTTTGGGCTTAAGCGGTGCGGGCCATGTCCGAAGATGCCACGCCGCAACCGCAGTCCACTGAAGCTGAATTGATCGCCATCCGGCGGGAGAAGCTTGGGAAGTTGCGTGAGCTGGGGATTGATCCGTATGGGGCGCGGTATGAGGTGGGAACGACGCCGGGGGAGTTGCGGGCGGATTTTTCCGAGGGGGTTAGGGTGAAGGTGGCGGGTCGTCTAACAGCGATCCGGGATATGGGGAAGTCGGTGTTTTTCCAGTTGGGCGATGTTCATGGATCGATCCAGGGGTATTTGGCTCCGAAGGGGTTGGATGAGACGTTGGCGGCGGCGTGGAAGTGTTTGGACCGGGGGGATTGGATCGGGATTGAGGGTGAGACGTTTCTAACAAGGACGGGTGAGCCGACGGTGAAGGTGGAGACGTTTACGGTTCTCTCGAAGGCGTTGCGGCCGATGCCAGACAAATTCCACGGGCTTTCCGATCGGGAGACGAAGTATCGGAAGCGGCATTTGGATTTGATGGGGAATCCTGAGAGTGCGGCGTTGTTTGTGACGCGGTCGCAAATGTTGGCGGAGATCCGGCGGTTTTTGCAGGATCGTGGGTTTTTGGAGGTGGAGACGCCGATGTTGCAGGATGTGGCGGGTGGGGCGGCGGCGCGGCCGTTCGAGACGTATCACAATGCGTTGGGGATGCCGTTGACGTTGCGGATCGCGCCGGAGTTGTTTTTGAAGCGGTTGCTGGTGGGCGGGTTTACGAAGATTTTCGAGTTGAACCGGAATTTCCGGAACGAGGGGATTTCGCGGCGGCACAATCCGGAGTTCACGATGTTGGAGGCGTATTGGGCGTTTTCGGATTTCGAGGAGATGGCGAATCTGGTGGAGGAGATGACGTGCCATTTGGCGGAGAAGTTCATCGGGACGCTGAAGATCGAGCACAAGGATGAGGATGGGAATGTGACGCGGACGATCGATCTAACAAGGCCGTGGCGTCGGGCGAATTATCATGATCTGATCATGGGAGTGGCGGGTGATGATTTCTTCGAGATCACGCCTGAGGAGCGGCGTGCGAAGTGTGAGGCGCTGGGGGTGCAGATTTCGGAGGCGATGGAGGATTACGAGGTGGTGCAGCAGGTGTTCGAGAAGCTGGTGGAGGAGAAGACGTTTGATCCGTGTTTTGTGACGCGGGTGGCGAGCGAGCTGGTGCCGCTGGCGAAGGTGACGCCGGGCGGGCGGACGGTTGAGGTTTATGAGCTGATCATCAACGGGCAGGAGATTTCGCCGGGGTATTCGGAGTTGAATGATCCGGATGTGCAGCGTGCGCGTTTGGAGCATCAGGCGGGGGGTGAGGAGGAGCAGAAGGTGGATTATGATTTCATCGAGACGCTGGAGCACGGGATGCCGCCAGCGGGTGGGATCGGGATCGGGATCGACCGGTTGGTGATGATGCTGACGGGTGCGCCGACGATCCGGGATGTGGTGTTGTTTCCGTTGTTGAAGCGGAAGGAGTGAGGGTGGTGGATTGTTGGTGGTTTGGCGAAAACATCCACCTGTGCGGGGCGTATGGGGAGGCCTATGGCAACACCTTCCCAATCATCGCAATCCTCACAAAAGGCATCGGAGATCGGACGTCGCGCGTTTCTTGGCGGCGTGATGGCGGCGGCGGGCACTTTGGCGGCGGGGCGGGGGAGTGTGCAGGCGGCGCCGGAGGGGGGTAAGGAGGTTGAGGTTGTTCGAAATCCGCTGGTTTATCATTTCAAGATCGGTGAGCTGGATGCGTGGTCGGTGAGTGATGGGCACATGTTGTTCCGGGATCCATTGAAGCTGATGCATCCGGAGGAGGATCGTCCGGCGATGCAGGAGTGGTTGGAGGTGCATGGTGAGCGGTTGGATGGGATCCCGCTTTACATCAACATTCTGGTGGTGCGGATCGGGAAGGAGATTGTGATTTTCGATGCTGGGTTCGGGCAGCATCCGAATCCGAATTTCGCGTGGATGGCGGAGGGTTTGCGGCAGATCGGGATTGCGCCGGAGATGGTGACGGCTGGGTTTTTGAGCCACTCGCATGTGGATCACCTGGCGGGTTTTGTTAGAGACGGGAAGCCGATGTTTCCGAATGCGGCGTTTCATTTTCTGCCGGAGGAGAAGGCGTTCTGGCATGAGAAGGAGCCGGATTTCTCGAAGTCGAAGCGGAACAAGGATGAGTTGCCGGGGCTGATCCGGTCGGTGCGGGAGCAGTTCGAGATTTTGAGCGGGTTGAGCAAGCCGTTGAAGGCCGGGGATTCGTTGTTTGGGGGAGCGGTGACGATCGAGGCGGCGCCGGGGCATACGGCGGGTCATGCGATTTTCCGGATCCGGTCAGGGAAGGAGTCGTTGTTGCACATCATGGATTTGTCGCATCACCATGGGTTCATGTATCACAATCCGAACTGGACGATCGCGTTTGATCACGATCCGGTGCAGTCGGTGGATACGCGGAAGAAGGTGTTTGCGAAGGCGGCTGCGGAGCGGACGCGGTGTTATGGTTTCCACGTGCCGTGGCCGGGGTTGGGGCAGATTGTGCCGATGGGCGAGGGGGATTTGTGGCACAGCGAGCGGTGGAACTGGGGGAGCTGAGGGGTTTGTTAGAAGGTTCAGCCGAAGAGGTAGAGCATGGCTTTGATGATGGCGGCGATGATGCCGAGGAGGCCTGCGAGGACGGAGAAGGTGCTGACGATGCCGCCGCGTTTGCGGACGGAGAGCGAGAGGAGGATGCCGAGGCTGCCGAGGAGGATGGCGGCGACGGCGAGGAGGAGGCCGAAGGTGGCACCTTGGAAGAAGCTGGCGATGGCTGCGATGACGGCGAGGATCGCGGGGATGCTGAAGGCGGGTTTTGATGGTTCGCTCATGGGTGAAGTTACCCGTTAGGAGGGGGGCGTCAAATTGGGATTGGGGTGGGTGTGGTGGCTTTCGGTTGACGGGAGGGGATTTGGGGATTCTGTAGTCGTTGCATGAAACATCGGGCGAGACGAATGGGAGTGATGCTGGCGCTGTTGGCGATGGGGCCAATGGTGGCGGTGGGGGATCCGGTGTCTTATGAGAAGGATATCCAGCCGATTTTGGAGAGGTATTGTTTTGATTGCCACGGGGAGGGGATTTCGAAGGGGAAGTTTTCGATGGATCGGTTCAAGGATCTTTCGAAGCATTTGGAGGATCGGGAGCACTGGATGGCGATCTGGCGGAATGTGCGGAGCCAGGTGATGCCGCCGTTTGATGAGGATCAGTTGTCGGCGGAGGAGAAGCGGACGTTGCAGACGTGGATCGAGCGGGAGGTTTTCAAGCTGGATCCGGCGAGTCCGGATCCGGGGCGGGTGACGATCCGGCGGTTGAACCGGACGGAGTATCAGAATGCGGTGTTTGACTTGTTAGGTGTGGAGTATGACACGAAGGAGGTGTTTCCGGCGGATGATACTGGGTATGGGTTTGATAACATTGGGGATGTGCTTTCGATTTCGCCATTGTTGATGGAGAAGTATATCGCGGCGGCGGAGGAGGTGGTGGATCTGGCGTTGCCGGAGGGTGCGGCGGCGCAGGTGCCGCGGGTGGATATCGATGGGGGCAAATTTGTGGCGGCGGGGGATGCGAAGACGACGGGGAAGTGGCTGGCGTTTGACCGGAAGCAGTCGGTGAAGGTGGCGCAGGAGATCCGGTGGGACGGGGAGTATCAGGTGACGGTGGAGTATGCGATCAAGGGGGCGAGCGAGGCGACGGTGCATGAGGCGAATCTGCTGGTGAAGGCGGGCGGGGGGAAGGTGGGGGAGGTTTCGTTGGGGTGGGACCAGCGGCGGGTGATCGATCTAACGGGGAAGGTGCCGTTGAAGAAGGGGAGGCAGGAGTTTGAGATCGCGCTGAGTCCGGCGCGGGCGCCTGCGGAGGGGGAGGAGGAGTTGTTTTTCACGTTGCACCGGGTGATTGTGCAGGGTCCGCTGGGCGGCAAGGAGCGGGAGTATGGGAAGGGGTACCGGATGATTCTGGTGGATGGTCCGCCGCCGGAGGATGACCGGGCGCGTGAGGTTTATGCGCGGAAGATCATGCGGAGTTTCGTGAGCCGGGCGTTCCGGAAGCCGTTGGATGATGTGACGATCAACCGGTTGGTGAAGATGGTGGATGAGGTGGACCGGCAGCCGGGGAAGACGTTTCAGGACGGGATCAAGCAGGCGATCGCGACGTGTTTGGCATCGCCGAGGTTTTTGTTCCGGGTGGAGATCCAGCCGGAGCCTAACAATCCGGGGAAGGTGGTGCCGTTGGATGAGTATTCGGTGGCGGCGAGGTTGTCGTTTTTCCTGTGGGGATCGGTGCCGGATGACGAGTTGCTGAGTTTGGCGTTCAACAACAAGTTGCGGGCGAATTTGCGCGCGCAGGTGGACCGGATGCTGGCGGATCCGCGTTCTAACAGGCTGGTGGAGAATTTCACGGGGCAGTGGTTGCAGGCGCGGGATCTGGAGACGTTGCCGGTGAGTGCGAAGGATATTCTGGGGTTGAGGACGAATCGTGAGGCGGCGCGGGTGTTTGACGTGCGGTTGCGGGCGGACATGAAGCGGGAGACGGAGATGTTGTTTGATTTCGTGCTGCGGAAGGATCGGCCGGCGGAGGAGTTGATTTCGGCGCGGTATAGTTTTTTGAACGAGCGATTGGCGGGGTTTTACGGGATTGAGGGGGTGGAGGGTGAGGAGTTCCGTGCGGTGGATTTGACGGAGCATCCGGAGCGCGGTGGGTTGTTGACGCAGGGGACGGTGTTGATGGTGAGTTCGAATCCGACGCGGACATCGCCGGTGAAGCGTGGTTTGTTTGTGTTGGATAATTTGTTAGGGACGCCCGCGCCGCCGGCACCGCCGGATGTGCCGCCGCTGGAGGAGGCGGCGGAGGCGACGGGGGGTGAGCCGACGATGCGGGAGATGATGGAGATTCACCGGAAGAATCCGGATTGCCGCGGGTGCCACCAGCGGATGGATCCGATCGGGTTGGGGTTGGAGAATTTCAATGCTCTTGGGCAGTTCCGAGCGACGGAGCATGGTAAGAAGATCGATGCTGGGGGGCAGTTGCTGACGGGGGAGAAGTTTACGGATGTGGCGCAGTTGAAGGAGATTCTGGCGGACAAGCGGCAGGTGGATTTTTACCGGTGTTTGTCGGAGAAGCTGCTGACGTATGCGATCGGGCGGGGGATGGAGTATTATGATGCGACGACGATCGATCTGCTGGTGGAGCGGTTGGAGGAGAATGATGGCAAGTTGCGCGAGTTGATTTACGGTATTGTTGAGAGTGCTCCGTTCCAGAAGAGGCGGGGCGATGATTGATAAAAATGCTGCCCATTGAGGGTAATTTGAGCTAATCCCAGATCCTGTCATGAATGCACCTATTGGAATTTCGAATCGCCGCGGATTTCTGCGTGGCCTTGGCGCGGCGGTGAGTTTGCCTGCGTTGGAGGCTTTTCGGCCGTTGATGGCGCAGGGGGTGAGCCGGGCGTTGGCGACTACGGAGAGTGGAGCGCCGTTGCGGATGGCGTATCTTTATATTCCGAACGGTGTGAATATGTCGCATTGGCGGCCGAACGGGACGACGGCGTCCTACAAGATGGGATCGACGTTTGAGCCGATGGAGCGGCACCGGAAGGATTTCCAGATTTTCACGGGATTCGAGCAGCAGTTTGCGGCGGCGGGTGGGGATGGTCCGGGGGATCATGCGCGGGGGACGGCGACGTTTTTGACGAGTGCGCGGGCGCGGAAGACGGCGGGATCGGACATCAATCTGGGGGTTTCGATCGATCAGGTTGCGGCGCGTGCGGTGCAGAATTTGACGCGTTTGCCGTCGTTGGAGTTGTCTGCGGACGGGGTGCGGAAGTCGGGGCATTGTGATTCCGGGTATTCGTGTGCGTATCAGTTCAATTTGTCGTGGAGGTCGGAGAACCAGCCGATGACGCCGGAATCGAAGCCGCGAGCGGTGTTTGAGCGGTTGTTCGGGGCTGGGGATGTGCGGGAGCGGGCGAAGAGCATCGGGATGCGGCAGGCGACGAAGCGGTCGATGTTGGATTTCATTGAGGCGGATGCGAAGGCGTTGCACCGGCATTTGGGGCGGACGGACCAGCACAAGCTGGACGAGTATCTAACGGGGGTGCGGGAGATTGAGAAGCAGATCGAGAAGATCGAGGCGATGGGATTGCCGCCGGATCCGGGGGTGGGTGCGCCGAAGGGTGAGCCGGCGAATTATCAGGAGCATTTGCGGTTGATGTTCGACATGATGGTGTTGGCGTTCAAAACGGATTCGACGCGGATTTCAACGTTCCTGATGGCGCATGACGGGAGCAACCGGAGCTTCAAGGAGATTGGGGTTTCGGATGGGCATCACAACATTTCGCACCATCAGGGGAAGCAGGACAATTTGGAGAAGATCGCGAAGATCGACCGGTTTTACATGGAGCAGCTGGCGTATTTTCTGGATCGGCTGAAGGCGACGGAGGATGTGGATGGGAAGAGCCTGTTGCACAATTCGATGATTGTATACGGGGGCTGTATTTCGGACGGGAACCGGCACAATCATGATGATTTGCCGATTGTGGTGGCCGGGCATGGGGGTGGGGCTTTCAAGCCGGGGCGGCATGTGGAGCTTGGCGAGAATGTGCCGATGGCGAATCTTTACCTGCGGATGCTGGAGGAGTTTGGGGTGAAGGAGAGGCGGTTCGGGGATTCGACGGGGGTTTTGCGGAAGGTTTGAGGGGTGGAAATGAGAAGGCCGGATGCTGTTGGGCATCCGGCCTTGGTTATGGGAAGATGGGGTGAGGTGGGGTTATTCGTCGCGTGAGCCGAGGGCTTGCATGACGTAGTAGAGGAGCATGGCGACGGAGCCGATGGCGCCTGCGACGTAGGTCATGGCGGCCCAGAAGAGGGCGTTTTTGGCTTTTTCGTGTTCCATGGAGGCGGCGAGGCCGCTGGATTCGAGCCAGACGAGGGCGCGGCGGCTGGCGTCGAACTCGACGGGGAGGGTGACGAGGGAGAAGAGGGCGGTGATGCCGAGGAGTGCGACGTAGATCCAGATGGTGGTGGGTCCGAGGAAGAACAGGCCGAAGATGCTGAGCATCATGAGGTAGTTGAGGAGGTTGCTGGCGAGGCTGACGGCGGGGACCATCTTGGAGCGGAGGGTGAGCCAGCGGTAGGCTTTTTGGTGCTGGATGGCGTGGCCGCATTCGTGGGCGGCGACGGCGGCGGCGGCGACGGAGTTCATGGCGTAGACGGACTCACTGAGGTTGACGGTTTTGTTCGTCGGGTCGTAGTGGTCGGTGAGTTGGCCTGGTGTGCTGATGACGCGGACGTCGGTGATGCCGTTTTGGTGGAGCATGGTTTCCGCGACTTGGGCGCCGGTGAGGCGGATGGGGATGTGGGAATACTCGTTGAAGCGGCGTTTGAGGGTGCCGCTGATGATGAAGCTGGCGAGCATGGTGGCCGCGATGATGAGGATGCCGGTGATGGAGAAACCGAAGAATCCCTGTTGGGCGGCGAGGGTTAGGGTGTCTGTGACCATGCGGGGAGGATACGTGGAGTGGCGGTTCTTGCAACTTGTGTGTGATTGGAAAATGGGGGTGGAGTTTCCACTCCGAGGAGGTTGGCGGATTTCGGCTTTCCTGAGGTGGGAGTGGCAGTTAGGGTGGGGGGGTGTTCCAGATCGTTTTCAATGAAATCAGTGCTGCGGAGATTTCGCGGTTGGGTACGCTTGAGCAGTTGGAGTTGTTGGATGAGTTCAAGGTTTCGGAGAAGGATCTGGATCAGTTGGATGGGGATCGGTTCGGGAAGATTGAGCGTGAGGGGAAGATGCTCTATCGGTTTCGGGCGAAGGATTACCGGTTTTATTTCGAGGTGAAGGATGGGGCGGTGGTGGTGCACCGGGTGTTGCACAAGGGGACGTTTTCGGACTTCTTGTTCCGTTCGAAGATGCCGTTGGCGGAGGATGAGGCGTTGGCGGAGTCGAAGCATTTCTGGAAGTTGATTGATGAGGGCCGGAATGCGCGGCGGGTTTGAAATTGCGGAAGGTTTTTGCTTTTCAGGGAGGTGCGGGGGGTGAGAGTCTTGCGGCAGATATGAAATGGGTTGGATATTTGTTGCTTGCCGTGTTGGTAGGGGTCGCATGGACGTTTTATTCGAAGTCCGGGAAGGAGCTTGAGGAGATCAACAA
This sequence comes from Verrucomicrobiaceae bacterium, assembly GCA_005787565.1. Lineage (GTDB taxonomy): Bacteria > Verrucomicrobiota > Verrucomicrobiia > Verrucomicrobiales > Akkermansiaceae > Luteolibacter. Next base: position 722 of record SYAP01000163.1, on the reverse strand, counting down.
GCAGCTTGCGGTGTTAGAGAACAGTGAGGATTCGGAGGAGTATGAGGAGCAGTTGCCGAAGTTGGAGTCGCGGAAGGAGACGATCGAGGGGGAGAAGACGTTCAACGGGATTTTGCTGACGTTTTTGAGTGCGGGGTTGGTGGGGATTTTGTTTGTTTTCCAGGTTTTGCCGGCGATCGCGCACCGGTTCACGCATGCGGTGTATGACAGTGCGGAGATGGTGGAGAGGGATCCGATGCATGATGCGCGGTCGTTGGTGGCGCAGGGGGATTACGAGGGGGCGATCGCGGCGTTCAAGTTGGCGGCGGCGGCGGATCCGCTGAACCGGTTGCCGTGGGTTGAGATTGCGAAGATCCAGAAGGACAACCTGGAGCAGCCGTTGGCGGCGATCCAGACGATCCGGGGGGCGTTGGAGGGTCAGGAGTGGCAGGTGAATGATGCGGCGTATTTCCTTTTCCGGTTGGCGGAGTTGTATGACGAGCACATGGGTGACCGGGCTTCGGCGGCTTCGATTTTGCAGCAGGTGGTGGAGCAGTTTCCGGAGACGCGGCATTCTGCGAACGCGCGGCACAAGCTGCATGATTGGGGTTTAGCCTAATGGTTTATGGACGGGTGGGTGGCGTGGTTTGTGAGGCGTCATCCACTGTTTGTGGCGGCGATGGCCGTGGTTTTGGTGTTGTTGGTGGGAGCTGAGCGGCCGGTGGTGGGGGTGGTGACGGGGA
>SYAP01000162.1 GCA_005787565.1 Verrucomicrobiaceae bacterium | reverse complement strand
TGTTGGCGATCACTTTACGGTTTTCCGCACAGAGGCGGTGATGTTTGTTATTCACAGTCAGTTTGTTGTAAAACCAGACTGAACGAATCCCCGCCTCTGACCATCTAACTTTTATTCGCTAACAATCTGAAACCGCCCACACCGGATGCTAAAACCATCCGCGCCCAAGCCATGCGATACCCCACCCGCTTCCAACAAAAGACCCTCTGGAACGCAGCCACCGGCGTCTCCATCCTGGTTCTCGGTGCCCTACTCGTCGGCTTCGTCTGGCTCGTTGGAAAAATCTTCGGTGTCCTCCAACCCGTCCTCATCCCCCTCATCGTCGCAGGCATCGTCGCCTACCTGTTAGACCCAGTCGTCCGCTTGCTGGAAAAGCGCGGCCTCTCCCGCCTCTGGGCCGTCGTCACCGTCTTCATCGCGATGCTCATCGCGATCACCCTCCTCGTCGCAGCCATCCTCCCCGGCATCCACCGCGGCCGCGAAGCCGTCGCCGATTTCCTGAAACCCGCCGTCAAAATTGCCACCACCAACACCAACCCGGAAAACTCTCCCGCCCCCCCCAACGATCTAACACCTCCCCCGGTCACAGCCCCACCCACCGAAGCCTCACCTGATCCCTCCACCCCGACGGACGACACCCAACACCTCGGCCCTACCCTCGCCCGCGCCCTTCACGATCTCCGTAAACGCCACCAAACCGGACCCATCGGCTGGTCCCTAACAGAAATAACCGACGCAGGAGAACCCATCGCATACGCCGGTGGCACTGCCCCCGAACCCGAATCACTCGAATTCTTCTGGCGCACCCGCGTCGGTCGAATGCTCTTCGAATACAAAGGCGAAATCCTCAAAACAGGACGCCAATGGGTCACCGCTGGCTCCACCAAAATCTTCGGATTCTTCGGCCTCATCATCGGCATGATCATGGTCCCGGTCTATCTGTTCTTCTTCCTCAAGGACTCCGCCGCCATCCGCAAGCACTGGCACTACTACGTCCCCCTCAAAGCCTCACGCTTCAAAACCGAACTCGTCTCCACACTCCAGGAAATCAACGGCTACCTCATCTCCTTCTTCCGCGGCCAGGTCCTCGTCGCCATGATCGACGGACTACTCGTCGGCATCGCCCTAGAAATCTACGACCTCCCCTACGGATTCCTCATCGGCATCTTCATGGCCATCCTCGGCGTCATCCCCTACATCGGAAACATCCTCTGCCTCATCCCCGCCTGCATCATCGGCTACCTCCACGCCAAAGGTGCCGCTCCCTTCGGCCTTGATCCATGGCCATACGTCGGCGGCGTCATCGCCATCTTCGTCATCGTCCAACAAATCAACTCCCTCATCACCGCCCCGAAAATTGTCGGAGATTCCGTCGGTCTCCACCCCATGACCGTCATCTTCTCCATGCTCTTCTGGTCACTCCTGTTAGGCGGATTTGTTGGAGCCCTGCTCGCCGTCCCGCTCACCGCCGCCGTCAAGGTCCTCTTCCGCCGCTTCATCTGGGAACGCCAGCTCAGGGAAGACAGCGACTCCTCGGAGCCCATCTTCGAAACATGAAACAAAAAAATGCCCTCCGCCCCACCGGCTTCCGGAATTCTCCCCCCGGATTATCCCGGTGCTCAGTGAGGCGAAGAGCGGGAAAAGCGTGGGAACTTCACCCCGTTTCGGCAAGGGTATTTCCCGATTTGTCGAATTCCGCTGGTTCAACCAATCCCGGAACACCATCCACCGGTTGACATTTTGGCAGGTGCCCCCCATATCGCCTTCATGTCGTCTGCGCTACCACCCAAGCCCCGCATCATCGGACCCCGCGTCCGGGTCTGCATTGTAGCGTCGAAATACAACGAACAATACACCGATGCCCTCGTCGACAACGCCGTCGAGGAACTCGCCGAACTCGTCCCCCAAGCCCGCGTCGACTTGGTCCGAGTACCCGGTGCCTTCGAAATCCCCGTCGCCGTCTCCTCCGTCCTCGACCGCGAAGCCCCCGTCTGCGTCATCGCCCTAGGACTCATCCTCCGCGGTGCCACCCAACACGCCGACCTCGTCGCACAAGCCGTCACCACCGCGCTCATGAACCTCTCCGTCCAATTCGGACGCCCTATCATCCACGAAGTCCTCCTCGTCGATGACGAAAAACAAGCCTACGCACGCTGCATCGGCGCCAACCTCAACCGCGGAAAAGAAGCAGCTCGCGCCGCCGCCGCCATGATCGATATCTTCCAGGAACTCGACCGCTCGATGCCGAAAAACCCGACCCGCTCCCACTCCCGCAATGCCTAGCCGCCGCCACATCCGCGAAGCGGCGGTCCAGTTCCTCTACTGCGCGGACCTCGAAGGTGGCGCAGACCCCGCCAGCCTCAGGGAACCGTTCTGGGATTTCATCACGGAATCCGACCGCCGCGCCCTCGAACTCGCCACATTCCGCACCGTCCACCACCTCGCACACGGTCGCGAAGGCCGCCTCGTCGAATTCATCGAACGATCCGCCACCGCAGACGCCTTCCTCTCCGCTTGGCCCAAAGCCGAGTCGCTCAAACTCGAACTCGCGCGCATCACCCAACTCGAATCCGGATGGAGCACCGCCTTCAGCAAACTCCAACGCCTCCCCAAAGACGATGACGACGCCTCCGTCGCAGACTCCTTCAGCGCCGCACTCCAATCCCTCTTCAAAATCGATCGCGACCTCCAACTCTCCCGCCTCCGCTTCCTCCAAGGCATCGAAGACTTCCCCTCCCTCCGCGGTCAGTTAGAACCCATCTCCGCATCCCTCCGCCGCCTCCAACGCATCTCCGACCGCCTCCGGATGGTCGAAGACCCCGAAAAATTCCCCGAACAGGCAGACCTCGCACGCCTCCGCGACTCCAAAGCCGAACTCCGTGCCCTCCGCCTCCGCGCCGACCAACTTGTCGACGAAGTCCTCCTCCACAAGGAAGCCATCGATGAAATCCTCGCCCGCGTCGTCGACAACTACGCCCCGGAACGTGTCGACCCCGTCGACCGCGCCGTCCTCCGCCTTGGCACCTGCGAAATGATGTTCGCGGAAACCCCGCCGAAAGTCGCCATCAACGAAGCCATCGAACTGGCCAAACGATTCGGCACCTCGGATTCCCACCGCTTCGTCAACGGAGTCCTCGACCGCGTCGCCAAGGAAATGATCCCAGACTGAGCCGCGATCATCCATCCCATCCATCCCATCCGTCACACCCGGCTCCCGTACAAACCAAGGGCGCCGTCTCCCTTGTGACGACGCCCTTGGGCCCTTTGGGGGGCTGATGTGCTATCCCTTACGCCGCGCAGACTGCCCTCCTGACCCGCCCCCCACAAGCAGTCCCTCATGCCATGATCGCGTAGGTGCCTCACCCACTTTCCTCGCTAAACCCTTGCCCACACCCCCACCCACATCTCAACTCACCCGCATGACCCACATCCGCGACATCCACTTCTGCGCCATCGACTTCGAGTCCGCCGGCGCAACTCGCGGTGAAACGGACGCACCTGTCCAAATCGGCCTCGCCAACTGGTCGATCAACACCGGTCACTCCGACCCTTGGGTCACCTACCTCCACGTCGATCGGGAAATCCACTGGTCCGCGTCCAAAATCCACGGCATCACCCGCGCCGACCTCGCCAACGCCCCCACCCTCCTCTCCCTCTGGCCCGAACTCTCCCAAAAACTCGGCAACTCCTGGGTCGTCGCCCACGGAAAAGGAACCGAAAAACGCTTCCTCCGCAGCTTCCCCGGCCACCGCTTCGGCCCATGGGTCGACACCCTCTGGCTCGCCCGCGCCGCATGGCCCGATGCGCCGGACCACTCACTCGGATCACTCTGCGAAAACCTCGGGCTAACGGAAAAAATCCGCACCCTCGTCCCCACCCGCTTATGGCACGATGCCCTCTTCGATGCCGTCGCTTCCCTCGTCCTCCTCGAACACCTCATCACCACCCAGCAACTTCAAAACCACCCCGCCGAGATCCTCCTCCATCCCAACACCTCACGCTGGACCCGCAACAAGCGAACCTGAACCCACCGCGCCTCAACCGTGGCTCGGGCATCCTGCCCGTAGCCCCTCCAACCACGCACTCTCAACCCTCGAACCAGCAAAGCCTCACCCCTCCATCACCCACTCGCCCCCAACGTAGGCCTGAGTCCACCAACGAACCCAAGCCCTCATCTAACAATCCCCCTCAAGGCTTCGGACGACCGAACCCGGGCAGCGGGCGACCTTCCTCATCCAGCTTCCCGGCGGCCCAAAGCACACCCTTCGTCACCAGATCCAGATACCGCGCATCCTCAACCGTTGCGTTGTTATGCCCGATCGTCGTATTGAAAACACGCGTCTTCTTCTCACCATAGGAATTCGTCCAAACCACCACCGCCTCAGCATCACCCTGCTTGCCCGAAGCCAAAACCTTAGCGTTGTCGAACAAACGCACATTGTTATACAACTCCTCGTTGATCGTCGTCCAGTTCTCCAAACCCTTCGTCACCGGATGATTGCGATCGGTATAAGTGATATCAATCGGCTTCTGCGGACCATGCCCGCTCGACTGCAAACCCAGATACTCAAACCAAAGCGACTCGACGGTCCCCAAAACCTCAACCTTCTTCCCGTGATTGCCCGTCCGGTAACTGTGCATCGCGCAATGTAGATTCACTCCCGGCATCCCGTCCACATGCGGCTTCAACACCCCGCGCACCACCGCCTCATCCTTGATGTCCGCCGCACACTCATCATGGATCACCAAGTCATATCCCGCCGCATAATCCGGATTCCCGTAAATCGGCAAATTCGGCCGCGTGCTCCCGTCCGGCACGTGAATCTGATCCACCACAATGTTCGCCCGTGCCTCGATCCCCTTCTTCAGGATCTCCTTCTGCGTCGCATAATCATGGCAGCACCCGCCCGTGATCAACATCACCTTCAGCGGCTTCTCCTCGGCCGTTGCCGTCAAAAAGCTCGAAAACAAAACACCGGAAGCCAACGCAAGGGCGGAATGGATTTTCATCGTGCCGAAACGCTAACCTCCACCACCCCCATGGCAAGGAGATTGCCCCGCCGCCCGGATTTCCGCCTTGTCGCAAGCCCCTTCCACTGGTTCCCTGCCCCGCACTCATGGCCGCTCCACAGAACACCATCGCCTTGGTTTACGACTACGACCAAACGCTCAGCCCGCGCTACATGCAGGACGACGTGCTCTTCCCCGAGTTCGGCATCGACCCCGCTCAGTTCTGGAAAAAATGCAACTCCCTCGTCCATGACCAGAAATGGGACGGCGAACTCGCCTACATGAAATGCCTCCTCGACTACCTCGGCATGGACAACGTCACCAACTCCAAACTCACCGAACTCGGCGCAGGCCTCCGCTTCTTCCCCGGCCTCCCGGAACTCTTCGACGAACTCCCCAAAGCCTCCCTTCGCCCCGAACACGAAGCCGCCGGCATCAAAGTCGAACACTACATCATCTCCTCCGGCCTCAAAGCCCTCCTCGATGGCTCACGCCTCAAACCTCACGTCAAATCCATGTTCGGCTGCGAATTCGGTGAAGACGCCGAAGGCCGCATCAGCTTCCCCAAACGCGTCATCTCCCACACCACCAAAACCCAGTTCCTGTTCCGCATCAACAAAGGCATGCTCCGCTACGACCAGGACGTCAACGATCACATGCCCGCCGACCAACGCCCCATCCCCTTCGACAACATGGTCTACGTCGGCGACGGCCCCACCGACGTCCCCTGCTTCACCGTCATGAACCGCAACGGCGGCCACGGCATCGCCGTCTACAACCCCGAGGACCCCACCGGACGCTCCTTCCGCAAATGCTATCAGCTCTGCACCCACGCCGGACGCGTCAAACACATCGCCCCCGCTGACTACCGCCAGGGCTCACACCTCTGGCTCCTCCTTTCCGAAATGGTCACCGAAATCGCCGACCGCATCCTCCGCCGCCGCGTCGAGGAACGTGAGAACGCCACCGTCGCCGCCCCCGGATTCTAACCGGAAACCATCCCGGCCCCCTCCCCTTCCAACGTGCCCTCGTCTCCTCGCATCATGTCCGATAAAACCCACTTCCACTTCACCGGCATCTGCGGCACCGCCATGGGCGCCGTCGCCTCCGCCATGAAACAACGCGGCTTCACCGTCACCGGATCCGATGCCAACGTCTACCCGCCCATGTCGGACTTCCTCCGCAACCAGGGCATCACCATCGCCGAAGGATACCGCGAGGAAAACATCCCGCCCACCGCCGATGTCGTCGTCATCGGAAACGCCATCTCCCGCGGAAACCCCGAAGCCGAAGCCGCACTCGACCGCAAACTCCTCTACCACTCCCTCCCCGAAGTCATGAAGGAGCACTTCCTTCGCGGCAAACGCAACTACGTCGTCTCCGGCACCCACGGCAAAACCACCACCTCCTCCATGCTCGCATGGATCCTCCAAAACGCCGGCCGCAACCCCGGATTCATGATCGGCGGCCTCCCCAAAAACCTCGGCCGCGGCGCATCCTTCACCGACTCCCCCTTCAACGTCCTCGAAGGCGATGAATACGACACCGCCTTCTTCGACAAACGCTCCAAATTCCTCCACTACCTCCCCGAGTGCGTCGTCATCAACAACGTCGAATTCGACCACGCCGACATCTACGAAAACCTCGACGCCATCAAACTCACCTTCCGCCGCCTCCTCAATATCGTCCCCCGCTCCGGCATCGCCTACATCAATGGCGACGAACCAAACTGCCTCGACGTCGCCACCGCAGCCCCCTGCCCCATCACCACCGTCGGCTTCGGTGAAAACTGCACCCTCCGCATCACCCACGCCGACTACCAACCCGACCACACCTCCTTCCACCTCAACGGCGTCCCCTACACCATCCTCATGACCGGCGAGTTCAACGTCCGCAACGCCGCCATGGCCGCCGCCGCCGCCTCCTTCGCCGGCCTAACGGAAAATGAAATCCGCAACGGCCTCGCCACCTTCGAAGGCGTCGCCCGCCGCCAGGAACTCCGCGGCGAAGCCAACGGCATCAAGGTCATCGACG